>JAGBAV010000053.1 GCA_017938795.1 Clostridia bacterium
GAGGTCGCGCAGAAGGGCTCCAACATCACCGCCGAGCGCCTGCGCTTCGACTTCAAGTTCGGCCGCAAGGTGACCAAGGAAGAACTGGCGCAGGTTCAGGCGCTGGTCAATGAGTGGATTGCCGCGGACGTTGAGGTCGTGATGACCGAGACCACCGTCGAGGCCGCGAAGGCTGAGGGCGCGATCGGCCTGTTCGAGAGCAAGTACGGCGAGCAGGTCCGCATGTACACCATGGGCGAGTACTCCAAGGAGATCTGCGGCGGCCCGCATGCCGCCCGCACCGGCGAGCTCGTGTCCTTCAAGATCCAGAAGGAGGAGTCCTCCTCCGCCGGCGTCCGCCGCATTAAGGCCGTCATCGGCGCGAATCCGGACGCGTAAGACGCATCAACACACCGCCCCGGGCTGAATGTCCGGGGCGTTCTGCGTTTACAGCGATGGTGCGAATCCTGCCGGAAACCGCCGCTGCATGCTGTCGAATTCCGTCGCATCCGGGTGAAGTATGACGAAAGTGTTAATTTGAGTGGAATGGTGAAATAAAGTTGTGACAAAATTGGCATAAACGGGCGAATTGCCCCATATCCTGTAAGCAGGAAGGGGGACGGGCCGATGAAGGAGAGAATGCATGTGACGGCATATGGGGATATGGCGCGGATAGCGTTTGCCCATGACATGCGCACGCCGATGACCTGCGTGGCCGGGGCGGCGCAGACGGCGCTGATGATGAGCCGCCGGGGAGCCGGCGTGGATGAGCAGATGCGGCAGATCCTGATGGCCGTGGAGGCGATGGACAGGCTGCTTGCGCAGCACTGCGGCGAGGCGGGCGGGGCGCAGCGATTCACCGCCGCGGAGCTGGGGGAGCAGCTGCGCGCGCTGTATGCCGGGCGCGCAGCACAGAAGGAGCAGACGCTGACGCTGGATCTGACCGCCATGGGGGAGACGCCGCTGATGGCGGATTATGCCGCGCTGTCCCGCGCACTGGGGAATCTTCTTGGCAACGCTGTCAAGTACACAGCGCGGGGCGGGCATATCACCCTGCGCGGCAGGCTGCGCGCCATGCCCGGGCGGCGGGAGGCGGTGTTCGTCGTGGAGGACGACGGCGCGGGGATGCACCCCGCCTTTGCGCGCAGGGCGTTTGAGCCGTATGCCCGCGCGAGGGAGACGGCGGGCGAGGACGGCAGCGGCATGGGGCTGGCGATCGTGCGGCGGCTGGCGCAGGAGATGGGCGGCGGCGTCCGCATGCGCAGCACGCCCGGCAGGGGGAGCGTATTCACGCTGCATGTGCCGGTGACCGCAGCCGTCAGCTGACGGAGAAGCAGCCCCTCTGGCATGCGGAGGAGATGACGGCCTCCGGGGGCAGGGCAGTCGGGGACGCTGCTGCCTGTCTGACCGGCTGCGGCCCGCCTCCTGTCTTCAATGAAAAGCAGCGTCATGCCTGATCCAAAAACCGAAAAGCATTCTGCCTGATGCAGGAGAGACAGCCGGATCCGTTGGACGGCTGTCTTTTTCTTTTCTGGGGAGTATGATATGCTGCGTCCGCTGTGAGGAAATATACGGCGGGACAGATATCGTGCACAGGATTTTTGGGAGATTATGTATCAATACGTATCGACAATTGTTAATTGGTAGGGTATAATGATATTTGGTAAAATAGGGAAATATACATCAGAATATAATATTTATGTCTGATTCGGATAGAGTTCGGAAGGATGATCGTTATGATAGGAATGCGCCGTACGATGAATAAATGGGGAGTCAGCATCCTTGCTGCCCTTTTGCTGCTGTGCCTTGCAGCGGGTGCGATGGCGGCGGAGGAGCGCGTGAGGCTCGGCGACTATGCCGATGTGTCCTATACCCTTCAGGCTGACCGCTATGGGACCAGTCTGCCCGACGTGGTGGAGGACGGGCAGAGTCTGTTCCTCCAGCTGGCCTTCGACCTGATCGTGCAGGACGAGACCTATCTGCTCAGAAAGGCGTACCAGAACGGCGAGATCAGCCCGGATACGATCTTCACGGTGGATATCGGCTCGCTGCATCTGATGAACGACGCCAATTATCCGACCTCCTATGACGACGAGGACAACATCGCCAGCGACGCCGGGGTGAACATCTTCCGCTGGTGGGTGGACGAGGAGGCCGGCCAGATCTGCCTGCGTTATTATGAAAATGTGTATTCCGACGACGGCAATGTGAGCAACACGAAGGTGGCGTTCGACGGCTCGCTGGATACCAGCAGCCATAACGACGACGGTCAGCTGCGCTTTGAAGTGAACGGCGAGACGGAGACGCTCATCGTCCGCCAGGAATATGAGCTGAACAAGGAGGCCGGCATTCCCTACTACAGCACGGACGCCTCCTCCTACCTGGTGGACTATACCGTCACGCTCACCCTCGATCAGAACATGAGTCTTTCTCAGGGCACAACCGGCAATCTGTACGGCGCTGCGCTCACGCTCGTGGATACGGTCGCCGCGGACGGTGCGCTGACGGGCGAGCTCTTCGGCGACGCGACGGTCACTGCGCCCGCGGGCGAGCAGGCCGCGATTGCCTCTGTGAATAACGGCAGCGTGAATACCCTGACCCTGTCAAGCCCGGATGGGATCCTCAATAAGGGCACCTATACCTTTGTGTACAGGATGAAGGTGGACAGCGAGGCTGCGCTGGCGAAGCTTGAGGGCTATACCGAGGCGCAGAGGACCAATGCCGTCGAGCTGAAGGAAAACGGCGCATCCCTCAGGACGCCGCTCACCGCTGCCGCCTCCATCGGCTGGGATGAGGTGACCGTTCACCAGTTCGGGATCGATAAGAACGCCTTTACCGATCATACCGAGGCCTACGGCGGCGCCTACATGGACGAGCGTGATAAGAAGTACTATGTGGACTTCCGCGTGACGGTCTATATCAAGGAGCCGTTCTCGACCTTCACTGTCGTGGACAATGTGAATTACGCCCTCTCCTTCCGCAGCCCTGACGAACGCCCCGTGACGCTGGAGGGTGTGGATACCTCTGACAGCTTCCTGACCAACGATCCCAAGACGGCCAACCTCACGCGGGTGGACGCCATAGTGACCAACACCGTCGACGGCGGCAGGAATACGATCACCCTCACCGCCCCCGAGGGGGAGATGCTCCCTCCCGGCGCTTATCAGCTGCGCGTGCCCGCGGACATCACGAGCGCCGTACGCTCGGCTCAGGCAAAGAATTATCCGCAGTATTACTCCAACACCGCCAGCCTGATCAAGGTGGACGACTATGCGCCCAACGTGAGCAAAGAGTGGAAATCCCTCGTGCCCACCTATGAGACGCCCACCAAGGCCGGCGGCTACGAGGTCGATCCCGTTACCGGCAAGCTGTTCTTCTACGAAGGCAAGCCGCTGATCCGCTGGGACGTGTATTTCGGCTGGAATTTCTACGACAAAACCACCTTTATCGATACCCTCACCGGCATGGATCTGCTGGTGAACAGCGACTACCCCTTCGAGATCCACAGCTTCGATAGCAGGAACACCTACAAGGAGCGCCTGTATTCCCTGACCGATCTCACCGATACCAGCTTCATCGATTTCAACGACGCCGGCAACGGCTTTACCTTCACCACAGAGAATCTGGATATCAATTCCGATGGTACCTATGTCAAGCTCTATAAGCTGGTGTACTTCGCAACCCCCTCTGTCAATGCTGACGGCAGCTATGTGACCGAGGGGATCAAGAACGGCTATAAGGTCATCCACACCGATCCCTTCGGCAACGGCTTTGCCGACGGCCCCATTACGGGCGAGGAGGAGCCGACGATGACGTCGAACGCGCGCCTGATCGTTGAGAAGAGGCATGTGATCGAGCGCACGGACAGTCTGACCCAGTGGAAGATCACCTGTAAGAACAGCAACAAGACGCCCTTTGAGCTCTTTGGCGATCTGGATATTGTCGATCTGGTTCCCCGCGGGCAGACGCCCATCGGCGAGGTGACCATCCACTACAGCGACAAGTGGCCCATTGAGGTGGAGATGGTCTGCGGCAATAACCAGAAGGTCCCGCTGACGGAGGGCACGCATTATCAGATCCTCAAGTCGCATCCGAAGCATGATTTCGGCGAGAACGGCAAGTATGGCTTCGCCGTTGACCTTGATATGGAGGCGGTGGCCGCCATCCTTGAGGAGAAGAACGCCACCACGTTCGAGACCATCGACGTGACGTGCTATCTGAACAATGAAACGCACGCACCGGGTCAGAATTACCGGATTAAAAACGACGGCTGGCTGAATTACACCAACCAGGGCACGGAGCTGGTGGAGGGGATCAACGCCCACTATGACCGCGGCTTCGCCACCAGGCGCAAGGAGACCCCGGCGTACGGCGACTACTACGACCCCACGGCCTTCAGGAACTATACCGTCTGCACGGTGAACGGCAACTCTGCGCAGGCCTTCACCGGCGGCTATGACGACAATCCCGCCAACGGCGACGGCGTGGAGGAGATCCGGTGGAAGATCTTCATCGGCGCGCGCGAGTTCGGCAACGACGGCGACCCCATTACCGTGACGGTGACGGACACGCTCTCCGACAACCAGATGCTGCCCAGCTATGCGGGCAGGCCCCTGAAGGACCTGTTCCTGATCGAGGCGGAGGATGCGCCGGGCTATATCATCGTGCCGGACAGCGTCTCTGTGAGCGGCAATACCTTCACGCTGACCTTCACCATCCCCGGCGGCGGCTGGGCGGGCAACAGCAAGGATAAGAGCAAGGATATCTATATCACCTATCACACGATGCTCAAGCCCGAGGCGATTCGGGATGCGATGGATGAGGTGCCCATTGACGCCGCTGAGATTGTGCTCAACTACAGCAACACCGCCACCATCAGCTGGAACGGCGAAAGCTATACCCTGCCCACCAGCAGGGGCTCCACGAGCCTTAACAGCTCCATGATGGACAAGACGGCGGAGTTCCTCCAGTCCAGCGGCAGGAAGGTGGAATACACCATCGAGATGAATCCCTTCGGTCTGGATCTGGACAGGAACAGCGACGTGATCCTGCTGGAGGATCAGATGGGCGCCGGCAAGGACGTGTTTACCTATGTGGATGGCTCCTTCAGGGTGGTCAACACCAGGGTCGGGAGGCAGCTGAGCGCCGCGTCCTCCGCCTCCGCCACCTCCTATGTGCTGACCATGGCGGAGGACGGCAAGAGCTTCACGCTGGACGTGCCGGACAATACGCCTTTGAAGCTCACCTATCAGGCGAAGACCACGCTGCCCGTGGGCACGAAGGACGTATCCCTGATCAATAACGCCTGCCTGGCCGGCCGCAAGCCTCAGGCAGAAAGCATCACCTTTAACGTCACCTCCTCCAATCAGAGCGGCTCCTATTCCGTCCTGCCGCATGAAGCGGGCATCCGCCTGCTGAAAATCAGCAGCGAAGGGGCGGGCAGCAATTCGCCCACCTTCCTTCCGGGCGCGCAGTTCAGGGTGACGACGCTGGATCAGGATTTCGGTCCGGGCGCGTCTGAGACCCTGACGACTAAGGCAGGCGGCGTCATTGAGATCACGAAGGTGCCCGAAGGGGCGATGATCCTTGTGATCGAGGAGACCATGGCTCCGGATGGATACAGGCTGGGCGCAGCGCCGTGGAAGTGGTGCTATGTGCTGCTGTCGGAGAATGCGGAATTCTCTGACGAGGACATGGCGGCGCTGAAGGCGGCAGTCGGCTGCAGCGTGACGACGATCAGGGCCGGCAGCTATGTGGAAGACACCATCACCAATGATCCTGTCTCGCTCGTTGTGCGCAAGGTGGATCCGGACGGAAACCTGCTCACAGGCGCCATGTTCACCCTGAAGAAGGGGAGCACGCCTATTGACCACAGCTATACCCATAATGCGCCCGGTGAATTGCTGTTTGAGGATCTCACCGCCGGCAGCTATACGCTGGAAGAAACCGAAGCGCCCGATGGGTTCGACATCTCCGAGGAAGACCCGTGGAGCTTTACGCTGGACGCCAACGGCAGCGTTGTGCTGACGGAGACCTATCAGGATCTGACCCTCAGCGAAGACGGGCTGTATCTGGAGGTTCTGAATGTGCCCGAGTATAATGCGGAGGGCGAGATCCAGCTTGGCGCGGTCAAGACGCTTAACGGGCGTACGCTTGAGGCGGAGCAGTTCAGCTTCGAGCTGTACGACGCCGAGGGCAATGAGATCGAGACGGTGAAGAATGCGGCGGACGGCAGCATCGCCTTCACAACGCTCCATTACACCGAGGAGGATCTGGAGAAGAGCCCCATCGCGTACACGGTGAAGGAAGTCAAGGGGAACGCCGCAGGCTACACCTACGACGAAGCCGAATACACTGTGAACGTGACGCTCACGGACAACGGTGACGGCACGATCACCGCGACGGCGGACAAGGAAGCCGCAGAGGTGGCGTTCACCAACAGCTACAAGGCGGAGGGCGAGATCCAGCTTGGCGCGGTCAAGACGCTTACCGGCGGTACGCTTGAGGCGGAGCAGTTCAGCTTTGAGCTGCTGGACGCCGAGGACAATGTGATCGAGACGGTGAAGAACGCGGCGGACGGCAGCATCACCTTCACGACGCTGACCTACACCAGGGAGGATCTGGAGAAGAGCCCGATCGCGTACACGGTGAAGGAAGTCAAGGGCGACGCCGCAGGCTACACCTACGACGAAGCCGAATACACTGTGAACGTGACGCTCACAGACAACGGCGACGGAACGATCACCGCGACGGCGGACAAGGAAGCCGCGGAGGTGGCGTTCGCCAACGCCTATGAAGCAAAGGGCGAGATTCAGCTTGGCGCGGTCAAGACGCTTAACGGGCGTACGCTTGAGGCGGAGCAGTTCAGCTTCGAGCTGCTGGACGCCGAGGGCGATGTGATCGAGACGGTGAAGAACGCGGCGGACGGCGGCATCACCTTCACGACGCTGACCTACACCGGGGAGGATCTGGAGAAGAGCCCCATCGCATACACGGTGAAGGAAGTCAAGGGGAACGCCGCGGGCTACACCTATGACGAAACCGGGTACACGGTGACGGTGACGCTCACGGACAACGGAGACGGAACGATCACCGCGGCGGCGGACAAGGAAGCTGCGGAGGTGGCGTTCGCCAACGCCTATGAAGCGGCGGGTGAATGGAGTCCCACTGCCATCAAGACGGTGAACGGCGCAGAACCGCGCGAGGATCAGGTGTACGAATTCATCCTGACGGACGCGGCAGGCAACACCATACGGGCAGAGAATGCGGGCGGCGAGATCACCTTCGGCACCCTGACCTATGGTCTGAGCGATGTGGGCCAGACCTACACCTACACGGTGCGGGAGATCACAGAGTCCACCGACATGATGGCGGCGGACGAGAGCATCTACACCGTGAATGTGACCGTGAGTGACAACCACGACGGCACGCTGAATGTCGAGCCCGTGATCACCCGGAATGGCGAGCCCGCTGAGGAGATCCGCTTCGAGAACACGCTGTATGCATCGCTGACCATCAGCAAAATGGTGGAAGGCTGCGAGACGGACAGAACCTTCCGCTTTACGGTGGAGCTGTTCCATGCAGACGGCACAGAAGCCGAGGGTGAATACGCCTATACCGGCGATGCCGAGGGCATGATCAGGAGCGGCGATACCATCGGGCTGGCTCATGATCAGAGCGTGACCATCTCCGGTCTGCTGCCCGGCATGAGGTACACTGTGACGGAAGCTGCGTCTGCGGCCTTTGAGGTCACGGTGAATGGTGAAGCCGGCGGCAGCATCGAGGGCGAGCTGCCCGAAGATGGCGCAGAAGTCAGCTTTGTGAACGAGCTCATGACCACCGAATTCATGGTGACGAAGAGCTGGCAGGGCGGCGACGGCGGCGCCATCGAGCTGACGCTGTACGCCAACGGCAAGAAGCTCGATCCGCAGCCCGACTACACCCGCGACGGGAATGTGTACAGGTACGTTGATCTGCCCATGTACGACGAGAGGGATCAGCTCATCGTGTACTACGCCAAGGAAAAGTACGTTGACGGCTTCCTGACCATCTATGTCAACGTGCCTCCCTATGCAGGCAAGACCAAGGCCATCTACAACGGCGGCACGATCATCAACAAGGCCGTCGTGAAGGCGGACTTTGCCGTCAGGAAGACATGGAGCGGCCTGACCGAGGGCGAAGCGGCCCCCGAGATCGAGCTGGTGCTGTACTGCAACGGCGAGCCCACGGACATCAGGACGCCGAAGCCTGACCGCAACGGCTGGTACAAGTACTATAACCTCCCCGGCGAGGTGAACGGTCAGCCTGCCGTCTATACGGTCCGGGAGCAGCCCCTCAGCGGCTTTGTCACCCGCTACACGCTGAAGGACGGCACGCCGGCGGATCACGCAGACAACGGCGGCACCATCATCAATGCGAGGATTCCGCAGAACGGCGATGAAACGTCGCTGGCGCTGTGGGTTGCGCTGATGGGCGCGTCTGCTGCCATGCTGACGCTGCTCCGCAGGCGCAGAAGGGCATAAAACAAAGACGGGATCGTCATGTGACTGACGGTCCCGTCTCTTCGTTTATTGCTGTGGATATTGTCTGGCTCCGGGCGGGATAACGCCGCCTGAATGGCGCGCCTTCTCAGGCGAACCACTTCTCCGGCAGATAGGCACGCTGATTCTCGAGCATCTCGTCAAAGAGCTTCCTGCCGTCCTCGAGGCTGAGCGTCATCTGCGCGTCGCTCATGAAGGCGGCGAAGGCGGCCTCCCTGTCGCAGCTGAGCGCGGCGAGGAGGGTATTCTCCTGCACGGCGACATGGCGGCCGATGATGGTCTGCAGGGCCGGCGGCAGCGTGCCCGCCATGGTCGGCTCGATGCTGTCGCGGGTGAAGTAGGCGTTTGTCTCCACGACGGCATCCATCGGCAGGCCCGGGATCTGCCCGCGGTTGGGCAGGTTGACGTTGGAGACGATGGGGCCAAGGCCGAGCAGCGCCTTGATGAGCAGATGCCCCTCCTCGCCGGAGGCCTTCATCTCCAGCGGCTCGCGGCCGGAGATCAGGTCCTCCGAGCGCTGCAGGCGCTTGGCGAGGTCGCCCACGCGGTAGTCGACCGTCGTCAGGCCGTACATCCATTCGCGCACATTCTCTGGGTCACGCAGATACCACTGCGGCATGAACTCCGCCAGATGGCGGTCGCCCGCCGCGGCGATGCAGCCGAAGCGGCGGAACAGGTCGAACTTCACCCTGTGCGCGCAGGAGAAGCTGTTGTTCATCCAGTTGTCGTCCTTGCCGTCAAGGTAGCCGGTCTCGTAGTACTTGTCCGCAAACTCCCTGTACAGCGGCATCAGGTCGTAGCCCTTGTAGGAGGCGGAGGTCAGCCATGTGAAGTGGTTGATGCCGGTGACGGTGGTATGCAGCTCATGGCGGTCCACGCCGTCGATGCCGTACTCCGTGCGCAGCATCGCGCACAGCAGCTTCTGCGTGCCGAAGACCTCGTGGCAGCAGCCGAAGGCCTTGATTCCCGGGAAGACGTGATACAGCGTGCGCAGGCAGAGGGTCATCGGGTTGGTGTAATTGACGACCCATGCGTCCGGCGCATGATCGCGGATGGCCTGCGCGATCTCCACGAACATCGGGATGGTGCGCATGGCGCGCATGAAGCCGCCAAGGCCGATGGAGTCGCCGACGGATTGCCAGATGCCGTATTTCTCCGGCGCATGCACGTCCGAGCGCATCTCTTCAAATGTGCCCGGAAGGATGGAGATGACAACGAAGTCCGCGCCGGTCAGCGCTGCGGCGAGAGAATCGGCGACCTCATAGCGCCACGGGGACTTTGCCTCCGGATGCGCGGAGATCATGCTGCCGATGATGCGGTTGTTCTCGGCGGCCTGCCGGTCGATGTCATACAGGCTGACAACGCCGCAGATCTCCTCGTCCATGGCGATGTCCTTCATAAAGCCCCATGCCCAGCCGCGGCTGCCGCCGCCGATATAGGCCACTCTGAGGTTTTTGACGTCCTTTGCGGGTGCGATCATGATGATGTCCTCCCCTTGTCTGTCGGATGTGCGGGCCCCGTCTTCGGGGCCTGTTTCTGTGTGTAGCGTAGCATATCGGGCGGGGCATGTCAACCGATGCGCGGGGGAGAATTCTGTGTGCCGGGGGCGGATCCGGATGCTCCGCACGCAGATGAACACAAAAAACGCCCGCGCCCTTCCGGGCGTGGGCGTATCCTGATGACGATACAGGGACAATCAGGACTGAAGCTGAACTCAGATGCGGGAACGGCCGCATGACGCTGGGCTTCGGCCGGCGCAGTCCATCAGGGGATCCCCATGCCGGGTCTTCTCCCGTTCTTGTCCGGTTATCCTGAACAGATGGGCTCAGCTGTGCTGCTTATGCCTGATCATCCGTTTGAGAAAACGCCGGGTGCAGGCCCTGCTCTGCGGTCTGCTTTGCCTGCGGGAGGCTGGCGGCTGATCCTGCCCGCTGCTGTGTATTGAAACAAAAAACAGGATGTACATTGCGTACATCCTGCATGGCTCCCCAGGTAGGGCTCGAACCTACAACCCTTCGGTTAACAGCCGAATGCTCTGCCATTGAGCTACTGAGGAATATGGTGGATTGAAGTGGACTCGAACCACCGACCTCCCGCTTATCAGGCGGGTGCTCTAACCGA
>JAGBAV010000054.1 GCA_017938795.1 Clostridia bacterium
GACTTTGCCACCCGCTATCCGCTCGTCGAGGGGCAGGGCAATTTCGGCTCTGTGGACGGCGACGGCGCGGCTGCCATGCGATACACCGAGGCGCGCATGAGCAAGATCAATATGGAGATGCTCGCGGATATCGACAAGGAAACGGTCGATTTCTCCCCGAACTTCGACGAGACGCTCATGCAGCCCAATGTCATGCCCTGCCGCTACCCGAATCTGCTGGTCAACGGCTCCTCCGGCATCGCCGTGGGTATGGCGACCAATATCCCGCCGCATAACCTCGGCGAGGTCATCGACGGCGTGGTCAAGCTGATTGATAACCCCGACGTCTCCATTCAGGAGCTGATGGAGTGCATCAAGGGTCCGGATTTCCCGACCGGTGGCCTTGTGCTTGGCCGGCGCGGCATCTACGACACCTATACCACCGGCCGCGGCCGCATCGTCGTGCGCGCGAAGACGGATATCGAGCCCATGCCCAATAACCGTCAGCGCATCGTCGTCACCGAGATCCCGTACATGGTCAATAAGGCCGTGCTCGTGGCGAAGATCGCCGAGCTTGTGCATGACAAGCGCGTGGAGGGCATCAGCGATATCCGCGACGAGTCCGACCGCGAGGGCATGCGCATCGTCATCGAGCTCAAGCGCGACGTCAACGCCGCTGTGGTGCTCAATTACCTCTACAAGCATACACAGCTGCAGGACGCCTTCGGCGCGATCATGCTGGCGCTGGTTGACGGCGAGCCGAAGGTGCTCACGCTCAAGGAGATGCTCTATCACTATCTCCAGCACCAGAAGGACGTCATCGTCCGCCGTACCCGCTACGACCTTGACAAGGCCGAGGCCCGCGCCCATATCCTCGAAGGTTTGCTGATTGCGCTGGATAACATCGACGAGATCGTCCGTATTATCCGCGGCAGCGCCAATACCTCCGAGGCGAAGACACAGCTGATGGAACGCTTTGGCCTGAGCGATCGTCAGGCGCAGGCGATTCTGGATATGCGCCTTGCCCGTCTGACCGGTCTGGAACGCGAGCGTCTCCAGGAGGAATACGCACAGCTGCAGGAGACAATTGCCTACCTGCGCGCCGTGCTGGCGGATGAGAAGATGGTGCTGGCGATTATCCGTGAGGAGATTCTGGCGGTCAAGGCCAAGTATGCCGACCCGCGCCGTACGCAGTTCAGCGTGATGGACGGCGAGATCGATCCGGAGGATCTCATTCAGGAGGACAGCGTTGTGCTGACGCTGACCCACTACGGCTATATCAAGCGCATCCCGCGCGCGACCTACCGCAGCCAGAACCGCGGCGGCAAGGGCGTGATGGGCATGACCACGCGCGAGGAGGATTACTGCGAGCGCCTGCTCGTCACCTCCACGCACGACGAGATCATGTTCTTCACCAACCGCGGCCGTGTCTACAGCCTCAAAGGCTACGAGATTCCGGAGGCCGGGCGTATGGCCCGCGGCACCGCGATCGTTAACCTGCTGCAGCTTGACGGCGGCGAGAAGGTCACCGCGATGATCCCGCTGCCCAGGGAGCGGGAGACGGGCTACCTCGTCATGGCGACGAAGAACGGCCTGATCAAGAAGACGTCCAGCGAGGAGTTCGCCAACCTGCGCAAGGCCGGCCTGATTGCCATCGCCCTGCGCGAGGATGACGATCTCATCGGCGTCGAGCTCACGCGCGGCGGCAGCGAGCTGATGATGGCGACCCGCATGGGCCACGCGATCCGCTTCAGCGAGGATGACATCCGCGCAATGGGCCGCAATTCCATGGGCGTCCGCTCGGTGGATCTGGAGGATGGCGACGAGGTCATCGCCGTGGCGAAGGTCGTCGAGGGCAAGCAGGTGCTGGCCATCACCCAGAACGGCTACGGCAAGCGCACGGATCTGTCCGAGTTCCGCTGCCAGAGCCGCGGCGGCAAGGGCGTCATGGCGATGCGCCTGACGGAGCGCACCGGTCTGCTGGCGGCGCAGCTGCTCGTCAGCGAGGATGAGGATATCATGCTCATCACCGACGACGGCACGATCATCCGCATGCCGGTCAGCGGCATCTCCGTGATCGGCCGCGTGGCGCAGGGCGTCCGCGTGATGCGCGTGGAGGAGGGCAGCCGCATTGTCGGCGTGACCGCCACCGAGCGCGAGGAGGAGCCGGAAGAGAGCATGGAGCAGGAGGGCAGCGACGCCATGACTGCCGATGCGCTGGCTGACGCTCCCGCTGAGATGCCTGAGAAGGAAGAAGAATAACCGCGCATAAACGGGAGCCGGCGGGCGATGCCGTCGGCTCCTGCTGTGCGCATACCGACGATGGATGGAGACAGAATCCATGAAGATGAATAAGGCGCTTCTCGTTTTTCTGGCTGTGATGGGTGTGAGCATCTCCGGCCCGATGGTCAAATGGTCGCTCTCCTGCGGCGCATCTCCGGTCATGATCGCGTTTGGCCGCATGATCATCTCTGCTGCCGTGCTGATGATCCCGGCGATCCGCAGCGGCGAGCTGCAGCAGGTGCTGCGCGCGCCGAAGAAGCAGCTGCTGCTGGCCTGCGCGGCCGCCGTGCTGCTCGGCCTGCATTATACGGCGTGGATGACCTCGATGAGCTTTGCCTCCACATTTGTGGCGACGGCGCTCGTGTGCACGCAGCCGCTGTTTGTCGCGGCACTTTCCGGTATCCTGCTGCATGAGCCGATCAAGCGCGAGGCGATCCCGGGTGCGATCGTGGCGATTATCGGCGCGGCGGCGATTGGTCTGCTGTCGATGAACGGTGAGCATGGCAGCCTGCTGGGCGACGTTCTTGCGCTGCTGGGCGCTGTGTTCATGGCGGGCCACTGGCTCTGCGGCCGTGCGGAGCGCAAGGAGCTGCCGGCGCTTGGCTATATGACCTTTGTCTATATGATGACCTCGCTGTTCCTGCTGGTCATGTCCCCCTTCCTTGGCGGGCTGAAGGTGACGCTCCCGTCCATGGGCGGCATCCTCGTGCTTGCCTTTGCCTGCACGCTTGGCGGCCACGCGCTGATGACGTATCTGCTTGGCTATGTGAGCGCGGACGTTGTGTCCTTCGCGCTGCTGGGCGAGCCGATCGGCGCCGCTATCTGGGCGCTGCTTCTCTTCGGTGAGAAGGTCACCATGCCGCTGCTCATCGGCGGCGTGACGGTCATCATCGGCCTTGCGATGTATACGTGGGGCGAGATGCAGGCGGCGAAGAAGGCCGGGAAGTAATCTGCTGCATACGATAAACGCAGCGAATCAGAACGGATGCACACATAAAGCCCTGAAACGCGGATTTTGTCTTGCGTTTCAAGGCTTTTTTTGCTATGATATATCGTACGATTAAACTGCGCGCCGGCAGCGGCGCGGAAAGAAGGCAGCTTATGAGCGATATCAGAGTATACGACCTGCGCGAAGTCGCGGCAGATGATCAGGCGTTTGAGGGCAAGACGATTGCCCTTCAGGGCTGGGTACGCAACCATCGCAAGCAGAAGAATATTGGTTTCATTGAGTTTTTCGACGGCACGGTGCTTGCGCCGATGCAGGTCGTCTATGATGAGAAGGTAAAGGATTTCTCCGCTGTGCAGGCGATCCGCAACGGCTCCGCCATCCGCGCGGAGGGCACGCTCGTGCGCAGCCCGAAGGGCGCGCTGGAGATGCAGGCGGCGCAGATCGTGCTGGAGGGCGACTGCACGGAGGATTATCCGCTGCAGCCCAAGCGCCACAGCCTTGAGTTCCTGCGCGAGATCGCGTATCTGCGCCCGCGTACGAGGCTCTTCCAGGCGGTGTTCCGCGTCCGCTCCGTGGCGGCGCAGGCTGTGCATCACTACTTCCAGGAGCGCGGCTATGTTTATGTCCACACCCCGCTGATCACGGCGAACGACGCCGAGGGCGCCGGCAACACCTTCACCGTCACCACCAGCGAGATGGGCAAGCCGTATAAGGCGGAGGAGGATTTCTTTGGCCATGCGTCCTCTCTGGCGGTCACCGGCCAGCTCGAGGGCGAGACCTACGCTATGGCGTATAAGCGCATCTACACCTTCGGCCCGACCTTCCGTGCGGAGAACTCCAACACCAAGACCC
>JAGBAV010000055.1 GCA_017938795.1 Clostridia bacterium
ATGAATTTAAAATTTTTTCTTTTGTTTCACTTGTTTTTTCTTTTAAAATAGCGTCGTTAATATCTGTTAATACTTGTTTTACAATTGCCGCGCTGGCATGGGCCGTTGTGGAGATGGAGCACCGCTACAAGCGCTTTGAGACGATGGGCGTGCGCAACATCAAGGGCTATAACAACGCCATCGGCCCGGACGAGGAGCCGATGTCCTCGATCATCGTCATCATCGACGAGCTGGCCGACCTGATGATGGTCGCCCCGGGCGAGGTGGAGGATTCCATCTGCCGTCTGGCGCAGCTGGCCCGCGCGGCCGGCATCCATCTGGTCATCGCGACGCAGCGCCCCTCGGTCAACGTCATCACCGGCGTGATCAAGGCGAATATCCCCAGCCGCATCGCATTCGCCGTGTCCTCCCAGATCGACAGCCGCACCATCCTTGACGCGGGCGGCGCGGAGAAGCTGCTGGGCAAGGGCGATATGCTCTATGCGCCGCAGGGCGCGGGCAAGCCCACACGCGTGCAGGGCTGCTTCCTCTCCGACGACGAGGTGGAGCGCATCGTCAGCTATGTGCGCGGCGCGCACACCGCGGACTATAACGAGGACGTCATCGAGCAGATGAACAGCGCCGCCGAGGAGGAGAAGGCGGCCTCCGGCGACGCGCCCGCCGCCGCGGAGGCTGTGGACGAAATGCTCGCCAAGGCCATCGAGCTGGCGATTGACGCCGGTCAGGTCTCCATCAGCATGCTCCAGCGCAGGCTGCGCGTGGGCTATGCGCGCGCGGGCAGGCTCGTGGACGAGATGACCCTGCGCGGCATCGCCGGCGAGGCGGAGGGCCCGACCAAGCCGCGCACTGTGCTGATCACGCGCGAGGATTGGCGGCGCATGCAGGAGAATCAGGAGTAAGCGCGAATAAACCATTATTACAATTCTGCGTTGACGCAGGAGAGATTGCCCCGGCCCGGCGGACTGCCCGGGCGGGATGAGAGAGGTTGACAACCATGAAATTCATCAAGACGCCCGTCAAGGGCATGCTGGATATGCTCCCCTCGGATATGCGACTGCGCGAGCATGTGCTCTCCATGATCAAGAAGAGCTACGGCGCGTACGGCTTCATGCAGATTGAAACGCCGATCGTCGAGCACATTGAGAACCTGACGTCCAAGCAGGGCGGCGACAACGAGAAGCTGATCTTCAAGGTCATGAAGCGCGGCGCGGACCTGCAGCGCGCGATCGACAAGGGCACGGGCGAATACGCCGACAACGGCCTGCGCTATGACCTGACCGTCCCGCTGGCGCGCTACTACGCCTGCAACAGGGACAAGCTGCCCACGCCGTTCAAGGCGCTGCAGATGGGCAATGTCTACCGCGCGGATAACCCGCAGAAGGGCCGCTTCCGCCAGTTCACCCAGTGCGATATCGATATCCTCGGCGACGGCAGCAGCCTGGCGGAGATTGAGCTGATCACGGCGACTGCCGCGATGCTCACCCAGATCTTTGCGGAGATCAACATCAGCCGCTTCACCATCCACCTCAACGACCGCCAGATCCTCAGCGCCGTGGCGCTTGCCGCGGGCTTCGCTCAGGAGGAGATCGGCTCCGTGCTCATCAGCCTTGACAAGTTCGACAAGATCGGCCTTGACGGCATCCAGCAGGAGCTGCTGGAGAACGGCTATGACGCACAGGTTGTGGAGAAGTACCTCGCCGTGTACCGCGCCGTGAAGGAGGGCATCACGATCGAGGAGTTCTGCGCGGGCATCTCCGAGGAGATCCTGCCGGGCAAGGTGATCGAGAATCTTTCTGAGATCCTCGGCTGCGTGCGCCCGATGCTGGCGGACGGCGTGAAGATCGTCTTCGACCCGACGCTCGTGCGCGGCATGGGCTACTACACCGGCCCGATCTTTGAGATCACGATGGACGACTACAACTTCTCCATCGCGGGCGGCGGCCGCTATGACAAGATGATCGGCAAGTTCAGCGGGCAGGACGTCGCGGCGGCGGGCTTCTCCATCGGCTTTGAGCGCATCATCACGATCCTCAAGGATCACATGCAGGGCAGCTATAAGCTGGAGAACGCGACTGCGTTCCTGATTGACAAGCGCGTGAGCAGCCAGCGCAAGACCGAGATCATCGCCCGCGCGATGGAGCTGCGCAGGCAGGGCATGGTTGCGACCGTGCTGCCGATGGCCAAGAACGTCGGCCATCAGATCGAGCTGCTGGAGGCCGAGGGCTTCACCGGCTTTGAAAAGGTTTACGAGTAAAAACTGCGCCGGGTGCGTATCCTCAAAGGAGAGCAGAGATGACGAATAAGGGGATTGTAACGAAGGTCGAAGGCGATACGCTGACCGTGATCTTCGAGCGGCATGAGGCCTGCGGCGACTGCCATGCCTGCATGCACGGCAGCATGAACTGCGCCAAGCATACCGTGACGCTGAAGGGCAAGGCCGAGGTGGGCGATGAGGTCGTCGTGGAGATGGACAATGCTCAGGTCATGACGGCGTCTGCGGCGGCGTATCTGCCGCCGTTTGCCGGGATGATGATCGGCCTTGCGCTGGGCTGGCTGGCCGGCGGTGTACTCAGCGGGATCAACCGGGAGCTGGTGGCGGCGCTTGGCGCCGTACTGGGCACGGCCGCGGCATATGGCGTGATGAAGCTGCTGGATCCCATTCTTTCCAAGGGACGCTGGGAGCAGCGGATTGTCTCCGTGCGCAAGCCGGAGAAGAAGGATTGATATCAAGGAGGAAACTGTATGCTGCATTTTACGCAGGAGAGCTTTGACAAGGCCGCCGCGGGCAGCCTGCCGGTGCTGGTGGATTTCTTTGCGACGTGGTGCGGCCCGTGCCGCATGATCGCCCCGTCCGTGGAACAGCTGGCGGCGGAGTATGAGGGCCGCGCCGTTGTGGGCAAGGTCGATGTGGACGAAGCCCCCGAGCTGGCGCAGCGCTTTGGCGTGATGAGCATCCCGACGCTGGTCGTCCTCAAGGGCGGCAGGGTCGTGGAGCAGGCCGTCGGCGCGCGCGGCAAGGCGGATATTGCCGCGATGATCGACAGGCATCTGTAAGCGAATACTCATCAGAACGGAGCGGAAAGACCGCTCCGTTCTTTTCTGTCTGCAGAGCGATTCTTTTGGGCGGACTGCGGCGATGCGCATACCGGGAGGGCGGAGAAGCTGACGATCCTATGCAGTGCTGTACAGGGCCTGAATTCTCATCTGTTGCGAACGGATAACCGCACCAGAAGGGTGTATTCCTGCCTGATCGCGGGAAGAATACAGAAAATAACGCCGGAAACAGAAAAGGAAATCTTTCCCTTGACGGATTTCTGTGTTATAATAAATTTGTATACTATACCCATAATGGGGAAGTGGATCGGAATTCAGGTCTGTCTGGCACGTCGTGCAGTCAGATCCTTAATGATAGACACCATTTTACACACAGAAGGAGATGCAGCGAAAGGAGGATAGCAGGCCCATGGGAAAGCTGCGCATCATTCCGTTGGGCGGTGTTGGCGAGATCGGCAAGAATATGACGGCATTCGAGTACGGCGACGACATTGTCGTCGTGGACTGCGGATCCGTGTTCCCGCGGCAGGATATGCTGGGTATTGACCTTGTGATCCCGGATATCACCTACCTGACCAACAACAGGGAGCGCGTGCGTGCGTTCCTTGTCACGCACGGGCATGAGGACCATATCGGCGCGATGCCCTATGTCTTCCCGCATGTGTCCGCGCCTGTCTATGGCACGAAGCTGACATGCGCGCTCATACGGGGTAAGCTGACGGAGCATAATATTTCCGGCATCCAGCTCAATGTCATCAAGCCGAAGGACACCGTGACCATCGGCGCGTTCAGCGTGCAGTTCATCAAGGTGAGCCATTCGATCTCCGGCGCGGTGGCGATGGCCATCACATGCCCTGCCGGCACGGTCATCGTGACGGGCGACTTCAAGATCGACTACACGCCTATCGACGGCGAGGTCACGGACCTCAATACGCTGGCGGCGTGGGGCTCCCGCGGCGTGCTCGCCCTGCTGGCGGATTCGACCAACATCGAGCGCCCGGGCTATACGATGAGCGAGCGCAAGATCGGCGAGACCTTCCAGGGCTTCTTCAAGGGGGCGAAAGGGCGCATCATCATCGCGATGTTCGCCTCCAATCTCCACAGGATTCAGCAGGTTGTGGACAACTGCATCCTGTTCAAGCGCAAGATCTGCTTTGTCGGCCGCAGCATGATCAATGTCACACGGCTGGCGATGGAGATCGGCGAATTGAAGATCCCGCAGGATGTGCATATCGAGATCAGCGATCTGGAGTGCTATGACGATCATGAGGTCGTCGTGCTGACCACGGGCAGCCAGGGCGAGCCGATGAGCGGCCTGACCCGCATGGCCAACAGCGAGCACCGCCGCCTGCAGATCCGCGAGGGCGACACGGTGATCATCTCCGCCACGCCGATCCCGGGCAATGAGATCATGGTCTCGCGCATCATCAACCAGCTCTACCGCTGCGGCGCGACGGTCATCTACAACCGCATTGCGGATGTGCATGTCTCCGGCCACGCCTGTCAGGAGGAGCTCAAGCTCATCCATACGCTTACGAAGCCCAAGTACTTCATTCCTGTCCACGGCGAGTACCGTATGCTGCACAGGCATGCGCAGCTGGCGGTGGAGCTTGGCATGAAGCCGGACAACGCGATCATCCTTGAGCTGGGCCAGGCGGTCGAGCTTTCCGAGGATGAGGCGAATATCATCGGCCCGATGCCCACCGGCTCTGTGATGGTGGACGGCCTTGGCGTGGGCGACGTGGGCAACGTCGTGCTGCGCGACCGCAAGCATCTCTCGCAGGACGGTCTGATCATCGTTGTCGTCGGCGTGAGCAAGGAAACCGGAACGGTCATCTCCGGGCCGGAGCTGATCTCCCGCGGCTTTGTCTATGTTCGCGAGAATGAGGAGCTCATCGAAGGCGCGCGCAGCGTGGCGCAGGGCGTGCTGGACCGCTACGACCGCATTGAGCAGAGCGACTGGACAGCGATCAAGAACGGCATCAAGGATGAGATGCATGCCTACCTGTTCAGCATGATCAAGCGCAACCCGATGATCCTGCCGATCATCATGGAGACCTGATGTATTGATCCAAAAGATACGGGACCGGCTGAGCCGCCGGTCTCTTTTCCGCGCAGATAAATCCGGAATGTTATCATATTGCCGCCCTGCGGACGACAGGGGGCAGGAGAGGAAGATACCGATGAATATATACGATACCGCGCACAGGCTTGCACAGGAGATCCGCGCCAGCGATGAATGCGTGCGCCTGCGCCAGCTGCGCGATCAGGCGATGAGCGATGAGACCAACCGCCTCCTGCTGGAGGAGTATAAGCGCCTGCAGGTTCGCCTGCAGATGAGCATGGTCGGCGCGGCGGGCGAGATGCCGGGCGAGGACATGCAGCGCTTCCAGCAGCTTGCCGCCCTGCTGTATATGAACAGCGACGTGCAGGCCTACCTGATGGCGGAGATGCAGATGCAGAAGACCATGGGCGACGTATTCAAGATCCTGACGGACGCCGCTGGCATCACGATTGACCTGCCCGAGCGCGGCTGAGCGCAGACGGGCACACAGCAGGCGGCCGCAGGGCGGCCCATAGCGGGAGGACATCACATTGGCGAAGAAGAAAAAACAAACAGGCGCGCTGGACGAGCATGAGCTCTATGAGCGCAGGCGCTACGGCTTCTTCTGGTATGATTGGCTCTGGCGTGTGCTGCGCGCAGCGCTCATCTTCCTGACGTCGTTCATCATCGTCTGCGGCCTGTGCTACAGCGGCTATCAGAAGCTGAACGATATGTTCTTTGCGCCGATGGACGCGCAGGATGAGACGGTCATGCCGTTTGAGGTGGCATCGGGCAGCTCGCTCTCTGCCGTCTCCAGAAAGCTGGAGGAGGCCGGGCTCATCGCCAACCACACGGTGTTCAAGTACATGGCCGACTTCATGGGCATGGGGCAGAAGATCCAGAGCGGAGATTATGAGCTCAGCCGGTCGATGTCCTCCATGGATATTCTGGACAGGCTCGTCGCCGGCGACGGCAAGCCGCTGACCACGAACATCACAATCATTCCCGGCTGGACGGTCGAGGATATCGCCGCCTATCTCAAGGAGAAGAAGATCCTTGCCGATACGACGGAGTTTCTGTCGCTCTGCCGCTCAGGCGCGAGCTACAGCGGGTATTACTTCATCGAGGAGATCCTCGCCCGCAGCGACGCCGCCAGCCGCAAGTATGTGCTGGAGGGCTACCTCTCGCCCAATACCTACGAGATCTATACCAGCTCCGGGGCCGATACGATCATCAAGCGCCTGCTCTCCCAGACGGAGGCGGCCTATTCCATCAGCTATGATGAGCGCGCCAAGGAGCTTGGCATGACCATGGACGAGGTCTTTGCGCTCGCCTCGATGATCGAGAAGGAGGCAAAGACGGCGGACTTTGCCAAGGTCAGCGCGGTCTTCCACAACAGGCTGAAGAAGAATATGACGCTGGGCTCCGACGTCACGGTCAAGTACATCTCCGGCAGCGAGAAGATGTACCTCAACGACAGCGATCTGGCGGTGGATTCCCCGTACAATACCTATTCGCATACGGGGCTGCCCGTCGGCCCGATCTGCAGCCCGTCGATGGATGCGGTGATCGCCGCGCTCTATCCGGACGAGCAGTTTGTCGCGCAGAAGTATCTCTATTTCTGCTCGACGGATCCGGACTCCGGCGCGCTGCATTTCTCTAAAACACTGGAGGAGCATAACGCCGCGGTGGCGATGTACAGGCCGCTGTGGGAGGAATACGACAGAAGCAGAGGGCTGAACTGATGAACAGAATGCCGACGCTGCTCGCCCCTGCGGGCAGCATGCGGCCCTTCATGACGGCGCTGCGCTTCGGCGCAGACGCCGTTTATTGTGGGGCGAAGCAATACGGTCTGCGTGCGCAGGCCGGCAATTTCGACGAGCGGGAGCTGGCGCAGGCCGTGCAGGCGGCGCATGCGGCGGGCGCGCAGGTGAACCTGACGCTCAATATCTTTGCGCGGGACAATGACCTTGACGGCATGGTGCGAACGGCGCAGATGGCGAAGGAGATCGGCGTGGATGCGCTGATCGTCTCCGATCTGGGCGCGATCGCGCGGATTCACCGCGAGGCGCCGGGGATCGATATCCATGTCAGCACGCAGGCGAACACCACCAACAGCGACTCCGTGCGCGTGTACCGCAGCATGGGCGCCAGCCGCGTGGTGCTCGCGCGCGAGCTGACGATGGAGGAGATCGAGCGCATGGCGGCGGAGCTGGGCGACGAGATCGAGCTGGAGACGTTTATCCACGGCGCGGTCTGCATGTCCTATTCCGGGCGCTGCATGCTCTCCAGCTTCCTCAACGGGCGCAGCGCGAACAGGGGCGCATGCAGCCAGCCCTGCCGCTGGACCTATACGCTCCACGAGCGGACGAGGCCGGAGGAGGCCATGCCCGTGGAGGAGGACGCCGCCGGCACGGCGATCCTCTCAAGCCGCGATATGTGCATGATCGACCATCTTCCGCGGCTGATGGAGAGCGGGGTCGCCTGCTTCAAGATCGAGGGCCGGATGAAGACGGAGATCTACATCGCCACGGTCGTGGGCGCATACCGCCGCGCGATGGACGCCTATGCGGCGGACCCGCAGGGCTATGCGAAGAACGCGGCGCTGCACAGCCTGCTGCATGAGGAGCTTGATAAGGTCAGCCACAGGGTGTATGATACCGGCTTCTACTTTGGCCAGCCGCAGGTGGCGGGCGGCGCCGTCGGCGTGGAGCAGGCGGCGGAGTATATGGGCTATGTGCTGGACGTCTCCGGCGGCACCGCGCTGGTGGAGATGAAGAACAGATTCTTTGTCGGCGACGAGCTGGAGACGGTCACCCCCTCGGGCAGCAGGAAGCTGGTCGTGGAGGACATCGTCATCGACGCGACGGGCGAGCATGTCGGCGTGGTCAATGTACCCCAAACGCTGGTGCGCATCCCCTGCGGCGATCTGCTGGAGGGCGGCGACATGCTGCGCGGCCCGGTGAGGAACAGAAAGTAACGCGCCATGCGCGAAGGGACGAAGGATAAGGGGGGAGAGGCGTGGAGCTGATCGAGGCCTTTGCAGACGAGACAGTATTCAGAAATGATGAAAA
Organism: Clostridia bacterium; assembly: GCA_017938795.1. Taxonomy (GTDB): domain Bacteria; phylum Bacillota; class Clostridia; order Christensenellales; family Aristaeellaceae; genus Ventricola. Next base: position 8,173 of record JAGBAV010000055.1, read on the forward strand.
CGGATATACCGTGCTGGTGGTCAAGTGCGGCAAGACGCGCGTCTCCGCCGTGGGCGTGATGCCGCAGGTGGCGTCGGGCGAGAAGCTGAAGATCACCGGCGAATGGGTGGAGCACCCCGTATACGGCCGGCAGATCAAGGTGCACAGCTGCGAGATTGAGAAGCCGACCACCCTGCGCGGCATTGAGAAATACCTCTCAAGCGGCATGATCCGCGGCGTCGGCCCCGCGACGGCGAAGCTGCTGATCAAGGCATTCGGCGAGGAGACGCTCGATGTGCTCTACAGCCAGCCGGACCGCCTGCTCGAGGTACCGGGCATCGGCGCCAAGCGCGCGCAGATGATCGCCGAGAGCTATGCCGAGCAGGCGCAGCAGCGCGAGGCGATGGTCTTCCTGCAGAGCTACGGCATTACGCCTGCTTTGTCGGTGAAGATCTTCAAGCAGTACGGCGAGAATGTCAGGCAGGTCGTCTCCAAGAATCCGTACAGGCTTGTGGAGGATGTGGAGGGCGTTGGCTTCCGCACGGCGGACAGAATCGCTGCGTCGCTGGGCATTGAGCAGGACAGCGAATTCCGCATCGCCGCAGGCATCCGCTATACCCTGCAGGAGGCGACGAACGGCACGGGCCACTGCTACCTGCCCAGACCGGAGCTGATCGCGGCGGCGCAGGGGATTCTGGGCAACGAGCCGGAGCTGATTGAGCGCATGCTTGACAGCCTGATCCTCTCGCATTCCGTTGTGGCGCAGGTGCTGCCCGCGCAGCAGGAGGGCGAGGAGGACGAGATCGCGATCTATCTTCCGCTGGCCTACCGCGCGGAGTGCGAGGTGGCGCGTCGGCTGTATGAGCTGATGCATGCCATGCCCGACACCATGGCCACCGACCTTGACGCGCAGATCGACGAGATCGAGCGGATGGAGGGCATTACCCTGCATGAGCAGCAGCGCGCGGCGATCCGCACGGCGGTGACCAGCGGCATGACGGTGATCACCGGCGGGCCGGGCACGGGCAAGACGACGATCATCAAATGCATCATCAAGCTGCTGAGCGTGCACGGGGATATCGCGCTCGCCGCGCCGACGGGCCGCGCCGCCAAGCGCATGAGCGAGGCCTGCGGCATGGAGGCGAAGACGCTGCACAGGCTGCTGGAATACGGCGGCGAGGAGGGCGACTTTGCCCGAACGCCGGATAATCCGCTGGAGCTGGATACGCTCATCATCGACGAGATGTCCATGGTGGATATCTTCCTGATGCGCTCCGTGCTGCGCGCGCTGGAGCCGGGGACGCGCCTGATCATGGTCGGCGACGCCGACCAGCTGCCCAGCGTCGGCGCGGGCAATGTGCTGGGCGACATCCTCGCCAGCTCGAAGGTCCCATCAGTCAAGCTGACGGAGATCTTCCGTCAGGACGAGAAGAGCATGATCGTCTATAACGCGCACCGCATCAACCACGGAGAGGCTCCGCGCCTGAATGCGAAGGGGAGCGACTTCTTCTTTGAGCGCGCGTCGTCGCCTGCGGATGCTGCGCGGCGCATTGTGGAGCTGTGCGCCGTGCGCCTGCCCGGCTTCCTCGGGCTGGATCCGGTGCGGCAGATGCAGGTGCTCGCCCCGACCAAAAAGGGCGAATGCGGCGTGTGGCAGCTCAATCAGCTGCTGCAGGAGCGCTTCAATCCCGCCGCGCCGCATAAGCATGAGCGCACGCGTGGGGATACCATCTTCCGCGAGGGCGATAAGGTGATGCAGACGCGCAATAACTATCAGCTGGACTGGAAGAAGGAGGGTGTCTTCGGCTGGGAGAACGGGCAGGGGGTATTCAACGGCGATATCGGCTTCGTCACCGAGGTGGATACGCAGGAGCATACGCTCAGCGTGCATTTTGACGACGATCGCGTGGCGGTATACGAGGGCGCGGACGTCGATGATCTGGAGCTGGCGTACTGCATCTCCGTCCACAAGAGTCAGGGCAGCGAGTTTCCCGTGGTGGTGATGCCGGCTGTCGGAGGGCCGCCGATGCTGCTCACGCGCAATCTGCTCTATACCGCAGTCACGCGCGCGCGCCGGATGGTGATGATCGTCGGGCGTGAGGCGGCGATAGACCAGATGATCCGCAATGTCAATACCCGCAGGCGATACAGCGCGCTGTGCAGGCGCATCCGTCAGGTCATGGAGATGTCATAATCCATCTATAAATCATTCATAAATTCCGGAAGAAAGGCGGCTTTCCGATGGGGGAGAGAGTCAGCGCAGGGCTTTCGCGCATCGCGTCAGCCGTGCTTGATCTGCTGTTCCCGACGGATGTGCAGTGCCTTTGCTGCGGCGCAGCGCTCAGCCGTGATGAGCTGATGCTCTGCTGCGGCTGCGTGCTGGCGCTCGACCGGCAGGAGAATATGCAGCGGATGGCGGAGGCTTCCGCCCCGCGCGAACCGGCGCAGGGGCTTGATTATGTCTGCACCGCATATCCCTATGAAGGTCAGGCAAAGAGGCTGATCCGCAGGCTGAAGTTTGGCTGCGTCCGCGAGGCGGCTGTCCCGCTTGCGCATGCGATGGCCGGCCTGCCCGCAGGCAGCGAGGAGATGATCGTCCCCGTCCCGACAACCAGACGCCGCCTGAGAAAACGCGGCTTCAATCAGTCTGCGCTGATCGCCGGGGAGATGGGCAGGATCCTCGGCATGCAGGTCTGCGAGGTGCTGAGCCGGGAGGACGACAGGGCCGCGCAGTCGACGCTGCCCGGCGTCATGAGGCAGAAGAATCTGCAGGGCTGCATGCGGGCGGACGCGCGCGTCATGGGCCGACGGGTGCTGCTGGTGGATGATGTGTATACCACCGGCGCGACGGCAAGGGAGGCTGCCCGCGCGCTGCGCGAGGCCGGCGCCGTCAGCGTGGGGATGCTTGCCGCTGCGCGCCCCGCACAGGGAAAGGGCGGTATGCCGATCTTTCTTCGTGATAAACATATCAGATAAAATGTATTGCGCAGAGGCAAAACGAAATTGTTAAAAACTTTCTAAAACTGCTTGCAATTTTTCCTTGCTGCGCTTATAATGATGCAGGATGATCAATCGGGTCTGTGGTTGAAAGTCGATGCCAGTCGCAGGCAAAGCGATCCACGTAATCCGGCCAAAGCGCCGGGGAGCATGGTGCGGCTTAGATGTAAGTCCGTCCAGGGGTTTCCCTCTGAGAGGGCCAGTAGTGGGGCACGAATGTGTATGAGCGAACGCTCCAGACGGCGAGTGTGGGGTCAAAGACCAGGTCAGCCGGCGGATCATGCCAACTTCTATATTTTTCGGAGGGGAATATCCCATGTATCAGGACAAGACTCTGGTCTGTAAAGACTGTGGCCAGGAATTCGTGTTCACCGCCGGTGAGCAGGAGTTCTACGCCGAGAAGGGCTTCCAGAACGAGCCCAAGTGCTGCAAGCCCTGCCGCATCGCCCGCAAGAACAGCCGTCCGGCTAATGGCGAGGCCCAGCAGCAGGAGATGTACGAGACCACCTGCGCCCAGTGCGGCGGCGTGGCCCGCGTGCGCTTCATCCCGAAGAACGAACGACCCATCTTGTGCAGTGAGTGCTACGCTGCTAGCCGCGCTAACCGCTATTAATAGATGAAAAGAGTCCCCCGGCCATCCGGCAGGGGGGCTTTTTTTGCTTTGTGGGAAAGTGTCGGGGATTGCATAGATTCACGCGCGGCTGCTGCCGGGCTCGAAGGGCCGTGAAAAAACGGGGATGGGAGAGCCGGGAAAATGATGTATTTTTCTTGAATAATCCGTTTCTGCCACATTCCTGCCATGATATCCCATTACAATGAGCGTGCTTTCCGGCAGAGCCGGATGAATTCCAATGGGGGAGGCATTTGTCATGGGCGAGAAGAAGGTCAACAAACCGGCAAAGAAAAGAAAGGGCACAGCACTCCGCCTGATCAAGCGTCTGATCAGGCTGGTTGTGGTGCTGGCTGCGCTGGGCGCGGCGGCGCTGTTCGGGCTGAAAGCTTATATCAGCAGGCAGGCTGCGGATGCTGAGGAGGCCGTCTCCTACAGCCGCGCGCAGGTTGTCCGCGGCGAGATGGAGGATACCGTATACGGCACGGGCACGACGTCTGCGCGCAACCAGCCCAACATCCTCGCCGAGGCGGAGGGTACGCTCACCGAGCTGCGCGTGGCCGTGGGCGATGAGGTGAAGGAGGGCGATATCCTCGCCGTGATCACCAACGAGGAGATCGACGATACGATCACCGATCTGGAGTTTGCCCTCTGGGAGCTGGATGACACCATCACCGGCACGGCGGCGGGCTCGAAGGTGACGACCATCGAGGCGCCTGCAGCCGGGCGGCTGATGGCGATCTATGCGCAGGCGGGCGACGATGCGCTTGCGGTCTTCCGGCGCGAGGGGGCGCTGGCTGTCATCTCCACTGACGGCAGGATGAAGGTGATTCTGCGCGGGGAGAACAGCGCGCTTGATCTGGCGCTGGGCGAGAGCGTCCGCGTGTCGGGCCCGGGCGTGGATGAGACCGGCACGGTCATCGACCTGACGCAGCAGGGCACCATGGCGACCATCACCATCAACAACGACGCGCTGCCGATGGACGCGGAGGTCACCGTCTATAAGCAGGACGGCCGGGAACTGGGCAGGGGCACGCTGCAGATCAATAAGCCCATGGCGGTCTCCTCCTTCGGCGGCACGATTGAGTCCGTCCGCGCGAAGGTCGGCGACACTGTCAAGCGTGCGCAGACGCTCTTCAGGCTTGAGGATTCCCCGCTGACGCTCAAGCTGGAGGATCTTCGCCTGCAGCGCGAGACGGCGGCGAAGGATCTGGCGGACGCCAAGCAGCAGAGAGAAAACCTGATCATCATCGCGCCGTGCGACGGCACTGTCGCGACGCTGGACGTCAGCGAGGGCGACGCGATCACCAGCGGCATGCTGCTGGGCTCTATCCTGCATGGCGAGGAGATGAACCTGACGATTGCTGTGGATGAACTGGATGTGGTCAGCGTGCAGCCGGGACAGAAGGTGACCATCGCCGTTGATGCGCTGCCCGAGGCGGAGATGACCGGCGAGGTCTACAAGATCGCCCCTGTCGGCACGAACTCCGGCGGTGTGACGACCTATGATGTGGAGCTGACGCTTGACGCGGCCGGCACCGGCGTGCGCTCGGGCATGAATGCGACGGGCGAGATCCAAACCGCATACGCAGAGAGCACGCTCTATGTTCCTGTTGAGGCGCTGATGACGATCAGCAACCAGACGTATGTCATGCTCGCCGACGGCGGCGCGGCGATGACGGATGCAATGAGCGCAATGGCAGCCTCCGGCGGGCGCAGCGGCATGCGCGGCAGCAGGCAGGGCAGTATGCCGGATGCGGGCGATGCGCCGGACATGAGCAATATGCCGGGCAGGAGCGGCGCGCGCGGCGCCGGCGATGCAGCCGGGACACAGAGCACACAGAACGCACAGAACGCACAGGAGGAAGCCTCTTCCAGCCTGATCGATACGCTTAAGGGCTATGCGCAGCAGGCGATGACCGCCGTGCGCGCGTGGCTCTACGAGGGCGTGGAGACGAACGCCCGTCAGGAGACCGGCTCTCTGGTGAAGGTCGAGGTCGGCATGCAGAACGACGACTATGCGGAAATCCTCTCCGGCGTGTCCGAGGGCGACGTTGTGCTCTACACGGCCTCCGAGGAGGATGGCAGATCCATGTTCGGCGGCATGGGCGGCAGAGGCGGTATGGGCGGCATGGGCGGTATGCCGATGGGCGGCTTCTAAAGGAGGAACGACGATGATCAGGATGACGGGGATCCGGAAGGAATACCGGATGGGCGACAACATCGTCGCCGCGCTGGACGGCGTGGATATCCATATCCGTCCGGAGGAATTCGTGGCGATCATCGGCCCGTCCGGTTCCGGCAAGTCGACGCTGATGAACATCATCGGTTGTCTGGATGTGGCAGACGAGGGCGTCTACCAATTCGACGGGCAGGAGATCAGCGACTATACCGAGGATGAGCTGGCGGCGATCCGCAACAGAAAGATCGGCTTTGTCTTTCAGCAGTTCAATCTGCTGCCCAAGCTGACGGCGCGGGAGAATGTCGAGCTCCCGCTGGTGTATCAGGGCATGTCCGCCCGTAAGCGCAGGCAGCGCAGCGAGGAGGTGCTCAGCCGCGTGGGTCTGCTGGACCGCATGGGGCATAAGCCAACGGAGCTCTCCGGCGGCCAGCAGCAGCGCGTGGCGATTGCCCGCGCGCTGGCGACCCGCCCCTCGCTGATCCTCGCGGATGAGCCCACGGGCAATCTTGATTCCAAGACAGGCGCGGAGGTCATGAAGCTCTTCCATGAGCTGCACGAGGCGGGCAACACGATCGTGCTGATTACGCACGACGCGCAGATCGCCGCGCAGACGCCCCGCGCGATCCATATCCATGACGGCAGAGTGCTCGAGCCGGCGCATGAGAGCGAGGTGGTCATCTGATGCAGACGATCACCATGGCCTTCAAGGCGATATGGAGCAACAAGGCCCGCTCGCTTCTGACGATGCTCGGCGTGATCATCGGCGTGATCAGCGTGACGGTGCTTGTGGCGATCGGTCAGGGCACGACGGCGTCTGTGACGGAGTCGATCTCTGCCATGGGCACGAATCTTCTGTCGGTCACCATCCAGACCCGGCGCATAGGCGGCGGGCGGAACAGCCGCAGCAACTCCGGCGCAAAGGGCACGGTCATTCTGAAGCTCGATGAGATCCTCGCCCTTGAGGCGGATGATACCATCGCCGCCGTCTCGCCGACAGTATCCGGAAGCCTGACGGTCAAGGCGGGCAGCACGAATACGACCGCGTCGGTCATGGGCGTGCTGCCGGCATACGCGCAGATCATCAATCAGGGCGTGGAGAAGGGACGGTATATCATCGATGCGGATGTGGATAACCGCAGCGCCGTCTGCGTGATCGGCACGGAGCTGGCGCAGACGCTCTTCGGCAATACGGATGTCGTGGGCAATACCGTGCATGTGGACGGGCGCAGGTTCCGCATTGTCGGCGTGCTGGAGAGCAAGGGCACGTCGATGAGCGGCAGCTCGGACGAGACGATCGTCCTCCCGCTGACGCTCGCGCAGCGGATGCTCGAATCCACGTCGATCTCCTCGTTCTATCTCTCTGCCGTCGATCCGGACAGCGTGAATGCGGCGCAGGAGGTTGTGGAACGCTTCCTCTACAAGAAATACCAGAATGAGAGCACCTACAATGTCATGAATCAGACTCAGATGCTGGAGACGATCAGCGAGACGGCGGGCACCATGTCGCTGATGCTTGGCGGCATTGCCGGCATCTCGCTGCTGGTCGGCGGCATCGGCATCATGAACATCATGCTTGTCTCCGTCACGGAGCGCACGCGGGAGATCGGCATCCGCAAGGCCATCGGCGCAAAGCGATCCAATATCCTGATGCAGTTCCTGATCGAGGCGGTGGTGATCTCCGGCCTCGGCGGCCTGATCGGCCTTGTCGGCGGCTATGCGCTGATGAAGGCGCTGGAGGGATTCCTCGGCATGCCGCTGGAGATGAGCGCGGGTGTGGCGCAGATGGCGATCGGCTTCTCGATGGGTGTGGGCGTGATCTTCGGCCTGTACCCGGCGGATAAGGCATCCAAGCTCAAGCCGATCGATGCGCTGCATTACAGCTGAAACGGGGGGACGAACGGTGAAAACAGGACGGACGATCCTTCTCGCGCTGTGCGCTGCGCTGCAGATCGCCTCTGCCACGGCGCAGACGGCGTCGGTCACAAAGGGCAGCCTGACGGACACGGTGTACGGCTCCGGCACGGTTCAGCCTGTGAGCCAGCCTGGCATCTATGCCTCGGCGGACGGCAGGGTGGCCGAGCGGCTGGCGCAGATGGGCGACAGGGTCAGCCGGGGCGATATCCTGCTGCGGCTTGAGGACGATACGCTGGACGCGCAGATCGCGCAGCTGGAATACGAGCTCCAGCTTGCGCTGGATGCCGTGGAGGATGTGGAGACGCATTCTCAGTATAAATATGTGCAGCTGAGGGACGACGGCGGCGAGCTGCGGTATGACGTCAATACGGGCGAGCCGCTGATGGGCAAGTATTCCAACGAGATCGCTATCCGCGCGCCGGGCGACGGCCGGATCATGGCGATTGAGATCAAGCCCGGCGACGATGCGCTGGCTGTATACCGCGAGAAGGGGAGCGTGATGATGCTCTCCACCGACGGGCGGATGAAGGTGGAGCTTGAGAGCATCGGCTGTGACGGCCTTGCGCTCAATGACGCAGTGACCGTAAGCGGCGAGGGCTTTGAGGCGGAGGGAAGGATCGTCAGCCTCACAAGGCGCGGCACACAGGCCGTGATTCAGGTGATGGGGGACGAATACCCGATGGATGCGCCCGTGACCGTCGTCAAAGAGGACGGCAGGGTGATCGGCGAGGGCGTGCTGGCGATCAATAAGCCGCTGGCGGTCTCCGCATACGGCGGACGGATCAAAGGCATCGAGTACGGCGTCGAGGTCGGCGCGTATGTCAGGCGGGAGGATGTGCTCGCCCGCATCGAGTGGGATGATATCCCGCTGTATCTGGATAACGACAGCGCGCTGCGCAGCTATGCTGTCGCGTTGGCGGAGTGGGAGGCTGCGGTGGAGAAGCGCGATTCCCTCGTCGTCGTCGCCCCGTGCGACGGTCAGGTCGTTTCGCTGGATGCGGATGTGGGCGGGAGCGTGACCGCCGGCAGCAGGCTGGGCAGCATCGTCGGGGACGACGGCATGACGGTCATGCTCACGGTGGATGAAATGGACATCGTGCGTGTGCAGCCCGGTCAGCGGGTGAGCATGACAGCCGACGCGCTGCCCGACGTGCAGCTGACGGGATCGGTTCTGAAAATCGCGCCCATCGGCCATACGGAGACGGCGGTCACGACGTACGATGTGTATGTCTCTCTGGATACGCAGGATGAGCGCGTGCGCGGCGGCATGAATGTATCCGGCGAGATCGCCGTGAGCACGGTGAGCGGCGCGCTGCTCATCCCGACAGACACGCTGCGCAAAGACAGCGGGGGATACTATGTCACGATGGAGAGCGGCGATATACGCAGGGTCACGACCGGCGCGATGACGGACAGCCTGACACAGGTGCTGACCGGCCTGTCCGAGGGCGAAAAGATCGCCTACTGACGCGCTGAATCATCATATTCACAGCGGAGGAGCCGTGCAGACGGCGCCTTCGCTTACTTTTTTCTTGCATACGGGCGCGATTTGAGATAGAATACCCGTATGTGCCGGAAGGAGGATGGATGACATGAAAGAGATTGCCAGCGTACACAACCCTGCCGTGCAGTTCCTCAGGGAGCTGCAGAAGCCTAGGGCACGCCGGGAGTCCGGTCTCTTTCTGGCGGAGAGCGTCAAGATGGTCCGCGAGGCGGTTGCCCTTGGGCTCTGCCGCACGCTTGTGGTCGAGGCCGCGCGCAGCGGCGAGTATGCGCAGCTGATCGACGATGTGCAGGCGCAGGGATGCGAAGTGCTGCTGGTGACCCCGGCGATCATGCAGGCCATCAGCGAGCAGAAGACGCCGCAGGGGATTGCCTGCACGGTGCAGATCCGGCCGGAGCCGCAGGCGCTGGACGGCGAGCGGCTGATCGCGCTGGACGGCGTGCAGGACCCGGGCAATGTCGGCACCATCCTGCGTACGGCGGATGCTGCCGGCTTTGACGGCGCGCTTCTCGGCGCAGGCTGCGCGGATCTGTACGGCCCGAAGACGCTGAGGGCGACGATGGGCTCCGTCTTCCGCGTGCCGACGATGCGCACGGACGATCTGGCCGGCGCGCTGGAGGCGATGAAGCAGCGCGGCTATGCGATTGTCGCGACGGAGCTGGGCGGCGAGGACTTCTATGCGCACTGCCCGCACAGACGCTGTGTACTGGTCATCGGCAGCGAGGGGCGCGGCATATCCCAGCAGGTGCGCGCGGCGGCGACGCATCATCTGGCGCTGCCCATGCGCGGCGGTGCGGAGTCGCTCAATGCGGCGGTCGCTGCAGGCATCATGATTTACGAAATCGCGAGGGAGCGGTGAGGATCGCCGCTCGGAGATAAAGGAGATAACCACCATGTCTGTTACGCTTGGAATGATTCTGGAGGCGCGCGAGCGGCTCAAGGGCGTCGCCCAGAGGACGGGCCTTGTGCAGTTCAAGGCGCTGTCCGATGAGCGCATGCAGGTCTACCTCAAGACGGAGGACCTGCAGAACACCGGCTCCTTCAAGGTGCGCGGCGCATACATCAAGATTGCGAGCCTGAGCAAGGAGGAGAAGGCCTGCGGCGTCATCGCATCCTCCGCGGGCAATCACGCGCAGGGCGTCGCGCTGGCGGCGAGGGCGTTCGGCGTGCCGGCGACGATCGTCATGCCGGCGACTGCGCCGATCTCAAAGGTGATGGCCACACGCGAGCTCGGGGCGCAGGTTGTGCTGCACGGCTCCGTCTATGACGACGCCTATGCCGAGGCCATGCGCCTGCAGGAGGAGACCGGCGCGACGTTCATCCATCCCTTCGATGACCCGATGGTGATCGCCGGTCAGGGCACGATCGGCCTTGAGATCATGGATGACCTGCCGGATGTCTCGGCGATTGTCGTGCCCATCGGCGGCGGCGGCCTGATCTCCGGCGTGGCTGCGGCGGTCAAGATGCTGCATCCGCATGTGCGCGTGATCGGCGTGCAGGCGTCCGGCGCGGCGGGTATGAAGGCATCGCTGGAGGCGGGCGAGGTCGTTTCCCTCCCGACGGCGAAGACCATTGCCGACGGCATCGCGGTCAAGCGCCCGGGCGAACTGACCTTTGCGCTCTGCCGCGAGTATGTGGACGAGGTCGTCACCGTGGATGACGACGAGATCGCGCAGGCAATCCTCTTCCTGATGGAGCGCGGCAAGATGGTCGCCGAGGGCGCGGGCGCTGCGCCTGTCGCGGCGATCCTCAACGGAAAGATCGGCGCGGAGGGCAAGGTGGCGGCGGTCATCTCCGGTGGCAATATCGACGTGACGATGATCTCCCGCATCATCGAGAAGGGCCTGCTGCGCGCGGGCCGCGTGTCGAAGCTGCGCATCATCATGCAGGACAGGCCGGGTCAGCTGGAGCTGGTCTCCTCGATCATCGGCGGCAACGGCGCGAACGTCATGGCGATTCACCACGACCGCACGGACGTCAACCTCGACATCCGCGACGCGATTCTGGAGATCACCATGGAGACGCAGGACCGCGCTCATGCACAGCGGATCATTGCTGCGCTGCGCGAGGCGGGCTTTGACGTGACCTGATGGATACATATAAAGGGCTGAGTGATTCAGCCCTTTTTCTTTTTTCCGGATGTACGCTGTCCGGCTGTATGTTCCGCCAGCGCGGGCGCATAGGGCCCCGCCGCAGGCGAGCGCAGGAAGAGCGCATGGAATGGCTGCCCGAGCGCCGCCTCCGCAAGCAGGAGCATCGCATCCGTATCGCAGACAGCCGGAGCATCAGCGCGGGTCTGCAGGAAGGTATGCGGGCAAAGGAGCGGCGCACGGGGATCATGGGCGGATTCGCATGGAGGGCAGAGCCATGGCGGAAGAAAGAGGGCGTCGAGCGGCTCGTTTCTCCCTGCTGCAGGAATTGCCGGGGTATGATCATCATCGGCGATGGGGCATATGCGGCGCATCAGCGCAGGGAGCGCGCCGCTGCCGGACACGGGCTTGCCGGTAAAGAGCCGCTCGATGCGCGCGGGCAGCGGGCGGAGGCTCGCGTCGCAGTCGCCCATGCGCTCGCGCAGGTACTGCGCTGCAGTCAGCGCGCAGGCTGCGTCTGCCGCTGAGACAGGGGCCTCCTGATGGACTTGATCCATCAGCGTTTGCGCCTGACGGGCGGCCTCGTCCGGCTCGAGCAGGCCGAGCATGCAGCCGGCGCAGGCGGCGAGCAGGGCAGGGCCGCATGCGGGGGACGGCTGTGCCGAATGCGCAAGGTATGCGCTCTTTGCCATGGCGAGGAGCTGCGCCTTTTCCTCTGTATTCAGCGGAATGCGCTCGCTGACCGGCGAGGCCAGCGCGGGGAGCAGCCACGGCGAGGCGGCAAACAGCAGACTGACGGTGGTGAGCGCGGCGAGCGCGCCCCCGCCATGCACAGCCGCGGCAAGCAGCAGCATGCCGCAGAACGCGCAGATCCCGCCGTACGGCGCGGGGCGGGGCAGCTCAATGCGCAGCAGGCGAGACCTTGCTGTCAGCCGCTGCAGCAGCGCGTCAAGGGAGACCGCCGCATGTGCCGGCAGCAGGCAGAGGCGGACGAGCGCGCCGGGCAGAAGCCGGGGCTGCAGCAGTGCGGCGTATTCCGGCAGGAGAAGGACGGCGCCGGCCAACGGCGCACCCCCCAGCCATGCGCTGAGCATCAGCAGCAGGAGCTGCACGAGCGGGAGCAGCGCGTCAAGGCGGGCACGGTGACCGGCGCATTGCGGTGAGAATGCATGGGCGCAGACGCATCGGCGAGACTCAAAGAGATCCGCCGGTGCGGGCACGCCGGTGAGCACGGCGGGGCAGTCCTGCACGATGGGGCAGACGCCGGGCAGTGCATCCCTGCTCATCATGCGCAGCCCTTCGGGCCCGAGCATGAGCGCCGGGCTGGTGCGCGGGTCGGCCTGCCCGCTGCCAAGAAGCGCGTCCGCCCGCGCCGATTCCATGGCGGAGAGGGAGAAGCCGCTGCGAACCAGACGGCACAGCAGCGGCTCGCTGTCCCGGTGGGGCAGGATGATGCGTGCGCAGGCGCAGGGCATGCCCTCGGCGGCGTGCATCAGCTGCATCGGGACGTCCGGCGTGCAGACGGCGCCGCGCAGCAGGAGGACATAGTCGGCCTGATCCCTGAGCGAAGCGGGCGTGAAGGTCGCGGCCTCAAACTTCGTGCCGGTATGCCCGCCGGTAATGAGTCTTGCGGCGGTGACGCCGGGGCTTTCCGGCTGGGAGACGCCCAGCCAGCGGTGCTGTGCGCTGTCATAGACGCGGCTGCGCACCAGCAGCAGATAGCGCTGCGGCTCGTGCCGCGCCATGCTCATTACGCCGGACTGCAGCAGGCGCGTGATAGCATGATCGCCGGCGGCCTTTTGCGTCGGCGCGTCGGGCAGATCGCACAGCAGCAGCACGGGAGCGGCTCTTGCCGCCCTTCTCATCCGGCGCAGCAGCGCGTGACAGTCCGGCGCGTCCCCCGGCGAAGCGCAGAGCACGAGCAGAAGCCGACGGACATCCATATGTCCGCTCATGCGGGCTCACCTCCCTGAATGCGGATGCGTCTTATTCTCGCCCTGTGAGCAGGAAATATGCGGCATGCCTGCGGCCGGACAGGAAGATATGCAGGAATAACCGGTACTTCCTGTGCATAGGATTGGAAAATGCGGGAAAAATCATGGAAAATCCGGAAAAAGTTGCCGTCCGCCTCCGTTTGAGGATTGATCTCTTGGTGTCTGCGTGCTATAATATAAGATAGCGTTTTGGGATTTCCGGGGCGCAGCTGATGACAATACAACATCATGAACATGATTATGATTTGGAGGAGCAAAAGACTATGAGCACCACCGTTGAAAGAATTGCCAGCAATAAGGTGAAGATTTCCTTCGATATCGACGCCGCGAAGTTTGACGAGGCGATGGGCAAGGCGTACCTGAAGGTCCGCGGCTATGTGAACATCCCCGGCTTCCGCAAGGGCAAGGCTCCGCGCAAGATGATCGAGAATATGTACGGCGAGGGCGTCTTCTATGACGAGGCGTTCGAGCTGATCTTCGACGAGGTCTACGGCCTGGCCGTTGAGGAGCACAAGATCGAGGTCGTCGATCGTCCGCAGATCGACATCCAGCAGATCGGCGCCGGCAAGAACCTGCAGTTCACCTGCGAAGTGTTCGTCACGCCGGAGGTCACCCTTGGCCAGTACAAGGGCGTCGTCGTGAAGAAGGAGACCACCCTCGTGACCGACGATCAGGTTGACGCCAAGGTCGAGGAGGAGCGCGCCAAGCAGGCGACCGAGGTTGCCGTTGAGGACCGCGCCGTCATCGAGGGCGATACCGTGAACCTTGACTACTCCGGCTCCGTGGACGGCGTCGTCTTCGCCGGCGGCACCGCCGAGGGCCAGACCCTCAAGATCGGCTCCGGCAGCTTCATCCCGGGCTTTGAAGAGCAGATGGTCGGCATGAACATCGGCGAGGAGAAGGATCTGGACGTGACCTTCCCGGAGAAGTACCACAGCGACGAGCTGGCGGGCAAGAAGGCCGTCTTCCACGTGAAGGTGAATTCCATCACCGCCACCGAGCTGCCGGCTCTGGACGACGATTTCGCCAAGGACATCAGCGAGTTTGACACGCTGGACGAATATAAGGCCGACATCCGCGCCAAACTGGAGGCTCAGGCCGCCGAGCGCGACAACAACGCCTTCACCAACGCCGTGCTCGACAAGGTCATCGAGAACGCCGGCGTGGAGATTCCGGAGGCGATGGTCGAGCGCCAGATCGATTCCATGCTGCGCGACTTCCAGTACCGCCTGTCCGCTCAGGGCCTCAAGCTCGAGGACTTCATGAAGTACACCGGCCAGGACGAGAAGACCTTCCGCGCCGGCTACCGCGATCAGGCGTACAAGAGCGTGAAGGCTCACCTGGTTCTCGAGGCGATCGAGCAGGCTGAGAATCTGGACGCTACCGAGGAGCAGGTCGACGCGCAGATCGCGCAGTTCGCCCCGCAGGCCGGCAAGTCCGTCGAGGAGCTCAAGGAGACCCTGTCCGAGGCCGACCGCGAGTACTTCAAGGCTGACGCCATCCGCGAGAACTGCGTCAAGTTCCTGTGCGACAACGCGCAGGTCGAGGCCTGATTCAAGGCGTGAAAAAGAAGCCCGACAAGGAGGCGTCTTGCATGCACAGCTACTTTGAACCCGTTATCACCGAGAAGACGCCCTACGGCGAGCGTTCTTCCGACGTCTACTCCAGGCTTCTCAAGGATCGCATCGTTTTTCTGCGCGGAGAGGTCAACGAGGCGCTGGCCAACAGCATCGTGGCGCAGCTGCTCTTCCTTGAAATGGAAGACCCGGATGCGGAAATCTCCATGTACATCAACAGCCCCGGCGGCAGCGTGACGGACGGCATGGCGATCTTTGACACCATGCGCTACATCAAGCCGAAGATCCGCACGGTGTGCCTTGGCATGGCCGCGTCGATGGGCGCGTTCCTGCTGATGGCGGGCGAGCCGGGCATGCGTCTGGCTCTGCCCAACAGCGAGGTCATGATC
>JAGBAV010000056.1 GCA_017938795.1 Clostridia bacterium
AACACATACGGCACGCAGAAGGTGGTATGCGTCGCGACCAGCGCGCCCATACCGAGCTTCACGCCCACGCCGGTAAACAGCGCCAGATACGCCATGCCCAGCACCAGCTCGGGAATCATCATCGGCAGGGTCGCCATGGACTCGATCGCGCCGGAGCCCTTAAAGTGGCTGCGGGAAAGGCCGATCGCGCCGAGCGTACCCACGCCGCCGGCCAAGAGGCTCGACAGCCCCGCCAGCAAAAGCGAGTTTTTAAGCGCATCAGCCATCAGGCCGTTCATGAACAGGCGCGTATACCACTGGGTCGAAAAGCCCTGCCACGCGCCTGCGGTGCGGCCCGCGTTGAACGAGTAGATGATGACCATCAGGATCGGCAGGTACAGGATGATCAGCACGAGGGTCAGGTAGATGGGAGAAAAGATCTTACGTTTCTTTCTTCTCTTCGCCGCCACTTAAAACACCCCCAGATCATCGCCGCCCGCCCTGCGATAGACGAGGTAGATGCCCGCCGTGAGCACGATGAGCACCATGGACATCGCGCTGCCCATATGCCAGTCGCGCACCTTGAGCAGCTGGTCGCGGATGAGATTGCCCACCAGCACAAGGCCGCCGCCCATGATATCGGCCAGATAGAAGATGCCCACGCTCGGCACGAACACCAGCACGCAGCCGGCGAGAATGCCCGGCATGGTCAGCGGCAGCGTGACGTCGAGAAAAGCGCGCCACGGCGCGGAGCCAAGGTCGCGCGCCGCCTCCACGAGGGTGAAATCCATCTTGTCCACCGCGCTGTGGCATGGCAGGATCATCATGGAGATCAGGCAGTAGACCATCGCCAGCAGCACGGAGCCGTAGCTGCCAAGGAATTTGATGTTCTTCTCAATGATCCCGAGGCTCTTGAGCACGGTATTGATCGGACCGTTGCCCTGCAGCAGAATCTTCCAGCCATAGATACGCACCAGCGCGCTTGTCCAGAACGGGATGATCACCAGCAGCATGAGCAGCGCCTTCCATCGCCTGCCCGAGCGGGCCATGAAATAGCCGAAGGGGTAGCCGATGAGCAGCGAGATCACCGTGGTATAGAACGCCAGCTTCATGCTGTTGGCGAAGACCAGCAGATAATCCGCGCGGAGAATGCCCTTGAAGTTGTCGAGCGTCAGCTGCCCGTCCGCCGTGGTGAGCGCCATGCCAAGCACATAGACGAGCGGCAGCGCCACAAGCAGCACGGCAAGGCAGGCCATCGGCACGGTGAAGAGCGCGTTGCGGCGCGCCTCCTTCGCCTTGAGCGGGTGCAGCGCCTTCTTATGCGCCATGAGACGCACCCCCAATGACCGCCGCCTGCGCCGGATTCCAGTACAGATAGACGGTGTCGCCCGGCTTCGCCGCGTCAGCCATGCGCTCCTCGCCCGTGGCGACGGCCTCTGCGCCGCCCGCCATGAGCACGAAGGTCTCCACGCTGCCGCCGGCATAGCGCGCCTCGCGCACTGTGCCCGGGAGGCTGAAGCCATCAACCGGCGTCCCCGATGCGCGCATGCGCTCCGTGCGCACGCAGACCTCGCAGGTCTCCCCGACAGTCAGCCTCGCGCGGGAGGCGTCCACGGTGAAGCTGCCGTTCTCGTCCTCAATGACGGCGGCGTTTCCGTTCACAGACTTGACCTTGCCGGTGAAGATCGTGCTGCGGCCGATGAACTGCGCGACGTAGCGCGTCATCGGCTGGTCGTAGATCTCCTCCGGCGTGCCGATCTGCTCAAACCGGCCGCCCCGCATCACGCAGATGCGGTCAGACATATTGACAGCCTCTTCCTGATCGTGCGTGATGTAGATGAAAGTGATGCCCAGCTTCTTCTGCAGGCGCTTGAGCTCAACCTGCATCTGCCTGCGCAGCTGCAGATCCAGCGCGCCCAGCGGCTCATCCAGCAGCAGGAGCTGCGGCTGCAGCGCAAGCGCGCGGGCAATGGCGATGCGCTGACGCTGGCCGCCGGACAGCTGCGCCGGCATGCGCCTGGCATAGTCGCTCATCTGCACCAGCTCGAGCATTTCCTTCACGCGGGCCTTGATGGTCGCCTTGTCCTCGCCGCGAACCTTGAGGCCATAGGCCACGTTCTTCTCCACATTCATATGCGGGAAGAGCGCGTAGCTCTGGAAGACCGTATTCACCGGCCGCTTCTCCGGCGGCAGATCGGTCATGTCCTGCCCGCTCAGGATGACGCGGCCCTCATCGGCCGTCTCAAGACCCGAGATGATGCGCAGCGTGGTCGTCTTGCCGCAGCCGGACGCGCCAAGCAGCGTCACAAACTCGCCGCGCGCAACCTCCAGCGACACATCGGAGAGCACCGGACCCTCGCCAAAGTCCTTGGAAATATGCTGTAAGGAAAGAAGAATCTCCTGCATGTCCGCCTCCCGCCGGGGTATCGCCCCGGCCCATTCCTACCGAATTAGTATGATTATATGTCATGCATAACAGCATGTCAACAAGAAAGTTTGGCTGATAAATTGTACAGGTTTAGCAGAGCTAAACTATCGGCGTGCATCAGGGGTTTTTCTACCATAATTCCACTTCATTTCCTCTGCAGAGAACAAAACCGGCAGTCAATCACCGCCTGCGCAATCCCCAACAAAGAGAAAAAGCGCCGCTCTGCGCGGCGCCGGGAATTGTAATCTGTATTACAGCAGCGTGATGCCGGCCTCCTCAAAGACCCTGTGCGTCTTCTCATCCCAGATAGAGGACTGCACCTCGCCGATATGCGCCTTGCCCATCAGCAGCATACACAGGCGGCTCTGGCCGATACCGCCGCCCATGGTCAGCGGCAGCTCGCCCGCGAGCAGCATCTTGTGGTAGGCCAGCGCGCGGCGGTCGTCGCAGCCGGCGAGGGTCAGCTGGCGGTCCAGGCTCTCGGGGCTGACGCGGATGCCCATGGAGGAGATCTCCATCGCGCAGGACAGCGTCTGATGCCAGAAGAGCAGATCGCCGTTAAGCGACCAGTCGTCATAGTCCGGCGCGCGGCCATCATGGCGCTCGCCGCTCTCCATCGCTGCGCCGATGCCCTGAATGAACACCGTGCCATGCGCCTCGGTGAAGATATTCTCGCGCTCCTTGGGCGTCTTGTCGGGGTAGAGATACTCCAGCTCCTGCGCGGTGACGAAGGTAACGTTCCTGTTGAGCAGCGGCGTATCGCACAGCTGCGGATACATGCCGCGCAGCGTCAGCTGCGTATCGCAGATGCTGTTGACAATATTGCGCACGCACTCATGCAGCGTGTAGCGGGTACGGGCCTCCTCAGTGATGACCTTCTCCCAGTCCCACTGATCGACGTAGACGGAGTGGAGGTTGTCCAGCTCCTCGTCGCGGCGGATAGCGTTCATATCGGTATAGATGCCGCGGCCCGGCTCGATCTCATAGCGGTAGAGCGCCATGCGCTTCCACTTCGCCAGCGAATGAACGACCTGCGCATCCGCCTTCGCGAACGGAATATCGAAGCTGACCGCACGCTCAACGCCGTTGAGGTCGTCATTCAGACCGGAAGACGGCTCAACAAACAGCGGCGCAGACACGCGCTCCAGATGCAGCGCATGCGCCAGCGAATCCTGAAAGACGCGCTTGATCAGGCTGATGGCGCTCTGCGTCTGGTAGAGCGTCAGGTGCGGCTTATATCCTGCCGGAATGAAAGAAGAACCCATGTCCTCTCCTCCCTCTTGCATACAAATCATGCTTTACAGTATACCGCGCATCGGCCGATTTTCCAATACCCATTTTTCCGGACGCCGCATCTTTGCCTATAAGAAGAGGGCCGCAGCGGATTGCTCCGCTGCAGCCCTGTGACTATGTCTTGTCTGTCTTGTGTCTGGCCAGAATCCTCTGGACACTCTTGACGGAAAGGTAATAGGCGTCCGCCAGCTCCCTTGCGGACTTGCCGCTCCTGTGATCCTCGCAGATCGCCGCGTCCCGTTCCCGCAGTTCTCTGCGCGTCATGGTTCCCTCACCCCATGCCCGTCTGTTCCCCTCCGCTCTGGGGATGTACAGGTACTCTCCGTCCACGTACTGCTGCACCTGCGAAAGCAGCTCCTCCGGCAGGTGCTGTGCTGCGTTCTTGTACTTCATGGTCTGCTCCTTTAATTGTCATTCAAAGCAGCAGAGGCAGCGCAACACATATGCAATTGGTACATTGCAGCTGCCCTGCTTAGTCAGCAACCGACATGGGTTCCATCTTCATCACAAGAAACCCCCCTTTCTGCAAAATATGTCAATATCATAACATACATTCAGCGAAGAATACACCCCGAATTCAATACAGAAAAATAATCCCGCCCCACAAAAGGACGGGATTGTGAAACACAAGCCGAAGAATATGCGTCAGATCCTCGCTGCAACGAGGTCGCCCATCTGCGTGCAGCCGACCTTCGTCATGCCCTCGGACCAGATATCGCCCGTGCGGTAGCCCTCGTCAAGCACAGCGGAGACCGCCGCCTCGATGGCCTTCGCCTCCTGCTCAAGGCCGAGGCTGTGGCGCAGCAGCAGTGCGCCGGAGAGGATCGTGCCCAGCGGGTTGGCAATGTCGCGGCCGGCAATATCCGGCGCGGAGCCGTGGATGGGCTCGTAGAGGCCGCGCGTGGTGCTGCCAAGGCTCGCGGAGGGCATCATGCCCAGGCTGCCGGCGATGGCAGCGGACTCGTCGGAGAGGATATCGCCGAAGAGATTGCCCGTGATCATCACGTCGAACTGGGACGGGCGCAGGATGAGCTGCATCGCCGCGTTGTCCACATACATGTATGTGACCTCGACCTCCGGGTACTCGGCGGAGAGCTTCTGCACGGTCTCGCGCCAGAGGCGGGAACACTCCAGCACATTCGCCTTATCCACGGAGCAGAGCTTCTTATTCCGCTTCATCGCCATCTCAAAGCCGATGCGCGCAAGGCGCTCGACCTCCATCGCGCTGTAGGCCATCTCGTCCGTCGCGGCGCTGCGGTCCTCGGAGCGCCAGCGCTTGCCGAAGTAGATATCGCCGGTCAGCTCGCGCAGGATCATGATGTCGATGGGCTCGGCGATGATGTCCGGGCGTAGCGGGCACGCGCCCGCCAGCTGCGGATGGATCGTGCAGGGGCGCAGATTGGCGAACACCTGCATGCCCTTGCGCAGGGCGAGCAGGCCCTTCTCCGGGCGGCGGGCGGGCTCCACGCCATCCCACTTCGGGCCGCCGACGCTGCCCATGAGCACAGCATCCGCCGCGTTGCAGGCGGCGAGCGTCTCGTCCGTCAGCGGCACGCCGAAGGCGTCGATGGACGCGCCGCCGAGCCTGCGCTCGTCAAAGCGGAACGTATGGCCGTACTTTTCCGCGACCTTCTCCAGCACCTTCACCGCCTGCGCGATGATCTCCGGGCCGATGTAATCGCCCGGCAGGGTAACGATATTTGCCTGCATGACAGTCATGCCTCCTCACATTTGTTCCGGCGGGGGCAGAGTCCCTTACGCCTCGATCTTCCTGCGCACGTAGTTCGCGATGCCGCCGCAGTTGACAATCTCCTGAATGAACGGCGGCAGCGGCGCAGCCTTGAATTCCTCGCCGGTGGTGACGTCGGTGATGACGCCGGTATCCATATCGACGATCAGCTCGTCGCCGTTGCTCACGGCGGCGGAGGCAGCCGGGCACTCGATGATCGGCATGCCGATATCAATCGCGTTGCGGTAGAAGATGCGGGCGAAGCTGTCGGCGATAACCACGCCGATGCCGCTCGCCTTGATGGCGATGGGCGCATGCTCGCGGGAGGAGCCGCAGCCGAAATTGCGGCCCGCGACGATGATCTTGCTCGTCTCGCTCTTCTTCTTGAAGTCCTTATCCAGATCCTCCATGCAGTGGGAGGCCAACTCGGCATGATCCGTCGTATTCAGGTGACGCGCGGGAATGATGACGTCCGTATCGACATGATCGCCGTACTTAATGACTGTGGAATGTACCTTCATCGATCTCTACTCCTTACACTCTGTATGTCGCCTGCGCGCAGGCACGAAATCAGCCGACGATCTCCTCGGGAACGGCGACGCGGCCCATAACCGCGGACGCCGCGGCGACAGCCGGGGAGGCCAGAATAACCTCGCTGCCGGTATGGCCCATGCGGCCGACGAAGTTGCGGTTGGTCGTGGATACGGCGCGCTCACCGTCGGCAAGGATACCGCAGTGGCCGCCCAGACACGGGCCGCAGGTCGGCATGGTGAAGATCGCGCCGGCGTCGATGAAGATATCGACAAGGCCCTCGGCGAGGCAGTCCTTGACGACCTGCTGCGTGCCGGGGATGACGATGCAGCGCACGCGGTCATGCACCTTCTGCCCCTTGAGCACGGCAGCGGCGGCGCGCATGTCGCTGATGCGGCCGTTGGTGCAGGAGCCGATAACGACCTGATCGATGGCAAGCTCCGCGCATTCGCGGGCGGGCTTGGTGTTCTCCGGCAGATGCGGGAGGGAGACGGTCATATCCAGCTCATCCAGATTGATGGTCACCGTGCGGACATACTCGGCGTCCTCATCCGGCTCAAACGCCGTCCACTCGCGGTCAACGCGCTCAGCAAGGTATGCCTTGCAGATATCGTCCACGGGGAAGATGCCGTTCTTCGCGCCGGCCTCAATCGCCATGTTCGCGATGGTCAGGCGGCCGTCCATATCGATGCTCGCCACGCCGTCGCCGGTGAATTCAAGGGACTGATACAGCGCGCCGTCCACGCCGATCTCGCCGATGAGATGGAGGATGACGTCCTTGCCGCTGACCCACGGCTTCATCTTACCGGTCAGGACGACCTTGATCGCCTCCGGCACCTTGAACCAGCACTCGCCGGTCGCCATGCCCACGGCCATATCCGTGGAGCCCACGCCCGTGGAGAACGCGCCCACCGCGCCGTAGGTACAGGTATGGCTGTCCGCGCCGATGATGACCTCGCCCGGGGCGACGATGCCCTGCTCCGGCAGGAGCGCATGCTCGATGCCCACGCGGCCCACCTCATAGTAGTGGACGATCTGCTGCGCGCGCGCGAAATCGCGCATCTGCTTGGCCATCGTGGCGGACTTGATGTCCTTATTGGGGACAAAGTGATCCGGGATCAGTGCGATCTTCGCGGGGTCAAACACCTTCGTCGCGCCCATCTTGAAAAACTCATTGATGGCCACCGGGCCGGTAATGTCGTTGCCCAGCACCAGATCCAGCCTGCACATCAGCAGCTCGCCGGCACGGCAGCTCTCCACGCCAGCGGCGCGCGCGAGGATTTTCTGCGTCATCGTCATGCCCATAGGAATACCTCCAGCTCTCGTTTTGTTGACCGGCGCGCCCCCGCCGGCGAATGAAAAAAGCCTCGCACACCTGCTTTCATAGCAGGGGCGAGGCGATTGCTTCTGTCATGACGGCCATCTGCAGGCCGGACAAACGCGCCACACGGTACCACCCTGATTCGGTCACCCCGCGGAAGC
This sequence comes from Clostridia bacterium, assembly GCA_017938795.1. GTDB lineage: Bacteria > Bacillota > Clostridia > Christensenellales > Aristaeellaceae > Ventricola. The sequence goes on from JAGBAV010000056.1 coordinate 7,443, forward strand.
ATCCGCAGGTTCAACCCTTCTTTATGCCTTAACGCGGCGGCATACGTCCCGCACTCGTCGCGCGGGCAGCTCCGGAGTGAGTTATCCCGCGCCGCCGCCGCCGGCTTGCAGCAAATGCCGGCTCTCTGGGGGACGTACAGCGCGTCTTGTTTCCTTCATTGCCTTTGGAAAAAGCCATGTGCGATTTGCATATTATTCTATCTTCGTTTTGACAGTTTGTCAAGTCCTTCGCGCAGGTTTTGCGCATAAATTACCGGATTGTCCTGCATATTCATGCGGCGCCCGGACGCCCGGCAGCCGCCATTCCGAAAACACAAAAGGGCCCGCCGGACTCTCCGGCGGGCTCTGATACAATTCGCTTATGCCTTTTCTTTTTTCCCGTCCACAATCCTCGCCTGCGCCGCAAACAGCAGCGCCATCGCGCCCGCAAGCACGAGGCAGAAGGCCGGCATCACGCCATAGCCCACCGCATTGCCCAGCAGACCAAAGAGCGTGGGAACAAAGGTCGACCCCATATAGGCAAAGGCCATCTGCACGCCGATGGCGGCCTGCGAGTTCTCCGCGCCGTAGTTGACCGGCGTATCCTGAATGATGTTGGGATAGATCGGCGCGCAGCCGAGGCCGGCGACGACCACGCCCGCCAGCATCACCGCATTGACAGGGACGAACATCATCATGCAGCCCGCTGCAAGCACACCCTGACCAAGGCGCACCATCTGCCGCGGCGTAAAGGCATAGGTCATAAAGCCCGAGGCCGCGCGGCCCAGCGTGATGCCAAGGCAGAACAGCGATCCGCAGGACGCCGCCTGCATCTCGCTCATCCCCCGCGCAAGCACCATATACGTCGGCGCCCAGAGAATGAGCGTGGATTCCGCTGCGCAGTAGCACAGGAACGTCAGCATGCCCTGCTTCGCGCCGGGCAGCGCCAGCACCTGCGGAACGGACAGCGCCTTCGCCTTCTTCTCCTCTTCCTCAAGGCCGCCGTGCTTCCACTGCCCGAGCGTCGCAAAGAGCACCGCGCACAGCGCGCACTGCAGCAGGCCGATCATACGGTAGCCCTCCGGCCACGAGAAGCCGAGGCTCATGCTCGCCGTCAGGATCATCGGACCGGCGATCGTTCCCACGCCCCAGAAGCAGTGCAGCCAGCTCATATGCCGGGGCTCGCAGTGCAGAGCAACGTAGTTATTGAGCGAAGCATCCACAGCGCCCGCGCCAAGCCCCAGCGGCACCGCCAGCAGCAGCAGCCACAGATAGCCCCGCGCAAAGGAGAATCCCAGCAGCGCCAGCGCCGTCATCCCGACGGAGATCGCCGTCAGCCTGCCCGTGCCAAGGCGGCGGATCAGCCGCGCACAGTTGAGGCTGGAGATAATCGTGAAGCAGGAGACCGTCATCTGCAGCAGGCCTGCGCCCCAGACCGGCAGCGAGAGATCAATCAGCATCGTCGGCCATGCCGCGCCGAGCACGGAATCCGGCAGACCCAGGCTGATAAAGGAAACATAGATGATCACCAGCAGGAACGAGGTAATCATACGCATACCCTCCGTTTTTATGACATTGATCTGTATTCTATGAGGGGTTGTGCCGTTTGTCAATCCCATATAGAGAAGAAATCCGCCTTTCTCTCCCGCCGGATCCGGCGCATCCTCCCTTCATAGCCGTCCTCATCTCTTTACATCCGCGCATATGCGGATTATGATGGATGTATCCTACTCACAGGAGGCCCTCATGATCGCCTATCACGTTGTCACCGACCGCCCCATGCACGCCGGGCAGATCATCCGCTTCGACGACACGCACCATTCCGGCGTATACGAGCGCGTGCAGCAGAGGCTTCCCGCCGTCCTTGCGGTGTATGCCGGGCAGCCTGACACCGCGCCGCTTGATCATCACACGCGCGTCGCCCTGCGCGAGCTTGCGCTTGAGGAGGTCCGCGCGGCCCGTTTCCCGCAGTATCCCTCGCGCCTGAGCTGCCTCTACGTCTCCCGTACGCTTGAGGAGGCGGAGCGCTGGGCGGCGTTCTTCGCGCGCATCGGCAGACCGACATACCACATCGTCCGGGTGGAAACCGACGGCCGGGTCTTTGAGGGCAACGCCTGCCTCTGCTTTGACGGTACGACAGACAGGGAAGAGAACCTCCGCCTCGCCGCGCGCTACTGGGAGGCCGCCCCGACCGGGGAGCCGCCCGTCACGGAGCTGCTCATCGACGGCAGCATCCGCGTGCTGGAGATCGTCCGGGAGATCCATGCCAATCTGCCCTGACCGCACACTCGGCCGGCAGCTGCCGCACGCCCATCGGCGCAATCCGCCAAAAAGAAAAACCCCCGGCTGCGTACGTCAGCCGGGAGAATCTGAACTGATTAGTTCGCGGAAGCAGCTTCAGCTTCCATGTTGATGACCTGCTTGCCATCATAGTAGCCGCAGTGCTTGCAGACACGGTGGGCAAGCTTCATCTGCTGGCAGCGCGGGCACTTGACGATACCGGGCGCGGACAGCTTCCAGTTCGCACGGCGCATACGGCCGCGAGACTTCGAGATTTTTCCCTTCGGACAAGCCATTGTTTACACCTCCTCATCCTCGTTCAGCAAAGATGCTAATGCCGAAAAAGGATTTCTGCGGGTGAGATCCTTCTGGCACGAACACTCGTTTATGTTCAGGTCCTGACCGCACTGGTCGCACAGCCCTTTGCAATCCTCCCTGCAAAGGATGCGGGAGGGCAGCTCCAGCAGCAGCGCGGTGCGCACTGCATCGTCCAGCACAAGCACATGACCCGAATACATGTATTGATCATCCCCGGGCTCAACCTCCTGCCCGACGTCGCGGACGAAGGCCTCCTCCAGCTCTGCGGTGACCTCCGTCACAGCGGGCTTGAGGCAGCGGGCACAGGGGGACTGGATCCTCGCGCGGGCCTCCCCGCGCACGATCACGGTCTCATCAGCGAGCATATAGGAGCCGGACACAGAAACAGGCCCGGCGTAGCTGATCGCATCGCCGTTCCAATGATCCTCGCCCCAGGCCTCCAGCAGATCGAACGCCACATCGACGCCCTTGCGCTGTATGCCTTTCGTAATATCCAGCTTCATCTCTCTCACCCCAAAGTTGACCGTCCCATATTATACGCAGTTTACGCGCCGTTGTCAAGCGGAAATATTACAATCCGGAAACAATTTCCGCCGGAACATCTCATTTTCTGCCAATTCCGGGCACAGCGCTGCAAGAGAGATGGCTCCCGCCGCGGGGAGCCATCCTTCGAATACAGGTCTGATATGCCCTCGGCAGGCGGCGCTTTACAGCTTGGAGACGATCTCCAGTGTGTCGCGCGCGATCGGGAGTTCCTCGTTGGTCGGGATGCGCAGGACCTTCACGGTGGAGTCGTCGGTGCTGATGATGCCGCAGCAGCCGCGGACGTTCTTCGCCGGGTCGATCTTGATGCCCATCCACGCGAAGCCCTCGATGACCTTCGCGATGGCCTCGGTGTCGTTTTCGCCGATGCCGGCGGTGAAGACGATGGCGTCCGCGCCCTGCACAGCGGCCATGTAGGAGCCGATGTACTTCTGCAGGCGGTAGGTCCAGATGTCAACGGCGGTCTGCGCCTGCTCGTCGCCGGCGGCAGCGGCGGCCTTGACGTCGCGCATGTCGGAGGAAACGGAGAGGCCGGCGTAACCGGACTTCTTGTTGAGGGTGTTGAGCATCTGGTGAATGTCCATGCCGGTGTTGTCCATGATGTACTCAAGGACGGCCGGGTCCAGATCGCCGGAGCGGGTGCCCATGACGATACCCTCCAGCGGGGTGAGGCCCATGGAGGTATCCACAACCTTGCCGCCGACGATGGCGCTCAGGGAAGAGCCGTTGCCCAGATGGCAGATGATGAACTTGCAGTCCTCCGGCGCCTTGCCAAGGAACTTCGGGGTCTCGCCCGCGATGAAGCGGTGGGAGGTGCCGTGGAAGCCGTAGCGGCGGACCTTGAGGTTCTTATAATACTCGTAGGGGATAGCATACAGGAAGGCCTTGGGCGGCATGGTCTGATGGAACGCGGTGTCAAAGACAGCGACGTTCGGCTTGCCCGGCATGACCGCCTGGCAGGCCTTGATGCCGGCGATGTTCGGCGGCTGATGCAGCGGTCCGAGCGGGACGAGATCCTCGATCGCCTTCATGCTCTCCTCGGTAACCAGCGCAGAGGCCTTGAAGGTCTCGCCGCCATGGAGCACGCGGTGGCCGCACGCGCCGATCTCGTCCAGAGACGCGATCGCGCCGTTTTCCTTATCAGTCAGCGCCTCAAGGACAGCCGCGATAGCCTCGGTGTGGTCGGCCATGTTGCGGGTGAACTCGATGACCTTGTTGCCCTCGGTCACGGTCTGCTTGAAGTGGGTGCCCTCGATGCCGATGCGCTCGACAAGACCCTTCGCCTTGACAGACTCGTCATCCATATCAATCAGCTGGAACTTCAGAGAAGAAGAACCAGCGTTGATGACCAGAATCTTCATGGGTATCTACCTCCGTTTTTCTTATCTCAGCACGACCGGACATGGGCCCGGGGCTGCTGTGTGCCGTCCGCATCCGGCATGCACAAAAAATTCTGCCGCGGCAGGCGTTTGTAAAACGGCGCAGCCGTGGTATAATAGCATGTACATGCGGAATGAACAGACCGATACACGATGATTATACCCCATTTTGTTCGTTTTGAAAAGCATACAGCACAATTTTATTCGTAAACTCCACAGTTTTTCGTCTTACAGGAGAGTCACACCATGAACGCCGTCGGCATCATCTGCGAATACAATCCCTTCCATCGCGGCCATGCGCTGCATATCGCCCGCGCTCGCGAGGCCTCCGGCGCGGACTATGTCGTCTGCGTCATGAGCGGCCCGTTCACCCAGCGCGGCGCGCCCGCCCGCCATGACAAATGGACGCGCGCGCATGCGGCGCTGTCCTGCGGCGCGGATCTGGTGCTGGAATTGCCCGTACGCTTCGCCTGCGCCAGCGCGCAGGAGTTCGCCGCCGGCGGCGTGGGGATTCTCGCCTCGCTGGGCGTCGTGTCGCATCTCTCCTTTGGCTGCGAGGCGGAGGCGCTGCCCCTGCTCAGCCATGCCGCGCAGGCCATGACGGATGAATCCCCCGCGTTCGCCGAAGCGCTGCGCGAGGGGCTTGATCAGGGCATGTCCTACCCCCGGGCGCGTGCCGCCGCCGTGCTGCGCAGCCAGCCGGAGCTGGAATCCGCCCTCTCCCTGCCCAACGCCGCGCTCGCGCTTGAATACCTGCAGGCCATGCCGCAGGGGATGATCCCCGTACCCGTCGAGCGCGAGGGCAGCGGCTACCACGATGGCGAGCTGTCCCACCTCTCCAGCGCCACAGGCGTGCGCGCCGCGCTTGAGCGGGGCGACCTGCAGGCCGCAATGGACGCGCTGCCCGCGCCGGATCGCTTCGCCGCCGCGGAGGCGCAGGGCGATCTGTGCGAGGAGGATGCGCTCTCTCAGGCGCTCATCGCCCGCCTGCGCACAATCTCCGCGCCGGAGCTCTCGCAGATCTCCGGCATGGACGAGGGGCTTGAGCATCGCTTCATCGCCGCCGCGCAGAAATGCTCGACCCGCAAGAAGCTCATTGAGACCGTCAAGACCCGGCGCTACACATGGGCGCGCCTCTCGCGCCTGAGCACGCTGGCGCTTCTGGGCGTCACGCGGGAGCTGGCTCAGGCGTACCCTGCCCCGGTCTACGCGCGCATCCTCGGCTTCCGCCGCAGCGCGGCGCCGCTGCTGCGGGCAATCGCCGACCGCGGCTCCATCCCGCTGATCACCAAGGCAGCGGACTACGACCAGACCCACCCGCTCTACGCACTTGACGCGCGGGCGCAGGATCTGTGGTCGCTGGGCTGTGCGGAGCCCTCGCTGCGCGCCGGCGGGCGGGACTTCACCACGCCGCCCGTCATCCTCTGAGCCGTCCGCTCTTCCCAATCTGTATTGTACCGGAGGGATTCTGATGCGCGCCATCGCCTTTGCTGCGGCGCTCCTGTTCGCCTTTGTGGTCTATCCGCTCTTCCCCGCGCTGCCGTCCCTGCTGGGCGACGGCCTGCGCGCGCTCCATGCCCGCGTGCTGCGCAGTTTCACCCGCGCAGACGGCACGGCGGACGAGCGGCCCGCGCTCTGCGTCTTCCTGCTGCTTTTGGGCGGCGCATGCGCGCTGCCCGGCGCCATCCATCCGCTGCTGGGCGCTGTCACTGCTTCATTTGCATACACAGGGCTGTCCGCGCTCCCCGGCAGCGTCAGCGCCAAGGAGGAACTGGACAGCGGCGCGTATACGAAGGATCCCGCCGCATATGAGTCGCTCGCAAGGGAGACCTGCGCTGCACTCGCCCCCGCGTTCTGTCAGGGCGTGTTTGCGCCGCTGCTGCTCTGCGCGCTGGGTACGCCGCTGTGGCTGGACGCGTCGCTTGGCTGGTGCCACCTTGCCCTGCGCGCCCTGTGCGGCGCAAACAGCGACGCGCGGCGCATCTGCGCCCTCTGCCTGCGCCCGGCGGACGCTTCCTTCCGCTTCCTGCTGACGCTGCTCTCCGGTCTCCTTGGCCGCAGCCCGTTCCGCATGCGCGGCAAGCGCAGCGGGGAGCGGCTGATGTACATCCTCGGCATCGCCGGGGACGACAGCGACACCCATGCGCCCATGGCGGGGGATATCACGCAGGCCGTCTTCCTCTGCTGCTTCAGCGCCTGCCTGATGGCGGGCGCTCTGACCTTCCTGCTGATGGCCCTCTTGTAACTGTATCCGGACATACGGCAAGCGCCGCTCCGTGTCTCCTTCCGTGAGACCGCGAAGCGGCGCCTTTCTCTGCCCCAAATCAATCAGAATTTGTAGAAGTTCCCGTCGTTCTTGGCGTCGCCGAAGGCATTGTCATACTTCGCCGCCACGCTCTGCGCGGCGCGCAGGAGCTTGTCGCAGTGCTGGTACAGGGCATCCAGCTTGCTTGTCTCGTCCCCGCTGCAGCCAAGATTCTGTGCCGCATCATAGCCGCGCATGATCGTCTCCCGCATCAGGCGTGCATTCCCGCAGGCCTCATATGCCTGCGCCCAAGTCCTGCATAGCCGCACAATCTGTTCCGCGCATGCTTGTCTCTCCGCAGCATCCGCGTCCGCCGCCTGCCTGAAGACCCGCCCGCACAGCGCGGCAGCGCCTTCGGCCTCACCCAGAGTGATCATATCATCCGCTGTGTAGTATCCGCCTATGATCATGTTCTTCAGCACATCCGTTCGGCCATTGGCCAGCAGCCTCTCCCGGATCTCCATGCCGCGCCGCAGCATCTGCACGGCCTCCGCCTTCATCCCTGCATTGCTGAGCACAACGCCGCAGTTATTGCACGCAACGGCGAGGTCATCCTCATCGTCAAGCATGCCGTCAGCCAGCAGCTCCTCGCACAGCGTAATCGCCTTCCGATACACATGTATCGCATTGCTGCTCTGCCCGTATTTATTCAGAAAGATGGCATATTCGACGCATTTCACAACCAGTTCCGATTTATACGCGCTGCCTTCTTCTCCAACAAGCTCATCATAGAGCGCTATGCTGTCCGCATACATCGTCAGCGCATCCCGGTGCCGGCCGAGACGGCTGAGTGTCTGCGCATACTTACTATAAATATAGGCCATGTCATCGCGTCTCTTTTTCTCGCCCGCTTTCAGCAGCTCCTTCATCATCGAGACGCTGCGCGCATAGACCGGCTCCGCATCTTTCATGCGCCCCGACCGGCGCAGCGCATCGGCATAGAAGCCAATATCCATCGCAAACTCCAGCATATTACACTTCTTGCCGCTGTTAAGCAGCTCATCCCGGATCCGGATACCGGATGCATACATCTCTGCAGCTTCCTCCATCCTGCCATCCCGAGAATACTGTATCGCCAGATTCACATATGTCCCAGCAAGATCATCACGATTGACCAGCCTGCCCTCCCGGTCCAGCTCCTCGCGCAGCTGCACACATCGCTCATACAGCTGCGTCTCCTCATCATCCCGGCCCATACGGCCCAGCATATAGGCGTAATTGTTGTAGGCGATTGCGAGCTGATTTCTGTTCTTCAGCTCGCCCCTGCGATCCATCTCTTCATAGATGGCAATCGCCTGCCGGTACAGACGCTCAGCCTCTTCAAACCGTTCCATATCATCCAGCAGGCTGGCGCAGGCGCGGTATGCTCCGGCGAGGAATCTCCTGTCCGGCAGTTCTCCCGAGGCATCCAGCTCCTCGCGAAGGGCAATGCCCTTCCGGTATACGGCAAGCGCATCCTCCATCCTTTCAGCCCGCTCAAGCGCATTCGCATAGTTCTGATACGACATCGCAAGGCTGTTTCTGTTCCTGAGCAGTCCAGCAGCGTCCAGCTCCTCACGGATGGCGATGCTGCGCTCAAGAAAATCGATTGCCTCCGCCCGTCTCCCATCCACACGAATCGACAGCGCGTAATTCATATACGCCTTCGCCAGCATATCCCGGTCCTCGAGCGTGCCGTCCCTCTCCATCCGTTCGCACAGGCGCAGATTCTTCTCGTCCAGCTCCAGCGCTTCGCGGTCTCTGTCCATCAGATAATAAGCCTTTGCCGCATGGAAATACGCCTTCGCCAGCAGATTCCTGTCCTTCATCATGCCGGATCTGCTCAGATGCTCGCCGATGGCGACCATCTGGGATGACAGCGCGGCCTGTCGCTCCATCATGAGCAGATGCGTCTGCTGCAGATCCGCCTCGGCGGAAAAGTCAAGCAGCACAGCAAGATTCTCTTCCGTCGCATAGCGGCTGCGCATCTGCGGCGCATGCGCATTGATGACGTCCATCGCGTGCGCCAGCACAACCTTCTGCCCCTCGGTGACGGGCTCCTTCGCCTGCGCGCGCAGCACGGCGCAGACCGCCGTCTCATAGACGGCCTCGCCCGCCGGCGCGCCCAGATACGCCAGCACGGCGGAGGCCACATTCTCATTGATCGGGCGGTATCTGTTCTCGCCCTCAAAGCGGCGTCCGTCCGCCTCAAAGCCGCGCTCCACAGCCAGCAGCGGGGCGATATCCGAGAGCATCGCCGCCATATCCAGCGTCGCCGCGCCGCCATAGCGCACCGCGCCGCCATAGCGCACCGCGCCGGACGGGCTGCGCAGCTCCGTCACCGGGGTCAGGATATCCGCCATCTCCTGCAGGGAGAGCGGCTCCCTCATGCCATAGCTGCACAAAAGGCAGAGGAGCTTGTGCAGCTGTTCCCTTCGCGCCACGCCGTAGCGGCGCTCCAGCGCGGCCACATACTGCGCGATCACACCGTCCTCGGAGGCGAGGCCCGTGCGCGCCTTGTCGTCCGCATACAGGCGGCAGAGCATCGTCAGATACAGCACGCGCCCCTCGGCGAGGCCGATCAGCCGCTGCGCATCCTCGCCGCCGCACTGCGGCGCAGCCGATGCGATATACGCCTGCAGGAAGGCGCGGTTGCCCTCGCTGTCCGCCAGCACGGACCACGCCTGCGTCAGGCGCAGCGCGTCAAGCCGCTCACCGAAGGCGTCCGGCAGGTCGTCCTCCGCCTGCGGATCGCGCGAGGTCAGCAGGAGATACACGCCCCTGCCCAGCTGATCCGGGGCGGGGAGATAGGAATAGATCGCATCATCGCGGATCTCGTCAAGCCCGTCCACGACCAGCATCAGGCGGCTGCGGCAGCCGCGTGTCTCGCTGTGCGCGGTCTCCTCCCGCCATGCATCCAGATACAGCGCAAGCGCCTGCGCGTTCGTGCGCGCATGCCCGTCCGCATCCTCGGCGAAGTCCTCCAGCCGCAGCGCGCGGTACATATGCGTCTGCCCGGCCTCGCCGTATGCGCTCTCCAGCTGGTATTCAACGCCGCGGCAGAAGGCGCGCGCGCTGCCTGTCTGCGTGATATGCACGGTGCGCACATCCAGATCGCCGGCGAGCTCCAGCGGCCTGCGGTAGAGCCTGTTGAGTTTCTCGCAGAAGGCGCTCTTGCCGCAGCCGCGCTCCATCTTCAGCAGGAAGACGCCTCTGTCATGCGCCGCAAGCGCATCCTGCAGCAGGCGGACCAGATGCTCCGGCTCGACAAAGCCCTCCGTGCCCAGCCGGTCGAGGAACTCACCCTCCTGCGCAGTGAGGAAATCCGCCGCGACCGCCCGCTCCAGATTCACGCCGCTGCGGCGCAGCTCACTGGCAAGGCGCACATAATGGGCGTTGACCGGCTCCTCGTCGCACAGGCTGCTCACGCCCTGCGGGTAGCTGAGCAGCTTCGCCCGCCGCCCGCTCTCCAGCTCATCATAGAAATACACGCCGTGGCGCACATGCAGGATATACGGCGAGAGCGGGTATTCCCCCGCACCCTCCACGCGCAGAGAGAGCGACCCGCGCTGCGCGTCAAGCCGTCTGGCTGCGCCTGCGCCGGTGAGCGGCTGCCCATCCGACAGGATCGTCTGGCCGGCGAAGATGCTGCGCTTATCCCGGTAGAGCTGCGTGATGCAGGCGATCTTCGCGCGGACGTCCTCACGGTAGGCGGCGTCCTCCTTGAAGCCCAGCGCGCCGTGGCCGATCTTCGCGTTGCGCCAGAGGGCGAGCCTGTTGCGGTTCATCCAGTCCAGCACCTCGCGCGTCATCGCCCACAGGGGCGCCGGCATCCCCTTGCCCTTCTCCCGGAACTGCGGCTGCTTATAGAAGGCATGGATCCGCTGCAGGATCGCGCTCCAGTCGCCAAGGCTCAGCGCCTTTGCGGTGAGCAGCTGCTCATAGCCGGCCTCGCGCCCCTCGACGCCCGCCGCCGCGCCCCAGGCGCACACAGCCAGCACCGTGTACTTGAGTGTGGTCTCGATCACGTCCTTCGTCTGGAAGTACGCGCCGTAGATCTCGCCGTCCGCCCACATATCCGCCAGCCGCTTATATTCATGCGCCAGCACGCACGGAAGGCTGTCATACGCCTGCTCGTCAAAGAGCGACTGCGCCTGAACCGGGCCCACATGCCCGCCGCAGAGGAAGCAGGGCTGCGCCCATCCCTCGGGGAATGCATTGCCGCATGCCTCGCATTTCCATACCTTCATGCCGTTCTTCGCGCCGCTCTCCATTGCGTTCATCCTTTCCGTACATCCATCTGTCCCTGTATGTAGTATACCATGCCGCACTTTCATTTGGAAGCTCATCCGGTATTCTATCCCCCTGCGCCCGGGGGCAGGGAGATATCTGCGCCTGCGCGCAGCGCCTTGCTCCTCATCGTTCCTCATACAGCAAAACGCCGCAGGCAGCAAGCCCGCGGCATCCCGTCAGTCAAAGACGTATTCTTCCTTCTTTTCCGTGCGGATCGCAGCATACAGGCAGGAGACCGTCGCCGCCATCAGCAGCGTCGCCCAGAAGATCGCATTCCACTCCGCTGCCTCAAGGCCGAGGAAGGCCTTACGATACACCCGCAGCGCGACGGCCTCGCCCAGCTGCGCCTCGCCTCCGTCCGCACTGTAGCTCAGCGCCGCGCCGACGAGCCGCTCGCCCGCATCCTCCATGTCCTCATCAGCGCGCACGCGCAGGGTCAGCCGCCTTGTCGCGGCGCTCACGCCCTCACCGGTATCCTCCGCCGCATCCATGTGCAGATTCAGCACCACAGCGCCGTCGTCTCCGGCCTGCCCGATCTCCGGCGTAAAGGCCGCTTCGACAGGCTCCGCCGCGCCGTCCGCGCCGCCGTCATCGCCGCCGGATGCGGCAGCAGCAGCAGCCTCGCGCTCCTCCTCGTCCTGTGCGTCTGCCTCCGGCGGCACGAGGGTCAGCCCCTGCGGCAGCAGGCAACTCAGCCTGACGTCCGCAGCAGCAAGGCCCGCATTGACCACAAGGACCTCCATATCCATCGTCTCGCCCTGCGCAAGGCTGTCGCCGCCGGGGATCAGGCGCGCGCTGATCATCGGGGCAACCACCTGCACGCGCGGCAGCGCAGCGCGCTCGCCGCCCACGCGCAGCACGCCGCCGAGCACAGCCTGCGCATCCGCGTCGCGATCAAGCAGCGCTTCATCAATTGTCACCGGCACATCAAGGCGCACAACGGACGGCTCGCCATCCGCCGCTGCGGGCGCAAGCACCTGACCGGCAACCCGCCCCCCGCCGGCGGCAAAGCCCTCCGGCGCAGGATTCCCCACCATCATGCCGGACGGGAGTATCATCTCGACCGCAAGCTCCTCCGGCGCGGCCCCTGCGTTGCTGATCTCAATCTGATAGACGAATGCATCGCCCGGCTGCAGCCTGCCGCCGTCAAGCCCCATCGCCTGCGCGCTGACGCTGATATCCGGCATGCAGATTTCGACCTGAGCCCGGGCACGATAGAAGCGGGTGCCCATGCTCATCTCGCATTCCGCCGTCACGCATTCGCTCTCCGCACCGGAGACCACGGCAATCTCGCGCGTGAACGTCGTCACAGACGGCGCAAGCGCGCCCGTCTCCTCATCATAGAGAGCCGCAGGCAGCACTGCGTCAAACGAGAGCGCCTCCTGCGCCGCCAGCCGCTCCGGCAGACGAATATCGATATGCACAGGCGTCTCCTGCGCGCGCGGGTTCCCCGCCTCGATCTCCAGCACAGCCGTCCTGCCCGCCTCCAGGCGGACGGGATCCGCGCCCATCGCAAGCGTCAGTTCCTCGCTCATGCTCTGCGCGGCGAGCTGCAGGCCGCTTTCCATGCCCTGCGCAAGGCCGCCGCCCACGCTGTCAAACAGCTCCTCCAGCGCCTGCGCCCTGCCCGCAGACGGCAGCGCAAGGCACAGCGCCGCCAATGTGATCATGCTCCATTTCTTCACTGGGATCAACCTCCTTGTGCGCATTACTTTGGCCTGAACACGCCGTGTTTATACAGCCCGCACAGGAGGTTGTGCGCTTGACAAACGATGCGCAATGCGGTAGCATGTGCATAAGCAACGACGACACACACGGAGGTAAGCATGCACGATCACGACTGCGGCGCGGGCAGCGCGCTCTTCACATCCATGCCGGGCGAAGGGGAGATCGCTGCGCTCGCGGAATTCTTCCGTATGATGGGGTCTGACACGCGGCTGAAGATTCTGCTGGCGCTCGATGCGCATGAGATGTGCGCGGGCGACCTCGCGCAGGCGCTGGACATGGCGCCCAGCGCGGTATCCAATCAGCTCAAGGCACTGCGGCAGGCGCGGTTGATCACCGTGCGCCGCGAGGGCAAGATGCTCTGGTACCGCCTTGCCGACTGCCATCCCCGCGAGATCATCCACCTCGCCATGAGCCATGTCGCCGAGGAGCAGGAGTGACCCTCGTCATCCTTCCTGCATCATGATACAGAAAAACCGCAGCCGGAAACGGCTGCGGTTCTTTGTTCATCATACAAGACGATTACTCGCCCTGCTCCTCGCTCTGAAGCGCCTCTTCGATCGCCTCCCAGACCTCCTCGGTCTCCTCGACGGTCTCTTCCTCGACCTCGAAAACGTCCTCCTCGCCCTCGAGCACGATGACGTCGTCAGCCGGCGCGTTCTTCGCCTGTACGATCAGCTCCAGCGTATCCACATCCACGGCAAAGATGGTCTCCGGGGAGGAGGAGTGATCCTTGAGATAGCGGGCGACAGCAGCCGCCTGCTTACGGTTCATCTTAAACACAATCGCGCGATGCTCGCTGCGGATAATCTCTTCCATAACAACATTCTCCTTTGATCAATAGAATTCAGCATGAGGATACCATGCGTGCAGGCGAATGTCAAGCGCAGGCAGGAAAATCATCGCATGGCGCGCATCGCATTGAGCACGCACAGCAGCGCCACGCCGACGTCCGCGAACACCGCCGCCCACATGCCCGTCATGCCCAGCGCGGCAAGCACGAGCACCAGCACCTTGATGGAAAGGGCGATCACGACATTCTGCCTCGCCAGCGCGCGAACCCTGCGCGCCACGCCGAGCGCAGCGGGCAGCGCGGCGATATCATCCGCCATCAGCACGATGTCCGCCGCCTCGATCGCAGCGTCCGACCCCAGCGCGCCCATCGCCACGCCGACGTCCGCGCGCACCAGCGCAGGCGCATCGTTGATGCCGTCGCCGACGAAGACCGCGCCGCCGTCCTGCATGATCGCCTCCAGCCGCTCCAGCTTCTGCTGGGGCAGCAGCTGCGCATGCGTCTCGTCCACGCCAAGCTGCGCGGCGACAGCCCTCGCCGGGGCCTCGCGGTCGCCGGTGAGCATCACAAGCCTGCGAACGCCCATCGTCTTCAGCGCGGCAAGCGCCTCCTTCGCGCCCGGCTTGGGCATGTCGCTCAGGCAGATGAAGCCAAGCGCCTGCCCGCCGCAGGCGGCATAGATCCTCGCAGCGTCCTCGCCGCAGAGGGCGTCCATTCCTTCAAGCCCCTTCACACCGCTCTCCTGCATCAGTGCGAGGCTGCCGGCCAGCACGATGCGCCCCTCACTGTCGCGGCACTGCACGCCGCGCCCGGCGATCTCGCGCTCCAGCGCAGCGGCCTGCGGCGTCACGCCGCGTTCCTTCGCCGCCTTCACGCAGGCCAGAGCCAGAGGATGGCTGCTGTCCGCCTCCGCACCGGCGACCAGCGCAAGCAGCTGCGCCTCGTCCATCCCGGCGCAGGGATGCACATGCGTCACGGCGAACTCGCCCGTGGTCAGCGTGCCGGTCTTATCCATCACAAAGCGGTCGACGCGGCAGAGGGCGTCGAGGCTGTCGCCGCCCTTGATCAGGATGCCGCGGCGCGCGGCAGAGCCGATGCCGGCGAAGTAGCAAAGCGGCACGGAGATCACCAGCGCACAGGGGCAGGAGGCAACAAGGAAGGTCAGCGCGCGATAGAGCCATGTGCGCCAGCCGCCCAGCAGCGCGGACGGAACGACCGCAAGCACCAGCGCAAGGCCGACGACAATGGGCGTATACACGCGGGCAAAGGATGTGATGAAGCGCTCTGCCGGAGCCTTGCGCTCCTGCGCATCCTCGACCATCGAAAGAATCCGGCTGACAGAGGACTCGGAAAGCGGTTTCGTCACGCGCGCCGTAAGCACGCCGCTGCGGGAAACGAAGCCCGCGAGGATCTGCGAGCCCGGCTCCACCGCGCGCTCGACGCTCTCGCCGGTCAGCGCGGAGGTATCCATATCGGACATGCCGGTGAGCACCACCGCATCCAGCGGCACGCGCTCGCCGGGGCGGATGCGGATCTGCTCACCGACCTGCACCTGCGCCGGATCGACAGCGACGAATTCCCCATCACGCAGCACATACGCCTCATCCGCCTTCAGCTCCAGCAGGGCGCGGATCTGCCGCCGGGAGCTGCCCACGGCATAGCTCTGGAAGCACTCGCCCACCTGATAGAAGAGCATGACCGCGCAGCCCTCGGTGATCTCGCCGATGGCGATCGCCGCCACAGAGGCGACCGTCATCAGGAAATTCTCGTCGAGCATTCTTCCGCTGGTCAGCGAGCGCACAGCGCTGAGGACGACCTCCCAGCCGGACACAGCGAAGCACGCCAGCAGCAGGATCGTCTTCACAGCATGAGGCACGGGCAGCAGCAGCCCCGCGGCAAAGAGCGCGAACGCCAGCGCCAGCCTCGGCAGCTCCTTCTTCGCGGATTCCGCGTCGCCATGATCGTGCCCGCAGCCGCAACCACAGCCGCAGCCATCGTCATGCTCATGATGATGCCCGCCGCACCCGCAGCTCTTTTCCTCATGATCATGATGATGACCGCCGCAGCTGCAGCCCTTCTCTTCATGATCGTGATGCTGTCTGCCGCAGCTGCAGCTCTTCTCTTCATGATCGTGATGATGACCGCCGCAGCTGCAGCTCTTTTCCTCATGATCATGATGATGACCGCCGCAGCTGCAGCTCTTCTCTTCATGATCGTGATGATGACCGCCGCAGCTGCAGGCCGCGTGCTGTTCATTGCCCTCGTGACGATGCTCCTTCATAGCGTTCCCTCCATCATGCTTCGTCTGATTGAAACAGGATATGTATCCGTCCTTTATTTCATCATTTCATGGAATGATGAAATTATAGCGCGATATGAACGCATTGTCAAGGGGATGCTCACATCTTTTTGGGGCAGGCTGGCATGCAAAAGCCCCGCCTCAATCAGAGACGGGGCTGTGTGTGACAAAATCAGCCGTTCATCTTCGCGGTGATCTGCGCGAGCTTCTCCCGGATCGGGATCTGCTGCGGGCAGACCTGCTCGCACTTGCCGCACTGCCTGCAGGCAGAGGCGGCGGCCTCGTTCATGTTATTCCATGCCCACTTGAGGGAACCCTCGTTGTTGTACATGGCATAATCGTTCATTGCGCGGAAATTGCGCGGGATATCCACGCCGAACGGGCAGGGCATGCAGTACTTGCAGGCCGTGCAGCCGACGAACACGCGGGCACGGATCGCCTCGCGGACGTTCGCGACCACCTGCTGCTCCCGCTCGGAGAGCGGCTCAAACTCCGCAAAGGTATCCAGGTTGTCGGCGACCTGCTCCTCGGTGCTCATGCCGGAGAGGATCACGCGGCAGTTATCAAGGCTGCCGACCCAGCGCATCGCCCAGGAGGCAACGGACTTTTCCGGGCGCTCGGCCTTGAACATCGCGGCGATATCCTCGCTCAGCGTGGCGAGGCTGCCGCCCTTCACCGGCTCCATGATCACCAGCGGCACGTTCTTTGCCTTGCACAGCTCGTAGCCCTTCATGCCGGCCTGCACATCCACGTCCATATAGTTGAACTGGATCTGGCAGAAATCCCAGTCGCGGTAATTGATGATCTCCTCAAAGACCTCGTAGCTGTCATGGAAGGAGAAGCCCAGATAGCGGATGCGGCCCTGCTTCTGCTGCTCGACGAGGAAGTCGATCAGGCCCAGGTCCTTCGCCTTGGCGAAAGACTTGGCGTTGAGCGCATGCAGCAGATAGAAGTCGATATACTCCGTCTGCAGCTTAACGAACTGGCTCTCGTAGATCTCCACGCCCTGCTCGTAGGACTCGATCAGGCTCATGGGCATCTTGGTGGCGAAGTAGAAGCTCTCGCGCGGATAGGCCTTCATCGCCCTGCCGACAAACTCCTCGCTCGTCTTGTCATGATAGAAGAAGGCGGTGTCGTAGTAGTTGACGCCGGCCTTGTAGGCGGTATCCAGCATCGCCGCGGCGCGCGGCTCGTCGATCTTTCCCTCCGGAGTCGTGGGGAAACGCATGCAGCCGAAGCCCAGCCTAGATACGCAGGCGCCCAGCTTCTCAAGTGTCGTATACTGCATATCAATAATTCTCCGCTCTCACTTCAAAGTATGCCTTCGGATGCGCGCACACCGGGCAGACGTCCGGCGCCTTCTCGCCCATGACGAGGTGACCGCAGTTGCGGCACTCCCACATGGTCATTTCGCCCTTCTCGAAGACCTTCTGCATTTCCACATTCGCCAGCAGCGCGCGATAGCGCTCCTCATGGGCGCGCTCAATCGCCGCGACGCCGCGGAACTTCTCCGCCAGATCATGGAAGCCCTCTTCATCCGCCTCACGGGCGAAGGTCGCGTACATGTCGGTCCACTCATAGTTCTCGCCGGCGGCGGCGGCGGCGAGGTTCTCCGCGGTCTTGCCCAGCTCGCCCAGCGCCTTGAACCACATCTTTGCGTGTTCCTTCTCGTTATCCGCCGTGCGCAGGAAGATCGCTGCGATCTGCTCATAGCCTTCCTTCTTGGCGACGGAGGCGAAATAGGTGTACTTATTGCGCGCCTGAGACTCGCCGGCAAATGCCGCCATCAGATTCTTCTCGGTCTTGCTTCCCTTCAGTTCCATGGTGAAATCCTCCCTGATATCATCATTTCTGTCTGCGTTCAAGACGCAGTACCTTATTGTGTATTATATCATGCCCGCCGTCATTTCGCAATCATCCCCGCTGTGCATATTCCCGGGCGTCAGCGGACAAACTGTCCGCACCCCATACTGACAGGCATGCAAGGAGGCATCCGATATGAATCCCAGAAAAGCAGCTGTCGTCGGCTGCGGCAACGTCGGCGCATCCATCGCCTTCGCGCTGATGCAGAAGGCGCTGTTCACAGAGCTTGTGCTCATCGACGCGGATCCGCGCCGCGCTGAAGGCGAGGCCATGGATCTGAGCGACGGCCTGCCCTACACAGCGAGCATGACCATCCGCGCGGGCAGCTATGAGGACGTCGGCGACTGCGCGCTGATCATCGTCACCGCAGGCGCAGGGCAGAAGCCCGGAGAAACGAGGCTTGACCTGATCGGGCGCAACGTGCGCATCATGTCCTCCATCGCCGCCTCCATCCGCGCGACGCCGTTTTGCGGCATCCTGCTCATCGTCAGCAACCCGGTGGATATCCTCACCTGCGCAGCGCAGCGGCAGACGGGCTACCCGCCGGGGCGGGTCATCGGCTCGGGCACGGTGCTGGACACCGCGCGGCTCAAGCAGCTGCTCTCCGAGCGCCTGCATGTGGACGCGCGCAGCGTTCACGCCGTCATCATCGGCGAGCACGGCGACAGCGAGCTGGCGGTCTACTCAAGCGCCAATGTTTCCGGCGTCGACCTGCCGCATTTCTGCGCGCTGCGCGGCTATGCGGATCCGCAGCCCATGCTGCAGGAAGTGCTTGAGGCCGTGCGCACAAGCGCCTACGCCATCATCAGCCGCAAGGGTGCGACATATTACGGCGTCGCCATGGCGGTATCGCGCATCGCAGAGTGCATCGTCCGGGACGAAAAGGCAGTGCTGCCCGTATCCACGGTATTGAGCGGCGAATACGGTCTGCGCGGCCTCGCGCTGAGCATCCCTTCTGTGCTGGGCGCGGGCGGCGTGGAGGCCGTGCTGGAGATCCCGCTCTCCGTCGGGGAGCAGCAGGCGCTGCGCGAATCCGCCGACAGGCTGCGCAGCGCACTCGAAGAAGCAGACCTTCCGCAATAACAAGCTGCCGCACACAGCGGCGAAAGGAGCGTATCATGAAGTATCTTGTCAACGAAAACTGTATCGGCTGCGGCGCCTGCGCCGGCATCTGCCCGGACGTCTTTGAGCTGGGCGGCGACGGCTATGCGCATGTTGTTGCTGACCCGCAGAGCGACACCGTCCGCGAAACGGCGGCGGAGGCCATGGCAAGCTGCCCGACATCCGCCATCGAGGAGGCATAATGACGAACGCGCCTTGTCCGGGCGCGTTTCTTTATGCTATACTGACGCCATCAGAGACAACGGAGGCAAACCCATGAGCAGCACAAACGAAACGACCATCCTTCTGGTAGGCTACGGCTGGTTCCGCAATATTCCCAAGGGGGAGATCAACAGCGCAGAGCAGATCGCCCGCGCGCTTGACGGCGAGCGCCTCTCCTGCGGCGGCAGGACAGCCCGCGTGCACAGCATCGTCGTGCCGGTGATGTGGGAGGGAGCCTTCCCGCCGGTTGAGCAGGCTGTGCGCGATCTGCAGCCGCAGATCGTGCTCGCGCTGGGCACGGACGCATCCGCTGCCGCGCTGCGGCCCGAGCCCTATGGCGTCAACTGGTGCGAGGGGACGGACGCGTCGCCCGACGACCCTACGCTGGAGACCACGCGCAGCTGCCCCATCGACGAGCGCGGCGCGGCGTATCTGCGCGGCGCGCTGCCCTTCGACGCGATGACGCGGGCTATCCTCACCGAGGGGATCCCGGCGCAGACCGGCACGCTCAGCGACGCGCCGGAGGGCTGGCCCATCCGCCATCGCTCCAGCGCAGGCAGATACCTGTGCAACTACATGGCCTATCGCCTCGCGCAGCTGGCAGACGCCGCCCCGCACCCCATGCGCACAGGCTTCCTTCATGTACCGACCCAGCCCGCCTACGCCGCCGCGCGCAGGCTTGCGCAGCTGCAGGCCGGAGAGGCCGCGCTGGATGCGCTCATGCTGCCGTCCATGCCGCTTGAGATGATGATCCGCGGCGTGCGGGCCGCGCTGTGCGCCGCCGTCAGCACAGAAGGATAACCCTTATGAGCATACAAAGAGCAGGAGCTGCTTTGCCGCAGTTCCTGCTCTTTCTTATTTCCCATAAGGTTTCCTCTCGCCCAGCGTGCCGGCAATCCTGTCGCAGATGTACGTCCCCAGCACCGTGAAGCTCTTCAGGCTGCGGCGGTCCGGCATTTCAGCGCAGCCATAGCGGGGCAGAAGCGTTGTCGCCTCCTCCCTGATCTGTTCACGCATCCTCTGCCACAGCGGCAGATACAGCGCGGCGTCCAGCGTCATGCGCGCCGCCGTTTCTGTCCATTTCGCCGCTGTCTTTTCTTTTGCGCCGTGCCAGTCGCCGCCCCATCGCTCGTCAAGCGCCAGATACGCCTCATAGAGCGTATGCGCGCCGGGCAGCACAGCTGCCTCTCCGTCCAGTTCCAGCTCATACCCATCCTCCGTCCTGCGCAGACAGCCCATCACAGGCAGACGCAGGAACAGATGCAGATCATCACTCATCCGCTGAAGCCCGGCAGCGCGCTCCATGTCCGCCGGCCCTGCCGCCTTCTCTGCGCCCCGCTGCGGCGCAGCAGCCCCGCGGCAGGCAGAAGGGGAAGCCGGCGAGACAGCGGGGGGCTGCTTCTTCGCTTTGCGCATTCTCCAAAGGCCAAAGATCCTCATACGGGCATCCTCCATTCATGTCATATGCTGTATTCCTTACGGTCACAGTATATCAGACATGCATGAAGCGCCCTCTACCGCCGGAAGAGAATCAATCCTCCTGCGCACGCCAGAGCGCATACGCACCGCGGCGCATCAGATCCTCCCAGCGGTAGACGTCCGTATCATGCCCGGCGAAACAGATGACAAACGGCTGCTCCGCATACACCACGCCCACATCGTTGCTCAGCGCGTCGTCCTCGCCCGTCTTATGGGCGATATCCGCCTCGCCGCAGATTTTACCGTTGAGCTTATGGTCGACCTGCTGCAGGCGCAGCATATCCATCGCCTCGCGGCTGACAGCCTCGCTGACAAACGCCCCGCGCCAGAGCTGCTCAAGGAGCATGCCCATCTCCCGCAGGCTGATCACATTGCGCAGCCCGGCGGCGGATGCCGCACGGTCAAACAGCTTGCGCGTCAGGCGCGTCACGCGAAGCCCCATCGCCTCAAAGCCCGCCTGCGCGCCCGGGAGCGTCGCATAGTCGATGAGCTTGTTGGTCGCGGTGTTGTCGCTGATGGAGATCATCAGCCGGCAGAGCGTGCGCACATCCGCCTCCACAGGGCCGGTGAAAAGCGTCAGCGCGCCACAGATGGGCACCTTATCCTCCGGCGTCACCGTCAGCCGCTCGTCCATGTCAAGCCGCCCCGCGTGAGCCTCCCGGAGCACATGCAGCAGCAGCGGCAGCTTGATGACGCTCGCCGCGCCGTATGCCTCGTCCTCCCGCACGCCGAATTCCTCGCCCGTGATCAGATTCTTATAATACATGCCCGTATGCCCGGGGATCGTCTCCATCTCCGCCGCAATCGCCTCAAGGGCCTGACGCTCTGCCGCCTTCATGTTCATGCACTCCTTTGCCATTCAGTATGCCTCATTATACCAGCCCCGCTGCGCCGCAGCAAGCCGCGCGCAGACAGAAAGACAGCCGCCCCTTACGGAACGGCTGCCTCTGGTATGCGCAGATGGATTACTTGATGACCTCGCCCATGGTGCCCGGAGCCATCGCAGCAGCGTTGGACTCGTCGGTGTCGATGTGCATCGCCAGCGCGTAGGAATCGCTCACGCGGACGACGACGTCGCCGAAGATCAGGCTGCGGCCTTCGGAATCGACCTTCACGGAGACGACCTGCTTGTCCTCGAGGCCGAACTCAGCGGCGTCCGCCTTGGTCATGTGGATGTGACGCTTGGCGACGATGACGCCTTCGGAAATCTCGACCTCGCCCTTCGGGCCGACGAGCTTGCAGGCGCCGGAGCCCTTGATCTGGCCGGACTCACGGACCGGAGCGGTCA
>JAGBAV010000057.1 GCA_017938795.1 Clostridia bacterium
GGTCACGCCGATGGAGCGGGCGTCGGTCAGGGAGAGCTCAACCTGCGTCTCCGGACGGACCGGGCCGAGGATGGACACGCCGGCGAGGGTCTTCTTCGGGCCGACGACGTCGATGCGCTCCGCGCTGGCATACTGACCCGGCTGGGACAGCATCTTCTTGACAGTCAGCTCATAGCCTTCGCCGAAGAGAATATTGAGGTGCTCACGGGTGACGTGCACGTGACGGGCAGAAGTTTCAACGAGAACCTTATTGGCCATTGGAATACACTCCTTACTTGTATTGGAATTAATTCTATTATAGCAAAATGCGACAGGAACGCAAGGGGCGACCGACAAAAAGTCCCGAATTCGCCTCTTACGGCAAAGGCGTCAGGTTCCTCCATATCTGCTGCGAACGAAACTCGCCCCTTCACGTCCGACCCCTTCTGCGGTATAATCATAACATCTGTACAAAGGAGGAATTCCCCATGATCCGTACACCCATGACCATGCCGGCCGCGCAGAAGGACGAAACGCTGCAGCTGGTCAACGATGTATTCACCGCCCATGAAAGCGCCGCCGAGGGAGCGATCGTCTGCCGGCTTGTCGAGGAAATCCGCGCAAGCAGCAACCATATCCCGGAGCTGGAGCTGATCATGGCCGACGAGGCCGGTCAGGCAATCGCCTACGCTATGTTTTCCCGCTTCCATCTGAACGGTCAGTATGCCGACGAGCTGCTGCTGCTCACGCCCGTCGCGGTGAAGACCGAGCTGCAGAGGCAGCATATCTCCAAGGAGCTGCTCGAGTACGGCTTTGATCGCGCCGCGAAGATGGGCTTCTCTGCCGTGATCGTCGAAGGCGGCCCGCACAACTACCGCGCCCGCGGCTTCGTCACCGCCGCCGACCACGACATTCTCCCCGGCAAGACCGTCCATCTGCCCGCCATCGAGTGCCTGATGGTCAAGGAGCTTCTGCCCGGCGCGCTCGGGCGCATTCGCGGCACAGTCGAATACGAGTATCCCGTGCTGCTCGAAGAATAATCCATGCACGTTTAAGGTGAATCATTTTCATGTTTGTTGTCTCTCCCGGCGAATCGTGCTATGATGGTCGCATCTTTTCCGCTCACGGAGGTAGACCCGCTATGACCATACAGCCCGCTGCCCGCCTGTCCCATTTCGCGACGGGCATCTTCGCCGCGCTCGACGATAAAAAGGCCGCCCTGCTCAAGGCAGGCCGCCCTGTCTATAATCTCTCCATCGGCACGCCTGACTTCCTGCCGCCCGAGCATGTGACGCAGGCGCTGGCTAAGGCTGCTGAGGATCCCGCGAATTACCGCTACGCCATCCGCGACCTTCCCCAGCTCAGTCAGGCCGTGTGCGATTACTATGCCCGCCGCTTCGGCGCAGAAGTCCTGCCGGAGGAGGTTGTCTCCGTCCACGGCTCGCAGGACGGCATCGGCCACATCGGTCTCGCGCTGTGCAGCCCGGAGGACGCTATGCTCCTGCCCAACCCCGGCTATCCGATCTTCGAGGCCGGCTCGTATCTGGGCGGCGGGGAGATGCTCTTCTACCCCCTGCGGGAGGAGAACGGCTATCTGCCCGACCTGTCCGGCTTTGACGAGGAGACGCTGCGCCGGGTGAAGTACATCATCGTCTCCTACCCGTCCAATCCCGTCGGCGCGGCCGCACCCAAGGAAATGTACCTTGAGCTGATCGAGTGGGCGAAGAAGCATGAGATCATCATCATCAACGACAACGCCTATTCCGACATCATCTTTGACGGGCGCGAGGGCTACTCCTTCCTCTCCCTGCCCGGGGCGAAGGAGGTCGGCGTGGAGTTCTTCTCCCTGTCCAAGTCCTTCAACCTGACCGGCGCGCGCGTGTCCTTCCTCGTGGGCAACAAGGCTGTCGTCGATGCCGTCCGCCTGCTCATGTCCCAGATCGACTTTGGCATGTTCATCCCCGTGCAGCATGCCGCCATTGCCGCGCTGACCGGCCCGCTGGACGGCGTGCGCGCGCAATGCGCGGAATACCAGCGGCGCAGGGACGCCTTCTGCGGCGCGCTGCGGGAAGCCGGATGGAACGTTCCCGACTGTCAGGGCACGATGTTCGTCTGGGCTCCCGTGCCGGAGGGCTATGCCAGCAGCGTCGAATTCTGCGGCGCGCTGATGGATAAAGCCGGCGTCATCGCCGTGCCGGGCTCGTCATTCGGCTCGCTGGGCGAGGGCTATGTGCGCTTCGCGCTCGTGCAGAGCGCAGAGGCGCTGGCCGACATCGCTCATATCATCCGCGACAGCGGCGTGCTCAATCCCTGATCAACCATACAAACAGACCGGAGCAGCGGCAAGCCCGCCCCTCCGGTCTTTCTTTCATTCTGTCATGCCTCGCTGTGCGCCTGCAGGCGGAGCCAGTCCTCCTGCGGGAGGACGCCGCGCAGCACCTCTATCGCCCGGGCGTACTGGTTCTCATACGCAGCGAAGGTATCCGTCCTCTGCATGCAGAAGCCAAGGCTGTCATAGAGCAGGATTGCCTTATCGCTCCACGGCTGCGTATGGATATACACGGGCCTCTCTCCAAGCTGCTCAAAGATCTGCATCGTCCTCACTGCAAGCGCGCGCCCGATGCCCTGCCCCTGATGCGCAGGATCGACGATCAGCCAGTGCAGCGAAGCGACGCTGCCCTTCCCCCGCACATCCCGCCATGCGATGCACGCGCCGACGACCTCGTCGGACGGCGCGGCGGCGACCGTCATCCGGCCCGCAAACGCCCCGGGATCGGCAAGGTACGTCCTCTCAAAGTATTCAAGCGCCTCCGGCTCCGAATCAAAATCGCCGATAAGATGCTCCATCCTCGCCCATGCACGCTCGTCCCCCTGCCAATATCCGCGCAGCGCATAGCCCTGCGGCAGGCGGATCTCTGACGCGCCCGTGCAGTCGCCCTTCATGATCACATTGACAAACGGAATCGTCCTGTCCGGAAGCTCCCCGCACCGCTTGATCCGCATCCGAACACCTCCAGCAGTCTCTCGGACGAATATACCATGATGCACACAATCCGGTCAAGGACGCAGACGGCTGCGAGGCGAGCATGCGCCGCGCTGCCCTCTGCGCCCCGCCGGCGTACAAAAGTGATGGTTGCAACACAGCATCATTTATGGTAATATATTGTCGTCTATGCCGCCGCGCCCTGCGCGGCAATCCGCTATGATCAAAGAGAGGAATCCATCATGAGCAAGAAGATTATGCTTCTGGCCGCGCTGCTGTGCGCGCTGCTGCTGGCCGCCGTCGCCTCCGCCGAGGTGCAGGTCGGCGAATTCTATGTCTTCGGCACCTATGAGCAGGACAACGACCTCGCCAACGGCGCCGAGCCGATCGAGTGGCGCGTGCTGCAGATCGAGGGCAACGAGGCGCTGCTGATCAGCAAGTTCGTCCTTGACACCAAGCCCTACAACGAGATCCGCGCTTACTCCAACTGGTCCAAGTGCACCCTGCGCCCGTGGCTGAACACCGAGTTCTACGACACCGCGTTCACCGACGAGGACAAGGCCTTCATCCAGACCAAGACCCTCTACAACCGCTACGACGTGCAGACCACCGACACCGTCTTCCTGCTGGACAACGATCAGGCGAAGCGCCTGTTCGCCGATCATCCGGACCGCATGGCGCTGCCGACGGCCTATGCCGCTGCGCAGGGCGCCTACCGCTCCGTGAAATACGGCCTTGAGAACGGCGGCAACAGCCAGTACTGGCTGCGCACGATCAGCTGGGTCGAGAAGACGAGGGCCTCCTACATCGCCGGCAGCGGTGGCGTCATGACCTGCGGCGGCGAGACCGACGGCCGCGTGGAGAATGACACCTGGGGCGTTCGCCCGGCGATCTGGGTCACGCTCGACGCGCTGACCGTCAAGGCCGAGTAAGCCGCATCCTCCGCAAGCAAAGCAAAACCGCCTGAGCAATCAGGCGGTTTTTGTTTTCATGGATGATGATGCCAACGCGGAGCGATCACTCGACGACGGTGAACGCATCCTTGCCAAGGCCGCAGACCGGGCAGACCCAATCCTCGGGGATATCCTCCCACGCGGTGCCGGGGGCAATACCGCCGTCCGGATCGCCGACGGCCGGGTCGTAGATATAGGTGCACGGGCATTCATATTTCATCATATTGGGGATCTCCCTTCGTTGTTTTATTCTTTACGATTGCATTATATGATAATAATTCTCATTTGTCAATACCAAATCGAATATTTCTGATAAATATTTTCATTCATCGATTCATCCAGCTTCGCCTCTTCATCCTCGTCGGCTTTTCCGTCATCCTGTTCACACATTGTCTTTTCACCGCGAGAACAGGAATACACACATAATATGTCGAATTATACCTTATACCCTCACAAAACACCAAATGACTGCCCGCCGCAAGCCGGGAGAAAGGACAAATGATGAAGAAAAATCTTGCACTTGTATTGCTCCTTACCGCACTTGTTTTGTGTGCATCATCGGCCTCTGCATTTTCGTACATTCATCTTCTGGATACCTCGCCGTTTCTGACCAACTCCGGTCAGCATATTCCTTTTGTCCTTCTGACTGACTCCGCCTATAATTGGAGCGATACCGGTAAACAGTACATGCCTGAAAATATCGCTCACTACGGTGCTGCAAGACCTGTGTATATGGCTTCAAGCAGCATGGGGCCTTACACCTATGACGCGGTCACTGTTGATCAGTTCTATCCGAACAGCCTGTCCGGATATCTGACGTTCAAGTACCGCGGAGAACAGAGCAATAACTACATGTACACCTGTGAGCAGTATGTCCTCTCCAGCGATGAGTATTATGACTACGGAGCCTGTGCCGCAGAACTTGCTGCTGACGACGCCCGTTGGGCAACAGATGGCTCCGATCGCGCCGTAGCCCGTTATCTGCATGACTGGCTTTGTGAAAGGCTCACCTATGAAAGCCTTCACGGTACAGAAATGGGCTTTGGCGAGGTTCTCTTCCATTCCACCGGCCTTGCAGGCCTCACTTACGGATTCGGCATGTGTACCGCCTATGCCCACGCCTACCAGTGTCTGCTAAGGTGTGCGGGCATCGAATGCTTTGCTGTTGGCGGTGACGCATTCAACGGCTCCATCACCGGGCGTCACAGGTGGAACATCGCAAGGCTGGATGGACAGTGGTGCTTTTTCGATGTTGGATGGGATGATTCAAAGCGTGGTATCAAGTACGACTACTTTGCTATCAGCAAAGCGCAGATGGGCAAAGACCATTGGTTAGATGAAGATAGCGAAGCCTTCTGCAATTTCCTCATGAACGGCGGTTTCGACCGCGCAATCGCGAACTTCGGCAGATAACCCCCGCATCTCTTTCCGCAGCATATCAAACGCCCGTGCAGGCAGCGGCCCTTCACCGCGCCTGCACGGGCGTATTCTGTATTGATTATTCTGCTGTGGGTCTTCCCCAGTACACGGAGTCGCGGATAACCTCCCTGTAGCTCTCATAGAAGAGGGACGACACATCCTCGCCCGCACGATGACGCGCCAGCACATCCGCCATTACGCCGGAGAACACCGCCGCGCCCTCCGCGCTCAGGTGATTGTCGTCGGAGAAGGACGACTCGTCGGTAAAGAGCGTATAGCGGTCCTTCAGGAGGTTGAAGTCAAAGAGCGCGACGCCGTGCTTCGCGGCGAGCCCCCTCGCCCATTGGAGGAAGGTATCCTGATCATACAGCTGCCAAACCTTGCAGTGGGAGACGGGCGTATAGACGAGCGTCACCTCGCAGCCGGCGGCAAGACAGCGCTCCAGCAGCGCCTCATACCGGCTGATATTCGCCTCCAGCGGATCGCTGAAGATGCTCATCGCCTGATGGGTCGCGCGCGCCCAGTCCTCGTCGATGGAGACGTCCTCCGCCCGCTGCGGGTTATAGCCCATGTTCGCGTCGTCGATCATCTCCGCCCGGCCCAGCAGGCGGTACGCCGCGGAGCGCAGACTCAGCAGCAGCATGCGCGCATAGATATTGGGCCAGTCCTCCAGCTGCACGCAGCGGACCAGATAATCAAGCCGCTCGGCAGCGGAATCCAGCCGCCCGACAATGTATGAGTCGCCGTTGCCGTAGGCCGCATGCTCGTCGGTGGTGAAGGTATCCGGCGTGATCTCCAGAAGGACATGGCGGACGGGATTGCGCGCCAGCTCCTTCTCGATCATATACGCCTGACCGTAGATCGGCATGAGGGAGCCGCTGAGGTTGTAGGTGACCGTGCCCAGCCGCTCGTCGAGCACCGCCGGGATAATGCCGTTCATCGCATAGGACTGCCCGATGATCAGCGTGTCGATCTGCCCGGCCAGCCTGCCGCGCAGCGCCTGATCATGCGCGTCCGTCGGTGTATGGAGCCACGGAACCATAAACGCAGCAGACACGAGAACCACCACCAGCAGGATGGACAGCACATACAGGCCAAACCGCTTAAAAATTCGCATACATGAATCCCTCCGCTCCCCAGCTCGCCTGAATACCAAACGAGGCGATCAGCATCACCAGCGCGGACAGCAGGAGCACCTGCAGCGGCACGGGCAGCGCGCCGAAATACGCGCGCACAGGCTTCCTGCGCTGCAGCAGCTCAGCGATAAACAGCAGCGCAGCGCAGCCCATCGCCGCGAGGAAGCCGATGGTCTTATTGAAATTCTGCAGATAGACGAAGGGCAGCAGATCCGCAATTCCCTCCGGCATGCGCCAGTTCGTCACGATGCACGACCAGAAGCGGAAGCCGTCGCCAAGGGAGCCGACCTCCGGCAGCACCTCCAGCAGCGCGACGATGGTGAACGTGCGCAGCACGCGGAACGCCCGCCAGAGGAAGCGGTCGTCCATCCTCAGCGCTGCGCTCACGCGCTTATACGCCGGCTCCAGCCAGAGGGAGAGGATGATGAACAGGCCGTTGAACAGGCCCCAGACGATATAGCCCCAGCTCGCGCCATGCCAGAAGCCCGTGCAGAACCATGTGACCAGCAGCGCGACGGTCGGCGGCAGGCAGTTCGCCGCATGCTTTCCCAGCAGGGGACGGACGATCTTGCCCAGCTTCAGATTCCACGAGGACACGCCGATGGGATAGTACACATACTTGCGGAACCAGTCGCCCAGCGAGATATGCCATCTGCGCCAGTATTCCGGCACGGACTTGGCAAAGAACGGGCGATTGAAATTCTCCGTCAGGCGGACGCCCAGCATCTCGCAGTAGCCGCACATGATGTCCATATAGCCGGAGAAATCGGCATAGAGCTGAATCAGATACAGGAACGCGCCCAGCAGCACGGAAATGCCGGCATAATCCTGATAATTGCCAAAGAGCACCGCTGTATTCTGCGAGAGTGCGTTGGCGATCACCATCTTCTTCATGAAGCCCCAGAGCAGGCGCTGAAAGCCCCGGATGAGGCTCTCCTCCGGCGGGGTCTGCCCGGAATAAAGCGTCCGGGACAGGAACTCATAGGAGCTGATCGGGCCCTGCGTGATCTGCGGGAAGAAGGAGACGAAGAGCAGCAGGCGGAAATAATTGCCCTGCGCCCTGCAGTTCCCGCCGTAGACATCCACCAGATAGCCGATGGACTGGAACGTATAGAAGGAGATGCCCAGCGGCACGATCAGCCGCAGCGTATCGCGCACGCCCCGCCCGCCAAGCAGCCCCGCGATCACATTGAACTGCTCCAGCGCAAAGTGGATGTACTTGAAGAAGCAGAGCAGCCCCAGATTCACCGCCAGCGCAGCGATCAGGCAGGCCCTGCGCCTGCGCTTATTCTGCACGCGGACGGCGGTCTTCTCCTCACGCGTCAGCTTATTCGCCTTGAAGTATGCCTTCTGCCCGTCGGCTATGCGCTCCATGACGCGCGCAGCGGCGTACACCGTCGCCGACGTGATCAGGATATAGACGACATTCCCCGCGCCGGCGGAGAGATAGAAGACCATGCTCGCTGCGAGCAGCACGATCCACCTGTGCCGCTGCGGGAACAGATAATAAAGGACAAAGACGCCGACAAGCAGCGCCATAAACGAAACGGATAATACCGGCATACCACAATCTCCTGTGCGTTTGTCTTGGGTATCATGCGCAGGCCAACAGCCATATCTTTACATATTTCGACCCGCATCATCAAAATCCTTTTTACACAGCCGGGGATCAAAGCAGCGCAGCAAAATGCGCAAAGCCCGATTGCCGACGCAGAGGCAATATGATATCATGGACACAGAATCATTCTGCAAAGGAGCTGAGGCTATGTCCGGTCTGCTGGGCACCAACATCGTGACACAGGTAGGCATCATTGTCCGTGACATCGAGGTCACCAAGCGCAAATACGCCGCCCTTCTGGGCGTGGAGCCGCCGGCATGCGTGGACGGGGGCCTGTACGAGGTCACCGGCACACAGTACCGCGGCGAGCCCGCGCCGTATGCCAACTGCCTGATGGCCTTCTTTGACGCCGGGCCGAATATGCAGATTGAGCTGATCCAGCCCAACGGCGAGAAGAGCACATGGCAGGATCACCTTGACCAGCACGGCGAGGGCGTTCATCACATCGCCTTCAAGATTCAGGACATGGACGGCACCATCCGCACACTGGAGACGGCCGGCATGCCCTGCACGCAGCGCGGCAGATACAACGACGGAAGCGGCGAATACGCCTATATCGACGCGACCGGGGATCTCAAGTGCTTCATCGAGCTGCTCCACAGCTTCTGACCCGTTCCGCCATCACACAACGAAAGAAGGATCGCCATGCCTCTCAATGAATTGATCCGCCGGCTGGAAGACAAGCACGGCTGCAGCGTCGGCTGCGCCATACAGGACGCCGGCAGCAGCGAGATGCTCGCCGCCTATCAGACCCAGCGGGTATTCAAGAGCGCCAGCCTGATCAAGACCCCCATCATGCTCTGCGCCCTTGAAGACGCCGAACAGGGTGCTTTCTCTCTGGACACGAGGATCCACGTGCAGCCCGCCCACTGCGTGGGCGACGAAGCGCCTGTGATCCGGGACGGAACCGACGTGCCGCTCTCCGTCCTTCTGGAATACATGATCACAGACAGCAACAACAGCGCCACCAACGTGCTGATCGACCTGCTCGGCATGGACAGGATCAACGCATACAGCCGCCGCATCGGCCTGCAGGACACGCTGCTGCGCCGGCACATGCTCGACTTTGAATCCGCCCGGCAGGGACGGGAGAACCTCACCAGCGCAGACGACATGCTGCGCCTGTATGGAATGCTGCACACAGGCGAGGGGCTCACGCCGTTCATCTGCGGGACGGCGCTCCCCATCCTCCTGCGCCAGCACGACAAGGAGCTGATCATGAACAGCAATCCCGCGCAGAAGGCCGCCCACAAGACCGGCGGGCTGAGCGACATCGCGCACGATGCGGGCATCCTCTACGGCGAACGCCGCACGCTGCTCTTCGCCGCGCTGGCGACCGCGCCCGACATGGAGCAATGCATCGCCTTCCTGCAGGAGCTGAGCCCGCATGTGATGGCGCTGCTGTAAGACAAATACTCAACGACAAAACCCTGCCTCCTTACGGAAGCAGGGTCTTTTGATATGCGCATCTTTCCCACAAAGACGAAGCAGAAAACCGCCGGAGCTATACGCTCCGGCGGCTTGATTCATTGGGGTTATGCCCTGCGGCGCTTCATGAGCGTCAGCATCATGACTGCGGAAGCACCCATGAGCGTCAGCCACAGCGCCAGCGACGACTTATCGCCGGTCTGCGGGATCTTCGAGTTGGTGATGGTGCCGCCGTTATCCGCATGATCGGATTCGGTGCCATCCCTGAGCTCGTAGTGCGTCATGAAGCCCGGAACAGGCTTCTCCTTGGCGGTGTAGACGGCGATCTCTCCGTTCACCATGCGCGGCAGGTTGTAGTACTTATACCAGCCGCCGCTGGTGGGCTTGGGCGTCTTGACGTCGGTCGCCACACCGTTGCAGTAGAGCACCAGCTCAATGGCGGGCGGCTGCTCGCCGTTGTTCAGGCCGATCCACTTCTTGCGCACAGCGAAGTCCGCCTCAACGGTCTCCTTGTTGATAATCGTACCGCCGTCGTAGACCGACTTGGTCTCTCCGTCGTAAGGCGCCACGTTCTTGTAGATGGTCACATAGCCATCCATGTACCTTTCCTTCGCGCTGTAGACGATGACGTTTCCGTCGCCGTCATACATCGGCAGATCGATGAACGTATACACATCGCCGTTACGGGTACAGGTGGGCTGCGGCTCCATCTTCACGCCGTTGGCATACAGCGTCAGGCTGATGACGCCGCCGTGGCTTCCCTGCCAGCGCTTGGTGACCGTGAAGCTCGTGGTCTGCATGGTGTTCACGAAGGCGACGACGTTCTCATCCTCAGACAGCGTGTCCTCGGCGGTGTTGCCGTCGTTGCCGTTCACCGTGACAATGTACGCGTCGGGGTCTTCCTCCTCCACGCTGTAGACCGTGCCGACCGGCAGGCCGACGATGGTCACGCTCTGGCCATGGCCAAGGCGGATCGTATCGCCGCTGGTCAGCTCGCCCTCCACGTCGCCGGTGTAGGCGTAGGTGTTGGTGTTCTCCACGCCCTCCGCGTCATACAGCCTCACGATGAAGCCGAAGGTCTCATCCGTCTCGCAGCCTTCCACCGTCTTGGAGATGGTCAGCGACGTCAGGACGGTATTCACGAAGGTGATCTCCTCGGTCTCCTCGTCGTCCTTGGTGATGACATACGCCGCATTCAGCGTGCCGTCTCCGTTATCGGTGACAGTCACGACAACGGTGTATTCCGCGTCGTCATAGGAAACGTCATCCATGCCGCCTTCATCCTCGCGGATGGTATAGGTATGGGTGCCCACATCCTCCTGCGTGTAGGTCAGCGCGGCGAAGGCAAAGCTGCCGTCCTCCGCATTGGGCACGGTCTCAATGTCGTTCCCCTCGCTGTCATACAGCGTGAAGCTGAAGTCGCCCGCGACGAGCTCGCCGCCCGTCAGCGTCTTGCTGCCGGAGAAGGCCACTTCGCCCGCAGCGCTGTAGGTATTGGTGAAGTCAAGCGCCTCCGTGTCGCAGGACGCAGTCACATTCAGCGTGCCGTCTCCGTTATCGGCGACCACCACGTCGATGGTGTACACCGTATCGTCATAGGTCACGCCATCGGCCCGCTGTGCTTCCTCAGGGATGACTTCCTTCACCGTGTAGGTATACTCACCCACGTCCGCCAGCGTGTAGGCAATCGCCTCGAAGCAGTAGCTGCCGTCGGGGTTCTGCGTCGCCGTACCGATCACATCGCCGTCCTCATCCAGCAGCTCGAACGTGAAGACATCGTCCTCATGCAGCTCGCGGCCGGTCATGTGCTTGGTGCCTCCGAAGACAATGCTGCCGGCAGCGTCGTACGTATTGGTGAACTGCGCCTGATGGAGCGTGCCCGCCTTGACAGTCCCCTGCGCATCGGTGTATGTCACCGTATAGCCCGCCTCGGGGGCCTCCTCCACAGCGTATCCGACGCCGTAGGGCAGGCCGCGCAGCTTCATCGTCTCGCCATGCTTCAGCGTGAAGGAGACGCTGCCGTCCTCGCCGGTCGCCATGTTGGCGTATTCGCCGTTCTTCTCCAGAATCAGCGGCAGACCCGCGGCAGGCGCGCCGTCCTGCGTCAGGATGACGGTGAAGGTGAACGCCTTCTCCTCATCGCCGCCAACAACGGTCTTGGTCACCTCCAGCTCGCCCAGCGTATGCAGCGTGTTGGTGATGATGATCTTCCCATCCTCACTCGTCCTGCTGCTCTGATAGAGCGGAACGGACCTCTCGCGGACCTCGTAGGTATACGCGTTGCCGTCCTCGTCCTCTGCGGGCAGATGCTCGTAGGTATAGCTCCAGTCCGGCGTTCCGTCGATCTGAACCGTCATGTCGTCCAGCTTCACGCGGTTGCGGTACAGGTCAAGCGTGATGCTCGCCGGGCGGGCGCCCATCAGATTCTCGTTGTCCTGCCAGCGCTTCTCCACGCTGATGCTGGTCTCGTTGACAAAGGTATTGTCAAACGCCGGGAGCTCGCCATCGAGGCTGTCCTCCACGGTGAGGGTACCGTCGCCATTGTCCGTGATCGTCAGGGTAATGGTGATCTCGTCCTCATCATAGGTGTAGCCGGGCTTGCCGTCATTGCGCTCGCGGATGGTCAGGGTCTTCGTGCCGACGTCCGTCTCATCGAAGGTCATCTTCGCAAAGACGACATTGCCGTCCGCGTCGTTGACCGCGGTGCTCTCGCTGCCGTCCGGCGCGACGAGCACGAAGGTGAACATCCCGGCCTCTAGCTCCTTGGTTTCGCTGGTCAGGTTCTTGACGGCGCCGGGCACATACTCGCCCTTCGCATGATAGGTGTTGGTGAAGACAGCCTGCGCAGTGGTATCCCCGTCGATGACGCCGTCCGCATGCTCAGCCTCGGTGACAAAGCCGGAAGCCTTCGTCTCCTCAACCGCATACTGCGTGCCCATGGGCAGGTTATACAGCGTGGCCGTCTCGCCGCCGGCCAGCTCCACGCTCACCTTGCCGCCCGTGACCGGAATGGTCTTGCCGCCCTCGGCAGCGGTATCATAGGCGCCGGTATACGGCGTGCCGTCGGCATTCTTCAGGGTGATGGTGAAGGCGAACTTCTGATCGGCATGACCCTCATAGGAGGAGACAACCTCCTTGCGGATCGAGAGGTGGCCGGTCTTCACCGCGTTGGTGATCTGGCTGCCGTCCTCCCACGCGCCGTCCTCCGTCTCCATCTGATAGACAGGCGTACAGGTCAGCTTACCATTGCCGTCCTCATCCTGCACGTTAACAGTCACCAGAATCCGTCTGTCGCTGTAATCGACGGTCTCGTCCTCGCCGGGCTTCTCCGTGATCACATAGGTGTATTCGCCCTCCGCGGTATAGGCAATGGGCGCAAAGCTCACCACGCCGTCCGCGCCGCTGCTGGCTTCGCTGACGAGGACGCCTTCGGTGACGCTGCCGTCGGCAGCAACCTCAGCCTCCTTCAGCAGGAAGTCAAACTCACTCAGCTGCAGATCGCGCCCCGTCAGAACCTTATTGATCCTCAGGAACACGCTGCCGCTCGCGCTGTAGGTATTGGTAACGGTGCATTCCGCGGTCTGATCCGGGAGGATCTGGCCTTCGCCGTTCACCGTGCCGTCAAGGGTCCAGCCGGTGAGATCGCCCGTCTCCTGCACGGAATACGTCAGGCCGGCAGGGATATCCGTCAGGGTGATCGACTCGCCGCCCTTCAGGGTCACGGTCGCCTTGCCGCCGCTGACGGTCAGCTTCTCCTCGCTGCCGTCCACGCCGATCTCGCCGTTCCACGGGTTGAAGGCCGCATCCGTGAAGGTGATCTCAAAGGTGAATTCCTTCTCCCTCGCCTTGTCCGTCAGACCGCCGTCAATGGCCTTGGTCAGCTTCAGGCTGCCGGGCTTGGTCGTATTGACAAACTCGAGCGCATCCGCCTGCTCCGTGCCCTTGGCATAGCTGACCGCCGCGCTGAGGCTGCCGTCGTCCGCCTTCGTCACATTGACCGTCACGGTGTATACCGCGCTGTCGTACGTGAACGCATCGTTATCGCCGCGGACCTCTCTGATGGTATAGGTATGCTCGCCTTCCTCTGTATAGGTGAAGGTATTGAAGGTCACAGCGCCGCCGCCGGCATTCTTCTTGATCTGCAGAACGCCGGTATCATCGGACAGGCTGAAGCTGAACTGATCCGCTGCCGCGCCTTCGCCGTCCAGCAGCTTCTGCGCCCTCAGCGTCACGGAGACCTTCTCCGGGTCATAGCGGTTGGTGAAGACAGCCTCATGCGTCTCCAGCGGCTCAATCTCACCGGTCTCGTTGACCTTCTCGATCAGGATCCATCCGGCGGGCAGCTCCTCCCACACCTCATACGCCGTGCCGGCAGGCAGGTTATTCAGCGTGATGGACTCGCCGGCCTTCAGCCTGATGGTCACCGTATCGTCCGTGATGGTGACGGGCGCTTCCTTTTCCTTCCACTGCGCGGTGAGGGTGACCACGCTGTCCGCAGTATATTGGTTCGCCGGGATGGTGCAGGTGCCGTCCTCATTCAGGGCATACTCCCTGCCGTTATCATCCTTGAAACCAGTCACCTCGTGGGTTGCGCTGTAGAATGTATGCGCAAAGGTGTAAGGATCGCTCATGGTGGGGAATGCATCCGGCATGGAGCCGCTGCCCTGATCGCCGGGGAGGAAGCTCAGCCTGTAACCCGCTTCATGCCATACCCAGGTACCGGGATGACCGCCTTCAGTAAAGAGTTCCTTACTGGTCAGAACCTGCGCAGGATCATTCTCCAGCACCCACTTGCCATCATATCCGCCAGACGTGGGAGGCACCGGATAGGATGGCACACTGGCAGGCGCAGGCGTCGGACACACCGTATCAGCGCCGATCGTCACCTTCTGCACAGCACTTCCAGACGGGAAGAGCATATACATATTGATCTTATTGTCCGCGAGCCTCTCCCTGCTGTTAAAGGCTCCCATATGGACAGTATGAACACTGGAATCATCCATCATGTATTGAGCCGATGTGCACGATTCCACTGTAAAGCCGCTTATGTCAAGCTCTTCAATTTCAGAATCACTAAAGGCATGGCTCATATCCGTTACACTGGATGTATTGAAATGGCTCAGATCCAGTTTGGAGATGCCCTTGAGACTACCGAATGCACCGTAAAAACTCGTCACAGACGAAGTGTCAAACGTGCTGACATTCAGCCCGCCCAGCGTCGCGTACTGGAACATACAATACATCGATGTCAGATTACTCGTATTAAAGCTGCTCAGATCCAATACGCCGTCATAGGAAAAATTACTAAACATAAGCGGCGCATATTTAAGACTGCATGTATCGAATGTACTCAAATCCAGGTTCTCAATGTTTTTACACCCATTGAACATGGAGCTCATACCCGTACACCGGCTGGTATCCATTTTAGAGAAATCCACTTTGACCAGATTGGTCATACCCTTACAGTAACTGTTAAGCAGCAGCGGCTTGTACGCACCAAGCATAACGATTTCTTTAATCTGCGTAACATAGTCCTTCCATGTGGCATTATCAACCGTAGTCGCATTTTCTCTGGCATGGAAATACACTCGCTTATCAGAGGATTTAGCATCCACATAGCTTCCCCATCTATCGTAAGCTGAGAACGAATTACCATCAGGATCAGTTCGATTCGTAGAGCGGAATATGGTCAGCACGCCGGTCTCCAGTTCCAGCATGGCATAAGCTTCACCTGCAAGTTCAGCTTCCGAAGCATGATAGTGTTTCGAGCTGTTCACCGGCGCGGGGGTGGTCGCAGTCGGCGTATCGGGCTTCGGCGTCGGCTCGGGCGTCGCTTCGGGCGTCGGCGGCGCAGGCGTCTTCAGGTTATAGTCCAGCTCCCCGATGCTCTCGCCCGTCAGCCTCACCTTGAAGGTGAATACCTGATCCGGATCGCCCTCGTCGCCCTCAACCTGCTTCTCCACGGTGAGCGCGCCCGGCTTGACGGTATTCTTGAATACCGGCACGACCGGCGTGCTGCTCACGCTGCCATCGGTGAGCGCATAGACGCTCTGCTCGAAGGAGAGCGTGCCGTCGCCGTTATCCATCACGGTGATCCTGAACAGATACTGCTGCGTGGAATAGACGACGGTATTATCCTCTCCCGCCCGCTCGCGCACCAGATAGTAATACACAGCCGGGACGGACGGATCAGCGTTCACATCATCCTGCGTGAAATTGAGCGCAGCAAACACAGCCACACCGTCCGCATTATTCGTGGCGGTGAGGGGGGTATCCGATTCATCCGGGACGCCGTTTTCATCGCACGGGAGCAGTTCGAAGGTGAACTCCCCATCCTCAAGGGCGCGCCCGGTCAGCGTCTTCCATACCTTCAGTTCGACACTGCCGGTAGCCGCATAGCTGTTCTCAAACTTCGGCTCGCTTACCTTCGCGCCGCCGGCGTCTTTGATGACGTAGGTCACCGACATCGTGCCGTCGCCATTGTCCTGAACGGTCACTTCCACATGGAACTCGGTCTTATCGCTCGTATAGCCCGGGAGGCTGTCATTCGCCTCGCGCAGGATATAATGGAAGGTCTTGCCGTGATCCCCCGCCGTGAACCTCAGTGAGCTGAACAGAATGCGCGCCTGGGACTCAATCGACTGGTTCGTGCCGGCGCCGCCTTCAGCATCCTCCTCAGGCCTCTGCACGCGGGTGGAGCCGATTACTTCGCCGTAGGTATCGCTGTCCGGGTTGTTGTCCACCAGCTCAAACTTGAACTTGTTCTTCTGGATGGCGCGGCCCGTCAGCTTCTTGTCAAGCTCGACCTGCACAGAGCCGGAAGCCTTGTAGGTATTGGTAAAGGTCACCTCTACGCTGCGGTCGCCGCCCATGATCACACCGGAGCCGTTCTCCACAGCGCAGGTGAAGCCGTCAAGCTCCGCCTCGATCACTTCATAGCGGGCCTCGGAGGGCAGGTCATGGATCACCATGTACTGGCCGCCCTTCAGGGTGAAGGTGCTGCCGTTGCCGCAGGTGAAGCCATCCTTCACGATCTCATCATTCTCATTGCAGATCGTGCAGGCATACTGACCCTCCAGCGGCTTATCGGAGGCATTCTCGTCGGCCTTCTCCTCCAGCAGGATCAGCGTGAAGGTGAAATCCTTGCTGGCGGCGACGCTCGTCGCGCCCTCCAGCTTCTTGAGGATACGCAGATCGCCATAGGGGATATAGCTGTTGGTGACCTGCGTGCCCTCCACGACCGTCCCGTACTTGGGCACATACTCCTCGCGGACCTCGTACACATATTCATGCTGGCCGCCCCGCTCAAACCTGGGCAGCTCGCCGAAGGAATACGCCCACGCATCCGTGCCGTCGGTGCGAACGGTCCGGGTCATGATCTTTTCCCCGTCGCGGTACAGATGCAGGATGACCGCCTCCGGGCGCACACCATAGGCGTTCCCGTCGTCCTCCCACACCTTCCTGCCGGAGAGATCCACCATCTCGTCAGGGTGAATGTTCTTGACGGTGTAGGTGCTCTCGCCGTCGTATTCCACCCGGGCCTCATAGCCGGGCACGGGCTCCTCCTCCATGGAGTACAGATAACGGCGGCCCTCTTCATCCACGATGTCCATCTGCAGGATGGTCTGCGTCCAGTTATTGCTCTCGTCAAGCGTCACGCGGATCGGATTGCCGGCCGCATCCAGCACGGGCGCGGGCGCATCCGTCGTCCCGGCCACCTTGCGCAGCACGGAAACCACAACGGACTCCGGACGGATGCCGTCATGATTCTCCTGATCCAGCCACTCCTTCTCAACCTTCAGAGTGGCGGGCACAATGCCCACGCGGGTATAGTCGTTGCGGATCATGCGCTGCGCGGAAAGCCACTTGATGATCATGTCCAGCACGTTGCCCTCGGTCAGGCGGACGCGCGAGTTATTGAACGCGTACATGTTGTTTTCCGGATTCTGCGCAGCCTCCCAGTCGATCTGCTGATGACCGGCGTCATCGAGCAGATAGCTGCCGCTTTCATCCGTCAGGCGGGCATACGCGCCCTTGGCGTTCCATACATTCTGATCGCTGTTGTCATCCGGCGCGCGCATGCGCAGATAGGCCGTCAGCTTCTCCTCGGGCATGAGGATGAAGGGCTCGCCATCCGCCTTGAGGCTGGCGTCGATTGCGATGGCGGTGACGTTCACGCCCTCCGGCACGGTCCACACGCCATCCTCGGTGAGCCCCTCCGCCACCGTCCAGATCGTCCGGTCGGTGATGTCGTAGCTGCCGGAGGAGAGAATATCGGTATCCTCATCGTAGTTATCATCGTCCGTTCCGGATTTGGTATCCGCGAACTGCAGGTGATCGATCGTGGAATACAGCAGCACAGGCCTGATGCCGGCGGCGACGAACTCGCCCAGCTCGACCCGCTCCAGCGTGCCGCGCCACTGGCCTTCATTCAGCCAGTCGCCCTGCCAGTCCTTGCGCTCCTGCACATGCCCGAAGTCCGCCGCCTTGGTGGCGTCCGTATCATCCTCCTGATTCGGGTCAGGGATGATGTAGTTCTCAATGGTATCGTACAGGACGATATCCTTCGCCACAGAGCTGGCGGCGGTGCTGACCGTCAGGTTATAGGTATAGGGATGGCCCTCAAAGACCGTCACCTGCTCCTGCCCGTCAAGGCCCTGCGTCCACACGCCAACCAGGTCATTGCGCACCATCTTCTTCAGCGCGGAGACCGCATAGGCCAGCATGGACACCTCATGCTCCGTCTTCGCATAGACAAAGCGGTTCTCATCCGTGGCGGGGTCAAGATCCGTCAGCGCATCCACAATATCCTGCGGAATGGACGGCGTGGTGGCGTTGTTGCCGGCAGTGGGGTCGTCAGGCTCGCCGCGCTGTCCGGGGATGGTGCCCAGCGTATCAAAGCGCAGATTGTCCACGGTGGACTCAAAGGCGGCGTAGTTCACCAGCTTCGAGCCGTACTCTTCCAGATCCAGCACCGTATAGAACGCGTCAAACGTCATCTGCGGCGCATCGTAGTACGGGACCTTATTGTTGTCATTCTGCGGGACAGGCGTCAGATCCGCCTCCACCACGAGCAGATAGCGGCCCGTATTCTTATAATTCTCAATGGCATAGACGTTGCGGATAGTATCGCCCGAGCGCAGCTTGACGGTATTCGTCATCGGCGTCACATGGGGCGGAAGCAGATCGTACCAGATACCGCTGGTCTCCGCCGGGATCGCGCCCGTCTCGACCGCAGTGCGGTATTCCTCCAGCGACTCCATGTTGCTCTGCTCGGTGAGGGTCACCGTATAGTGGATCACGACGCGCTGATTGTCGCTGTCGCCTTCATACTCGGCGTCCTTTGTCAGCGACACGCCGTAGCCCGCGCCGTACACCGTCGCGCGGGAAGCATCGGCAAAGTCCGCCACGTGCTCGCCGTCGTTCTCCGGCGTGACCCAGCCGTAGGCGTCCATCTTCGCGTCGTTCTTGAACTTGGTCATCGGGTTCTGCGTGTCGGTGAACAGCTCCTGCACGATGGCCTTCACGCGATCGGAGGGCTTCAGCGTGATGGTGGGATAGACGTCCCAGATCAGGCCGCCAAGCCCGCACTTCTCCTCGCCCACACCTTCCGCGGACACATTGCTGACATAGCTCCAGCGCACATCGGTCACGTTATCCGCAAAGTACAGGGTGTTGGCCACCGAATTCCACGACGTACCGCTGTTGGTAGAGACAGCTTCAAAGCGGCCGTTCTTATGCTCCACAACCGCGGCATTATGCCATTCGCTCCCGCCGTCAATTCTGACGTCGACGCTCAGCGTCGGGACATGCAGCGAGGAGTCGTACTCATAGCCAAAGCTGCCGCTGCTCCTCTTGAGATAGCGCATGAGCGACGGCTTGGTCAGACGCAGGGACTTGAACTCGAAGTCCTCCGAGGTCAGCTCCGTGTTTTCATAATTGAAGTAGGTCGCGTAGTCCTCGGTCACCTGCCGCCAGCCAAGGAGGCCGTAGGATTCCTCCAGCTCCTCGTCGCTGGACGCAGGGCCCGCATCCGGCATCGAATACTTGCTGGTCCACGGATAGCCATAGCCCACCGTCTCCACCAGGAAGTTCATGTCGACCTCACGGCCAAGCTCCAGCGCGGTGAGACCAAGGCCATAATCCCAGTCCTTATAATCTCTCTTTTCCGTCCATTTACGTACGATAAAGTGTCCCGGCGGCACCTGCCACTTCATGGGCGAATACTGGATGGACACCTTGTCGGACAGCCGCTCCACCTTCTGGGGGTCGGTCGTGTCCCAGGCCTGCGCCTCTTTGTCCGACTCGGTCAGGATCCACGTCACCTCATTGTCAAGGCAATATACGCGCTGATCCTCCATCGCATCGGGCACGGTGAAAGCGCTCTTGAGATAGGCAGACCACATGTACACAGACTTCTCGTGCTGGACTCTTGTGGTCGTATCCTCCTGGTTCTGCATCACATTCGTGGTAAAATCCACGTCCCCGGCGGTCAGGACCGTGCCGGGATAATTGGCGCTGCCAAGGAAGATGCCGTCCGTCACATGCTGCTGCGTATACCCGCCGCTGCCGTCCGGTACCTTCTCATAAGCCGCGGACAGCATATCCTCAACATCCATGGAGTAGGGCTGGTTATTCTGATGGGCCTGATAGGTACGCCACTTGGCATAGATGTAGTCGTCCGGATTGGCACCGGCGGGCAGATTGGCAAGCAGCTCCTGCGGCACATCCGCAGCAGACTCGAAGACCTCGCCTTCCTTCTCCACATAGGTAATCTTCGCCGTGGTGTCGATCTGAGCGTTGATCGGCATGCTCCTGGAGCTGATGATATTGCCCTGATTGGTGACGACCTCGCAGTACGCGGTGATGTCGTTGCAGGTG
Source organism: Clostridia bacterium (assembly GCA_017938795.1). GTDB lineage: Bacteria > Bacillota > Clostridia > Christensenellales > Aristaeellaceae > Ventricola. The sequence continues at coordinate 20,398 of JAGBAV010000057.1, forward strand.
CTCATATCCACAATATCGATCGGGTTCAGGCCGCGGATGGCAACCTCAATAGACACGCTGGAAGCGGCGCTCAGCGTGCCGGTGTTGGTCAGGACATACTGGCCGTCGACCAGCTGCCAGTTGAAGTCCGCCTTCGTGGACGGCGCCTCCGGCACGGGCATCTCGAGCGTGCCCTGCAGGCTGCCGGAATCCACGCCGCCCACACCGTCAATGTACGCGCGGGCCGGCCACACCTGCGCCGGGATGCTGATGGTGACATCGCCCGGAGCATAGTCGTACTGGCCGGAGAACTGCGCCTCAATCCTGTAGACCATCGTGATCTCACCATTGTTGGTGGTGGATAGATACAGATGATCCTTGTCAGCAAACTCCGAATCGGGCACAGGGTCCCCTTCCGCGGTTAAAGTGCTGTCCTCGGTGACCCACTCCAGATAGATACCCTCAATCTTGGATCCATCCAGTTCGTTGGTCCCCCTCTGCCCGGCTCCGCCTTCCGCTGCTGCGCCGCAGATCACGCTGAGCATAAACAGCATGACGAGCATCAGCACGCTGATCGGCTTCATTCTCTTGAGCATCTTTTTCATCCGAACCCATCCCCTATCAGTTTCTTCCCATGTTTCTGCAGCAGGCATGATCCCCCTCAGAACAGCCTGCCCAAATATAGCAATTCCCCAAAAATGGACATAACCGGTACAATTTACCATACTAAGTATTATAACATCACTAAATATGAAAGTCTATACAGTTTCGATCAAATCGCGGCAAAATAAATCGATTTTTTGGGGTTTATCTCTCCCAAAATTTCCAGATTGGATCCTGCCGGTATGGCCGCTTCACTCTGTGCAGACAAAAATGGACGCTTCTGTCCGCTCAGCTGTCGGCGTCCGGCCGTTACGTACTCCCTTAAAGCCGAAACGATGTGTTCTCACGCAAAACCCGGGCAGCAAGAGCACCCCTGAATGCCGCATCGCACGCAAACGAAAGCAGACAAACCACAGGCATGACAACGCAAAAGGGCCCGCCCCTCGCAAGGCAGACTCTCAAAAATCCAGAAATATATAGCAAAACCACCCTCGCTGTCTATAAGCGAAGGCGGTTTCATATGGAGCTGATGACCGGATTCGATACCTATGACCTCATCCTTACCAATGGCGTATTTTTTCAATAATAGCTCAATTTTTTAATTATTAAAACATAGCGTGTCAGGCGGGTGTTGGGAGGGTGGAAGGGAGGCGGAGTGCGCCAGAAGCAACAGTCCTGCATCCGCAAGGAAGGAGGCCAAGGCCGCTGGCACCGAACTGGTCAGCGGAGCATTTCAATCCACTCCCTCCGCGTGGAGGGAGACCGGTCAGCTCGAAGGAGCTGTGGCCGATCATGTACTATTTCAATCCACTCCCTCCGCGTGGAGGGAGACCGACTACCTCAACAGGCGCGGTCAGGACTAAAGAATTTCAATCCACTCCCTCCGCGTGGAGGGAGACGATAGTCCGCATAGGGGGGCGTCAGCCCCGACGGGGATTTCAATCCACTCCCTCCGCGTGGAGGGAGACCTTTGACCATTATACCACACCCGACCGGATATTGCATTTCAATCCACTCCCTCCGCGTGGAGGGAGACGATGGGTACGGGGCGGGAGCCCAGCTCCCACCGGCATTTCAATCCACTCCCTCCGCGTGGAGGGAGACGCGGCGAGGCGAAGCTCCACGGGCAGATCGATGCTATTTCAATCCACTCCCTCCGCGTGGAGGGAGACTCCTCGCTTTTGCGCTGGAGGGATGGGAAAAATATTTCAATCCACTCCCTCCGCGTGGAGGGAGACGCTCAAGCCAGGTCAAGCAGCTCAAAGAGGAGAGCATTTCAATCCACTCCCTCCGCGTGGAGGGAGACGGTCTTTATAGCATGCCCTCTAGAGCTAACCATATATTTCAATCCACTCCCTCCGCGTGGAGGGAGACCTCGGTGTTGCGGCAGATCTCCATCGCCTGCTTATTTCAATCCACTCCCTCCGCGTGGAGGGAGACGCAACGCCGTTCCCGCCCTCGCGGGTATCCACCTATTTCACTCCACTCCCTCCGCGTGGAGGGAGACGCGCGCCGGATGAGCAATCCCCCCCCCCCCACCGTATTTCAATCCACTCCCTCCGCGTGGAGGGA
>JAGBAV010000058.1 GCA_017938795.1 Clostridia bacterium
GTCGACAAGGTCAAGGCGATGAAGCAGAACTACAAGAAGATGAAGCTGGACTGCCTCGTCTGCCTCGGCGGCAACGGCACGCACAAGACGGCGAACCTCCTCTCCGAAGAGGGGCTCAACGTCATCGGCCTGCCCAAGACGATCGACAACGACATCTGGGGCACGGACGTCACCTTCGGCTTCCACTCCGCCGTGGATATCGCCACCGACGTCATCGACCGTATCCACACCACCGCCGCCAGCCACGGCCGCGTCATGGTCGTTGAGATCATGGGCAATAAGGCCGGCTGGCTGACGCTCTATTCCGGCATCGCCGGCGGCGCGGACATCATCCTCCTGCCGGAAATCCCGTACGACCTTGATCAGGTCTGCGAGGCTATCCGCGACCGCGTGGAAAGGGGCAAGACCTTCTCCATCATCGCCGTGGCAGAGGGCGCGATGACCATCGAGGAATCCAAGATGAAGAAGAAGGAGCTGGCCAAGTACCGCGCGGAGACCGGCTTCAGCGGCATCGCCAACAGGCTGGCGAAGGAGCTCCCCACGCTGATCCCCAGCGTCGACGCGCGCGCCGTCATCCCGGGCCACATGCAGCGCGGCGGCACCCCGAGCGCCTATGACCGCATGCTCTCCACCAACTTCGGCGTGCACGCCGCCCAGCTGATCGCCAGCGAGCAGTACGGTCAGGCCGTCGGCATGCTCAACAACACCGTCACCCATAATCCGCTCTCCACCGTCGCGGGCAAGACGAAGTTTGTCCCGCGCGACGGCCACGAGATCCGCACCGCCCGCGCGATGGGCATTTCCCTCGGCGACAAGATCCGCTGATCATCATTATGCGCGCCGCTGCAGTCCTGCAGCGGCGCTTCTTTTGCTTTCATGGCAATGCCTTCTGCAAAATCACCCGCATATGCAAATCCCCTCTATTGCCCTCCGGTATGATCTGCTATAATGAAATCAGCAAAGCGCCGCCGCGGGGCGACAAGCAGGCGGCACACACAGGAGGACGGAAATGAAGATTACATTCATGGGCGCGGGCAGCACGGTATTCGCCCGCAATGTCATCGGCGACTGCATGTGCACGGAAGCGCTGAGGGACAGCACCTTCGCGCTTTATGACATCGACGGCGGCAGGCTTAAAGAGAGCCAGACCATCCTTGAAGCCATGCGCCAGACCAAGGGCGGCTATGGCCGCATCGAATGCTACCTCGGCGAGGAGCAGCGCAAGGACGCCCTGCGCGGCGCAGACTTCGTGGTCAACGCCATTCAGGTCGGCCTGTACGACCCCTGCACGATTACCGACTTTGAGATCCCCAAGCGCTACGGCCTGCAGCAGACCATCGGCGACACGCTCGGCATCGGCGGCATCATGCGCGCCCTGCGCACCATCCCTGTGATGGACAGCTTCGCGCGGGATATGGCGGAGGTCTGCCCGGACGCGCTGCTGCTCAACTACACCAACCCGATGGCCATGCTCACCGGCTATATGCTGCGCTACACCCCGGTCAGGACCGTGGGCCTTTGCCACAGCGTGCAGGTCTGCTCTGAGACGCTGCTGGGCGAGCTGGGCATGGAGGATAAGCTCGAAGGACGGCGCGAGCTGATCGCCGGCATCAACCATATGGCGTGGCTGCTGGAGATCCGCGATAAGGACGGCAGGGATCTCTACCCCGAGATCAAGGCGCGCATCGGCGCGAAGATCGCCGACCCGGACTTCAAGGACAAGGTGCGCCTTGAGTACATCCGCCACTTCGGCTATTACTGCACGGAATCCAGCGAGCACAACGCCGAGTACAACCCCTTCTACATCAAGAGCAGATACCCGGAGCTGATCGCCCGCTACAACATCCCGCTGGACGAGTATCCCCGTCGCTGCGTCAACCAGATCGAGGGCTGGAAGAAGGAATACGCGCAGCTGCTCGAGAGCGGCGTCAGGGAGCATGAGCGCTCCCGCGAGTATGCCTCGCACATCATGGAGTCCATCGTCACCGGCACGCCGTACCAGATCGGCGGCAACGTGCTCAACACCGGCCGCCTGATCAGCAATCTGCCGGAGGAGGCCTGCGTGGAGGTGCCCTGCCTCGTCAACGGCCACGGCATCCATCCCTGCCATGTCGGCGCGCTGCCCGTCCAGTGCGCGGCAATGAACATGACCAACATCAACGTGCAGCTGCTGACCATCGAGGCGGCGCGCACCGGCAGGCGCGACCACATCTATCAGGCCGCGATGCTCGACCCGCATACAGCGGCGGAGCTTGACATCGACTCCATCCGCAGCATGGTGGACGACCTCATCGAGGCCCACGGCAGCTATCTGCCCGCCTACCGCTGACCGCCAGCGCAAGGAGGCAGCATGAAGAATTATCTCTTTGTCCATTTCCGCGAGACCACCTCGCCCGAGGGCGAGCAGGTGTATTTCGCCATCAGCCGCGACGGCTTTTGCTGGGAGGCGCTCAACGGCGGCGCGCCCATCCTCTGGGCCTACTACGGCGACCGCGGCGTGCGCGACATGACGATCGTGCGCGACAGGAACACCGGCCGCTTCCATATCTTTGCCACCGATCTGTCCCTCTCCTACGGCATGCGCGGCAGGTACGCCCACTCATGGGCCAATATCCGCAGGCACGGCAGCAAGGCGCTGGCGCACTGGCAATCCGACGACCTCGTCCACTGGACGGAGGAGGAGCTCATCACGCTGGGCGACGAGGGCTTTGGCTGCCTCTGGGCGCCGGATATCATCTATGACCCGGAGCATGAGGATTACCTGCTGCACTGGTCCTCCGCGCACGCGGAGAACGACTACGGCCCGATGGCCATCTACTGCTGCCGGACGAAGGACTTTATCACCTACTCCGCGCCGAAGCTCCTCTACCGCAAGGAGGACGGCCCCGTCATCGACTCCGCGATGTATGAGGAAGACGGGAAGTACTACATGTTCCTCAAGAGCGAGCACACCCCCGCCAACCTGATCCTCGTCAAGGGCGATCACGCAGACGGCCCGTTCACCCGCGTGCCCGCGTTCGATGAGGCCATGTCCGTGCTGACCAGCGGCAAATACGAGGCCCCGACCGCCGTGCAGCTCGACGACGGCCGCTGGTGTATGTTCACAGACTACTACGGCGTCGCCGGCGCGGGGCAGGGCTATGTCCCCTTCGTCGCGGACAGCCTCGCCAAGGCAAACTTCGTGCGCAGCGACGCGGCCTTCTCCTTCCCCTACGGCTTCAAGCACGGCACCATCCTGACCATCACCCCGGAGGAATACGACCGCATGGCAGCGCACAACTGGGCCGACGTGCCGGATCTGAGATAACAGCCATTTGTCACAACCCTATTCCATCAATGAGGAGGGAATACGATGTACCGCTGCTCCGACGACACGGTCAACCTGAATCTCTATCCCTATCATGTGCGCGACGTGCACATCAGCGACCCCTTTATCCTCGCCGATCCTGTCAGCCGGATGTACTACACCTATGTCCAGTTCGCCGACAGGACACGCTTCCCGGAGATCCCCGCGGGCAGGGGGCGCTTCTACGTGCTGGAGAGCCCCGACCTGATCCACTGGTCAAAGCCGCAGATCTGCTTTGAGCAGGGGGACTTCTGGGCGGATCTGGATTACTGGGCGCCCGAATGCCATATCTGGGGCGGGAAATACTACCTGATCAGCTCCTTCCGCGCGGCGGGCAGCTACCGCCGCTGCCAGTGCCTTGTGTCCGACAGCCCGAAGGGGCCGTTCGCGCCGGTGAAGCCCGCGCCTGTCACGCCCGAGGGCTGGCAGTGCCTGGACGGCACGCTCTATGCCGACCGCAACGGCCAGCCGTGGATGGTCTTCTGCCACGAATGGCTGCAGGTGGAGGACGGTCAGATCTGCGCCGTCCGCCTGACCGAGGATCTGGGCGAAGCCGTCGGCGACCCGGTCATCCTCTTCCGCGCCAAGGACGCTCCGTGGACCGGCCCGATCATCGGCGGCGGCGGCGTGACGGACGGCCCGTTCCTGCACAGGCTGCCCGGCGGCAGGCTGATCATGCTCTGGTCGAGCTTCGCCAAGAGCGGCGGCTACGCCATGTCCTATGCGACCAGCCTCTCCGGCGAGATCACCGGCCCGTGGGAGCAGCGGGAGAACCCGCTCTACGCCATGGACGGCGCGCACTCCATGCTCTTTTACACCTTCGGCGGTCAGCTGATGATGGCCTGCCATTGCCCCAACGACCACATGCGCAAGCGCATCCTCCTCTTTGAGATGGAGGAGACGCCGACCGAACTGCGCATCATCAACGAGGTCACGGGCAACTGGTACAACAACATCGGCGGTCACGCCGCGCGCTACGCCTACAAGGATCCCTGTACCGAGACGCCCTGTTTTATGAGGGATCCGAGAGGATAAGTTTTTAACAATCAAAACCACCGGCTAAGCCGGTGGTATGCTCTACGCCTTCAAGGCGAATGTACTAGCCGCGTCTCAAGACGCACTGAAATATCCTTCATTCGCATTGAATGCCCTACCACCCGTTAACGGGTAAACCTTCTTAAAAGTAGTTCTAGCACAATGGATTGTCATTCGCTTCGCTCTACACTTGAAACTAAAGTCCACTTACTCTCACCAGCTCCGCTGGTGGTTGTCTTCCGCTAAAGCTATACAACGCAAAGCCCCCGTATGACTGCATACGGGGGCTTGCTGTATTCTGCTCGTCCTTATCGGGCGGCTGCGTCAAACGCCTCGCGCAGCGCCGCCGCGCACCGCTGCGCAACCTCCGGCGGCAGCTTGCACACCTGACGATCGTAGGTCAGCAGGCCGTTGATCTCATCCTCGACATCGGAGACCTGCGTATAGATCAGCGCGGAGAGACCGTTGCGGATCTGCGGGATCACGGTCTTCAACATCAGGTTCTCATACTTGAGGGCGAACTCCTCCTGTGTCTTTGCCGCGCCGTAGCCGTATGATCCCTCCGTTGTTCTATGCCCCGGGCAGGCCCATGCGACGCCGCCGTACTCCGTCAGCGCGGCGACGCGCTCCGTCTGCCGGCGCACGCGCAGCGGGAAGAAGTAATTATGCAGCGAATACATATCGCCGCCGCCCTGATCAAACCAGCCGCTCGCCTCGTCCACAGGCCGTCCCTGCGGGTCAAGGCTGCGGATGAGCGCCGTCGCGCTGCACGCGTCAAACTGCCCCCATCCCTCGTTGAACGGGCAGAAGCTGCCCACGCACGGATGCGCGCCCAGCAGACGCACCATCAGCGCAAGCTCCTGCGTGTATTCGCTTCGCGCCGCCTCATCCTTGCGGGCGAGGATGCCGCGGAACCTGTCCGGGAAGCGGCGCAGCACCGCCGGCAGCACATTGATCGCATAGGTCACAAACCACGCATGATACGCGCCGCCGCCGTTGGGCATGTCCTGCCAGACGATCATGCCCAGACGGTCACAGTGATGATACCAGCGCTGCGGCTCAATCTTCACATGCTTGCGCAGGAGGTTGAAGCCCATGTCCTTCATCGTCTGTATGTCGCGGATCATCGCCTCATCGGACGGCGGAGTATACAGCCCCTCCGGCCAGTAACCCTGATCAAGGAGCCCGTTAAGCAGGATCGGCTTCCCGTTGAGCGTGAAGCGCAGCAGACCATCCGCGCAGCGCGTCGTGCCGTATTCGCGCATGGCAAAGTAGCTGCGCACGCTGTCGCCCGACCGGAGCGTCACAATCACGTCATAGAGGAACGGATCCTCCGGCGACCACAGGCGCAGCGCATCGTGCGGGATGGCAAAAGACGCCTCTTCCCCACCGTGCAGCTCGCCCTCCGCCACACTTTTCTCCCCGGCGAGGATGCGCACCTGCGCCGTATCCGCCCCGCCGGCAAGCTCCGCGCGGATCATCACGCAGGCATCCGCCAGCCGGGGCGTGATCTGCAGGCCGGCGACATGCTGCACCGGCACCTGCTCCAGCCAGACCGTCTGCCAGATGCCGCTCTGCGCGGTATAGTACATGCCGCCGCGCTGCAGCTTCTGCTTGCCGCGCGCCTGATGGCCCGTGTCGCTGGGGTCCTGCACGACGACATGCAGCGCATTCTCTCCCTCCGTGATCCGCTCTGTGATATCCAGCGTGAAGGGCAGATAGCCGCCCCGATGCCCGCCGGCATGCGCGCCGTTGACATACACCTCGCAGGCATAGTCCACCGCCCCGAAGTGCAGCAGCGCGCGCATCCCGTCTCCCTTCCGCACAGCAAAGGCGCGATGATAATGCAGATACTCGCCCGGCTGAAGCTGACGCCCTACGCCGGAGAGCGGCGCCTCCGGCGAATATGGCACAAGGATATCGCCCTCATACGCCGCAGGCTGCTCCGCCGTGCCTGTGATCGCATACCGCCAGACGCCGTTCAGGTTCATCCATTCTTCCCGCTGCAGAAGCGGCCGCGGATACTCCGGGAAAGGCACGCCGCCCATCTGATCATATTGCATTGTTCTTCCCCCTGTTGTTTTCTGATTCTGCATATGCCCGGTCATTCGTCAAAGGCAAACCGGCGCACCTTGACCGGCGAAAAGCCGGTGAACGGCACGTCGCCGCAGGCCGCACGGACAAAGCCCTCCACGCTGGGTGACAGCATGGAGTATGCGTTGACGACGGTGAGCGCACGCTCAAAATACTGCTCGGCAAAGTAGGGCGAGCCAAAGGAAACGACGGCGGTCTTCTGCACATCAGCGCGCAGCGCATGCCATACCTTGGTCGCCTCCGCCCCCATGAAGTCAAGGAACCCGATCGGGCGGAACGGACGGGAGAAGAGCGCATAGAGAATAAGCCCGACGCCGTCCGTATCCACGCCGTCGATTCCCTCCGGGTATTCATCCACAGCAAAGCCGCGCGCCCTGAGCAGCTCACACAGCAGCTTCGATTCCTCCAGCGCCGGCGCATGATGGGTGACGGGCACAACGGCAATCCGCCCCGTCTTCTCCGGGCTCATCGGGAAGAGCCCAAGCCCGTCGCGCAGCAGCGTGATGGACGCATCCGCCGTGCGGCGGCGGACGTCCTGCGCAAAGGCGCGATCCTGCTCCGACAGCGGCCGCAGGCTCGGCCCGTCAAACAGCCCGAGCTTCTCCTTCATGCGAAGGATGCGGGAGACAGCGTCGTCAAGGCGCTCCATCGGCACCTCCCCGCTCTCCACGGCGGCAACCAGCCTGTCCACATAGCCATCCGTCGGCCAGAGCATCATGTCGCAGCCCGCCTTGAAAGACTCAATCTCCGCCTGCTCCCGCGTGTCATACCAGCCGCCGAAGCCGCCCATATCCAGCGCATCGGTGACGACCACGCCCTCAAACCCCATCTCCCCCTTGAGGAGACCGCAGATCAGCTCGCGGGAGAGCGTCGCGGGCAAGTACATGCCGTTCTTTTCCTTCGTCTGGTACGCCGGAAGCGTGATATGGCCCGGCATAATGGAATACACGCCGGCGTCGATCACCGCCTGAAATACCTTTCCGGATTTCTCACGCCACTCCTCCATGCTGAGCGAATTGTTGGTGGTCACGATATGCTGGTCGCGCCAGTCCACGCCGTCTCCAGGAAAATGCTTGGCGCAGGCGGCGAGGCCGTTGTCCTGCATGCCGCGCACAATCTGCGGCAGCATGCGGCAGGCCAGCTCCGGGTCGTCCGTCAGCCCGCGCACATTGACCAGCGGATTGCGCGGATTGATATTCAGATCGACCACGGGGGAAAACGTCCAGTTCGCGCCGACGGACCGCGCCTCCAGCGCTGTAAGCCGCCCGTAATCATAGGCCAGCCGCTCGTCCCCTGTTGCGCCGAGACTCATCATGTAGGGCAGAACCGTCAGGCCTTTGAGCATGCTGCCGCATCCATTCTCAAAATCAGATGTGATCAGCATAGGAATCTCTGCATTCTCAGCATAACGGGCAAGCAGCCTTCTGCCATTCTCAAGGCCGATATCGCTGGCCTCGGTGATGATCTCCCCGAAGAAGAAAGCCGCGCCGACCTGATCGGAAACAAAACGGTCCTTCGTGATCTTCAGCACAACGGTCTGCTGCGCCTTCTGGCGAACGGACAGGGTATTGAGCATAGGCTGGCAACCTCCTTATACAAACAAAATGCACGGCGTTTCATCCGGTACAGGTGATCCGCGCATCGTCTGTTTCATATATTCTCCCCCGCCCCGCGTCCCTCCTGCCTTTTGGGTCTGTCATATGCAAGCCGGCAGAAACACCGCCGGAGATTCAGGAAAGCAAAAACGCCGCCATGTTTCACCATGACAGCGTTTATTGGCGCACCCATCGGGATTCGAACCCAAGGCCTTCCACATTGAAGCCGTCGCAAAGCGAATCATAAGCAGGGTATAGAGCGCGCTTCCGGCGAAAACAAGGGAGACAGACGGAGGTTTACGCAGAAGAGTGCGGCTCTGTTCCCGCGTGTTCTAAGATATACATCAGAGAAATCCACAGCAGATATATAAGAATCAATATGGAATATACCTGCAGATATCCCTGATGAACCCCGTAAGCCTTTCAGGATTCTGCGGACAAGGAAGCAGTAAGCATGGTCTGCTATTTCCCTACTCCAAGGACAGAATCAGGACTGACTTTTCTTTTATTCTTCTCAAGGGTATTGACAGATCCAAATGACTCATATATACTCTAACTGTACTACTTGTACTAATACAGTTAAAACAGAAAGGAGGAGTGCACGTGTTCCTTGTGAATCCAAAGAGCAAACAGCCTTTGTACGAGCAATTGGTTGATCAGCTTCGTAAACAGCTTTTCCTCGGAGTGATTGAAGCCGGTCAGGCGCTGCCTTCTGTGCGCCAGCTCGCGACGGAGCTAGGTATCAATCCCAATACCATCCAGAAGGCTTACCGCCGCATGGAGGCAGAAGGGATGATCATTTCAGTACCGGGAAAGGGCAGTTTCATCAGTGATGATCTGGCCGACATGCTAAAGAAACAGCGCGACGAGCAGCTGGAAAAAACCAGACAGCAAATCA
>JAGBAV010000059.1 GCA_017938795.1 Clostridia bacterium
CCACGCGATCAGCTTGGGAAGCTGAAGTTCTGCCATTAAACTACACCTGCAAATCCTGTCAACCGGATTTACTCATCCATTATTCTATCCAAATATCCGATTCTTGTCAATAGCCGGGGCGATTTTTCCGTGAATCCGTCACTCTGTCCGGCGCTCATGCACGGCTGTTCTTTTCCTGAATCAGCTTTTCCAGCTTGTGCTTGACGCGCTGGAGCGCATTGTCAATGGACTTGACATGCCGCCCGAGCATCAGGGCGATCTCCTGATAGCTCTTGCCGTCCAGATAGGCGGCGAGCACCTTGCGCTCCAGCGGCGAGAGCGCCTCCTGAATGCGCGACTCGATGCTCACATAGCTCTCCTGCCCGATGATCAGCTCCTCCGGGTCAGCGCCATGCCCCTCGGTGATCACATCCATCAGCGTGCGGTCGCTCTCGTCCTCATAGATCGGCTTATTGAGCGAGACATAGGAGTTGAGCGGGATGTGCTTCTGCCGCGTCGCGGTCTTGATGGCCGTGATGATCTGCCGCGTGACGCACAGCTCCGCAAAGGCATGGAAGGAAGAGAGCTTGTCCGGCTTGAAATCCCGGAAGGCCTTGAACAGGCCGATCATCCCCTCCTGCACGATGTCTTCATGGTCCGCACCCACAAGGAAGTAGGAGCGCGCCTTGGATCGCACAAAGTTTTTGTACTTATTCAGCAGATATTCCGACGCCTCGGCATCGCCCTGCTGTGCGAGCAGCGCGATCTCCTCGTCGGTCATGCTGTCAAAGTCGTAGGTCATGTGTTCCTCCCTGGCTGTCTGCCGCCTGATCCGGCGATTATCCTCAGTCCTCGCCCCTGCGCATGCGCTCGAAAATCTCGCGCTGATGCGGGGGCAGTCTGGAGAAGATATCCCCGCGGGACACCTTCTCCTCCTTCATCCTCGTGCGCCCGACGCTCCTCGTCTGCGTGAGCTCGATGAGGAACTCCCGCGAGGAGATGCGCACCGCGCCGCGGCCAAGCGTCACCGTCTGTTCGACGGAATCGCTGGTCGCCACGCGCACATGCCTCCACTTCGGCGCCTGCGCGCACAGGGTCTCGATGTAATTATCCGCGCTCTCGGCATGCTTGGTGAAGACGACCTCCACGCCGTGCATCACCGAACGCGAGCGCATCGGTCTGTCCGTATAGTGGCCGTCAAAGACCACGATGACCTCCTCGCCGGAATAGCCGGCGTAATCGGCGATCAGATGGACAAGCCGCTCGCGCGCCTCGTCGATGGACAAACCCTCCTGCCTCGGCACATTCCATGCGCCGATGACGTTATAGCCGTCCACAAGCAGCAGCGGCTTCATGCTCAGTCCCTCGCAGCCGCCATGGCATAGAGCAGCACGCCCGCCGCGACGGAAGCGTTCAGGGAGCTGATCCTGCCGCGCATAGGCAGGCTGACGAGCTTATCGCAGCTCTCGCTGACAAGGCGGGAGATGCCCTCGCCCTCAGAGCCGATGACCAGCGCCGCCGGGCCGGAGAAGTCGGTCTTGCGGTAGTCTTCGCCGTTCATCGCCGCGCCGTATACCCAGACGCCCTCCTTCTTCAGGCGCTCGATCACGCGGGTGAGGTTCGTCTCGCGCGCGACGGGCAGATGCTCCACCGCGCCAGCGCTCGCCTTCACGGCGGACGGGGTCAGGCCGACAGCCCTGCGCTCCGGGATAATCACGCCGTGCGCGCCCACGCACTCCGCGCTGCGAATGATCGCGCCGAGGTTGTGCGGGTCGGTCACGCCGTCCAGAATGACGAGGAAGGGCGCTTCGCCGCGCTCCTTCGCCAGCGCGAGCATGTCGTCGATCGTCTTGTACGCGTAAGCGGACGCCACGGCGATCAGACCCTGGTGGTTCGGCGCCATCGCGTCAAGGCGGGTGCGATCCACCTCCTGCACGACGATCTTCGCCTCGCGCGCCAGCGCGACAATCTCCCTCGCGGAGCCGATCAGCTCGCCGCGTGCAACCAGCAGCTTCTCGATATCGCGGCCAGCACGCAGCGCCTCGCGGATCGGGTTGCGGCCGACGAGGAGATTATTCTCCATCGGCTCCTCCTGCGCAGCCTCAAAGGCCGGCGGCGGAGCCATGCGGTCACGGCGCTCCGGGCGCGGGCCACCGAAGGACGGACGCTCGCCGTACTCGCGGCGCTCCGGGCGCGGGCCGCCGAAAGACGGACGCTCGCCATACTCACGGCGCTCGCCGTATTCGCGGCGCGGGCCGTTCTCGCGGCGCTCGCCGTATTCGCGGCGCTCGCCGTACTCGCGGCGCTCGCCATACTCACGGCGCTCGCCATACTCACGGCGCGGGCCATAGCTGCGGCGCTCGCCATACTCACGGCGCTCGCCATACTCACGGCGCGGGCCATAGCTGCGGCGCTCGGTCTGCACGGCGCGGTCGCCGTCCCGCGCGGGGCGCTTGGTCTCCTCGTCGTCGCGCCAGTCATCGCGCGGGTTCTGCGGCTTCTTGGTAAACTTATCGTAGTATGCCATGATGATTTCCTCTCTTTATCTGTCCTGCTCTCCGCCATCCCGTTACTGACCGGGGCTCAGAGCGCAGTGTGTCTTTCCTTGATTTCCTTCGCTTTTCCGCAGGTGTTCTTCCCCTCCGGGCATGCTCCGCGCAGGCACGCAGGCCCCGCGCAGGCGAACAGCGAGGGCGCAGCCTCCCTGCACAGCGCAAGCATCTGCCATGCCATCTCGCGAATCTCCCACTGCGCTCGGCTGCAGCAGCGCAGCTCGAAGAAGTGCATCAGCTCCCGGGCGTTCATCGTCACAAGCAGGCGCGTCGCCGCCGCATTGGGCAGCACGAAGCGCGCGTCCTGATTGGCGCTCTCGCCGGTTTTTCCCAGTTTCTCCTGCCACTGGCAATACCATGCATGCATCTGCTCCATCTGGCGGATAAATTCTGCCTCCTCCGCCTCGCCAAGCGCGCTGATGGACGGCGGCACGACGAAGTCAAACCCATCCGCCATTGACACATAGCGCTGGCTCTGCACGGAGAAGGACGCGATGCGATGGCGCGTGAGCTGCGCGAGCAGCGCGCGGGATACACCCTCCACCGCAAAGGTGAAGCTGGCGTGCTCTGTCACAGAGAGGTGCCCCCTCTCCATCACGCGGGCAATATAGCCCTGCTGGTCCGTCGTCTCCACGCGCTCGCGCAGGCTGTCAAGATCCGCCTGCGCATAGCAAAGGCGCGCGCCAAGCGCCACAACCTCATCCGGGTCCGGCGTGGCGCGAAGGAGCATTACCTTCAGCTGTGCTTTTGCCATAATTCCTCCGTTCTCCCCAGCGCAAGCGCCATCAGGCTGCTCAGCCTCTGCGTCTGCCCGGTCACATACAGATACCCCCACAGCGCCTCAAGCCCCGTGGCATGCGAATAATCCGCAGGATCGGCGTTCTTCGGCGCGGCGTGCTTCGCCTGCGCATTGCGCCCGCGGCGGGCAACGTCCGCCTCCTCCTGCGTCAGCTCCGGCTCAATCGCCTCAAGCATGCGCGCCTGCGCGGCTGCGCTGACCATGCGGATCGCCTGCTTATGCATCCGGCCCACGCTCATACCGCCCGCAACAAGCACGCTGCGCACATACAGGTCATGCACCGTATCGCCGATATAGGCCATCTGCAGCGGGTTCATCTGACGGGGATCCGGCGCGCCGACGGCGCCCAGCACCGTATCAAGCCATTCTTGCTGCAATGAATCGTTTCCTCATTTCATAGCGCGCCCGACAGCTTACCGACCGCCGGCGCGCAGCATATTCATATGGAAGAAATCCCCGCCCGAAGGATGCGCTGATCCCCAAACAGGCATTCGTATCCATTTTTACTGATACAGTATACCATCAAACCACGAAAAGGTAAAGCGTCGCCGCGTAAATTCAGCCCTTCTCCTCCGCGCTGCGGTCGACGGCAGGGAGCGGCGCAGGCCTCTCCCCGGGCAGCGCCGCCCATCGCAGCACGCCCTGCGCGATCGCCTCCGCCGCGCGCTGGCGATACTGCGCATCAAGCAGAAGGGCCTCTTCCTCCTTGTTGGAGAGAAAGCCGCACTCCACCAGCGCGGACGGTACGCCGAGCGTGAGGATATAGTAATCCCCGCCGAGCGCAGCACGCTTCGTTCTCGGCTGCAGGACGTCGATCATCGCCCCCTGCAGCGCGCCGGCCAGCAGCCGCCCTGCCGGACATCCCTCCCTATAGAAAACCTGCGGCCCGCTCTCGCTGCGCCCGGCGTACTCATTCATATGGATGGACAGCACGAGATCCGCGCCGCCCTGCGTGATGATCGCCGCGCGCCGCTGCATATCCTGCAGCTTCTTCCGGATGGGCGGGTTCTCGTCACAGAGCGCTATGTCCTCCGTGCGGGTCATCACCACCTCTGCCCCCTCCGTCCGGAGCAGTGCTGCAGTGCGCAGGGCAACGTCCAGATTCAGTTCCTTCTCCGGCGTGCCGCTCACACGCCCGACAGCTCCGCCGTCATATCCGCCATGCCCCGCATCCACCGCAATCACAAGACCGGCAAGCGGCCCGGGCACCGGCGTCGGCGCAGGCACAGCCGTCACAGCCGGCAGCCCCAGAAAGGTCTGCACAGCATTCTGCCCCGCGCCGGCCAGCAGCACCGCCGTACACAGCGCAGACGCACACAGAAGCACCCCGGCAAACGCGCGCACCCTATCCGCCGAAGACGCCGCTGTCCATGGTTTTCGCCAGTCTGCCATCTTCATAGCCCCGCCTCCCTGTCCGGATTTCATCAAGGAATATGCTGCTGCGCCGCACGGTATGCCCATGACCACGCAGCAGCAGAAAATGACAGATATGACGCGCCGCCGCCAAATGTTACAAATTGTTTTCCACGGTTTCCAACAGGTTATAAACAGGTTTTCCACAGTTGCCCACAGGTTTGTCCACATCGATTTTTCGTGAAAAAGCTGGAAAAAACGCTTTTCCCCACAGGTTATCCCGATTGTCCACACCAGTTTTCCAGATTTTTCCTCAGGATTGTGGATAACTCAGTTTTTCCACAGCCTTACAGATATGACAAATCCGCCCCGCAAATATTACAGTTTTGTAATATTTGCGACGCGGATTTGACGCATTTTCCTTGCAGTGTATAGTTTTCTTGGGTCAGTCGCTGATGATTCCGTCATCAGACGAGACGCAGCGACGGGCAGGCATTCAGCTCGAGAGAGGCAATCTCCCCGCGCATCAGGCGATAGAATGCCGCGCTGCCAATCATCGCAGCATTGTCCGTGCAGAGGATCGGCGGCGGCATCATCAGGCGGATACCGGCCTTCTGGCACTTATCGTTCATCGTGTTGCGCAGACCCGAATTGCTGGCGACGCCGCCGGCAAGGGCAAGCACGCTGCTGCCCGACTCCTTCGCGGCGAGAACAGCCTTATCGCTGAGCAGCTCCACAGCAGCATGCTGGAAGCTTGCAGCGATATCCGCCGCCGGCACATCCTCGCCCTTCTGGCGCAGCTTATGCACGGCATTGATCAGCGCGGTCTTCAGGCCGGAGAAGCTGTAGTCATAGCGGCCCGGGGTCTTGACGTGCGGCAGGGCAAGCGCATGCGGATTGCCCTCTCGGCTGAGCTTATCCAGCAGCGGGCCGCCGGGATACGGCAGGCCAAGCACGCGCGCCGCCTTGTCAAATGCCTCGCCCGCAGCGTCGTCCATCGTCTGGCCAAGCAGGGTATAGACGCCGTAGTCCTCCACCCGGACAATGTGAGAATGACCGCCCGAAGCGACGAGGCAGACAAACGGCGGCTCCAGCTCGGGATGGGCGATGTAATTCGCGCTGACATGCCCCTCGATGTGATTGACGGGGATCAGGGGCTTCCCGCTGGCATAGGCCAGCGCCTTCGCTGCGCTCACGCCGATGAGCAGCGCGCCGACAAGACCCGGCCCATAGGTCACGGCGATGGCGTCCACATCCTGCAGGGTCATCCCCGCCTTCTTCAGGCATTCATCCACGACAGGATCGACGCTCTCCACATGCTTGCGGGAGGCGATCTCCGGCACGACGCCTCCGTACATCGCATGCAGCGGGATCTGCGAGGAGATGATCGAGGCGACCACCTCGCGCCCGTCGCGCACAATCGCAGCCGCCGTCTCGTCGCAGCTGGATTCAATCGCCAGAATCGTGGCATGACCATCCGCGCGGAGGCGATCCGCCGTCTCTTTGGCTCTTATCTCGTAACTCATTGGTTTTCCCTCTCCGTCAGGTTGCGGCGGATCATGCCGCCGATAATGAAGTATACCGCGCACAGCATGATATACACGATCATAAACGTCTGAAGTGCCTTCGCTGCCACATCCATTGCCGCACGCTCAAAAAGCAGCTGCGGCATCATGCGGATAAGGATATCCGTCTGCGGGTTGAGCAGCCACAGGTCGTTCGCAAAGAACAGTTCGTGGAACCGGATGAACAAAGCCTCGAAGCCACGGCTGTTGATCATGATGGCAATCAGCCCCACAAAAGCTGCGATGAACACCACGCCTGCCAGCGTACCCAGCGGCATCCCCCGCCGCTTCTCCTGCGCGCCCGTCCACGCGATAACCACAGCAAGACCCGCCGCGATGGTCAAACAAATCTGCGATACCTTCCGCGCCAGCAGCACAAGATCACGCACATCCCGCATGTGCTGCTGCTCGCGCTCATTGAGGACATCAGGCTGCATGTCGGTTTCGCCTTTCATGAACGAGACGATTCCCTGAGCAAAGCTGCTTTGCTCTTCATCCGTCATACCGATGTAAGCGGTCGTCTGCGCGGAGACGTCCATGGCGTCCGTCACGCCCAGCGTGTCCATCACCGCCTGCCGGGACATCCCGCTGTACAGCTGCGCATCCATTGCCTTCTGCGTCACCGCCGTACACAGGCTGCCAACCGCAGCAAGTACGATCATCAGCGCCGCGAGAGCGTTGGTGATCCATTTCAGTTTATTCATCTTTCACTCTCCACGGAAACCGGAAAACGGACGCCGAAACGCCCGTTTTCTGTTATTAACGCTTCGCAGTTTTCGAGCGCCCTTCGCGCGAAGAAAACGGGTTCATTCAGACGCGAAGCGAAGTGGAAGCGGGCACAGCCCACTTACTGCATCTGCAGATACGCGGTAATGAAGCCGTCCAGCTTGCCGTCCATCACGCCGTCGACGTCGGAGGTCTCGTAGCCGGTGCGGTGATCCTTGACCATAGAATACGGATGGAAGACGTAGGAGCGGATCTGGCTGCCCCACTCGATCTTCTTCATCTCGCCCTTGATGTCGGCCATCTTCTCCTCGCGCTCGCGCTCACGCAGCTCCAGCAGCTTGGCCTTGAGCATGCGGATACAGTTCTCGCGGTTATGCACCTGATCGCGGCTGGTCTGGGAGGAGACCACGATGCCGGTCGGGTAGTGCGTCATACGCACGGCGGAGGAGGTCTTGTTGACGTTCTGTCCGCCCGCGCCGGAGGCATGGTA
>JAGBAV010000009.1 GCA_017938795.1 Clostridia bacterium
ATGGCGGAGCCGAGCCGATGGTGGCCGCCGGCGCGATGGAGAACCCGCATGTCGACCGCGTATACGGCCTGCATGTCATGCCGAATCTGCCCGTGGGTGTGGTAGAGACGAGGCCGGGCACGCTCAATGCCTCGACCGATTCAGTGAAGCTGACGATCCGCGGAAAGGCGGGTCACGGTGCATATCCCGACCGCGGCACGGACGCCATTGTCTGCGCGGCGCAGGTGATCACCGCGCTGCAGACGCTCGTCTCCCGCAATCTGTCGCCGCTGCTGAGCGCGGTGCTGACCATCGGCACCATTGAAGGCGGCACGGCGCAGAATATCATCTGCGATGAGGTGCGCATGCGCGGTACGCTGCGCACGGCGAACGCCGAGGTGCGCGCCTTGATGATCCGCCGCATTCAGGAGACGGCTGAGGGCGTTGCGAAGGCGATGGGCTGCGAGGCGGAGGCGGAGGTCATCGAGGGCTATGCCGCGCTGGTCAATGATGTGGACGAGGCGGCGCGCGTGCGCAGGGTTGCGGCGGGCCTGTTTGGCGAGGAGAACGCTGTCATCAAGGCGGAGCCGAGCATGGGCGGCGAGGATTTCTCCTTCTTCTGCGACTGTGCGAAGGGTGCGTTCTTCCATGTCGGCTGTGTGAAGCCGGAGCGCCTGCCTGCGCCGCCGCTGCACAGCAAGGACTTCGCGATTGACGAAGATTGCCTGCTGGTCGGCGCGATGATGCATGTCGCGCTCGTGCTGGACGGGCAGTGAGGAGGCATATATGCTGAAGGGAAAGAGGCTCAGGCAGGGCGATACGATCGGTGTGATCGGCCCGTCCGGCGCGGTCCGCACGGAGGGCGCTGTCGACGCAGCCGTCGAATACATGAAGGAGCTTGGCTTCAATGTGAAGCTGGGCGAGAGCGCGAACGCGCGCTACGGCTATCTCTCCGGCACGGACGAACTGCGCGCGCGGGATCTGAACGCGATGTTTGCCGATCCGCAGGTGGATGCGATCGTCTGCACGCGCGGCGGCTACGGCACCATGCGCATGCTGGATATGCTCGACTATGAGACCATCCGCAGGAACCCGAAGATCTTTGTGGGCTTCAGCGACATCACGGCGCTGCACATCGCCTTTCTGGAGAAGAGCGGGCTGGTGACCTTCCATGGGCCGATGGCGACAAGATGGAAGGATGAATTCCCGGACGGCTTCACGAAGGATGCGCTGTATCGTGCGGTGATGGAGCCTGCGCCGCTGGGCGAGCTTGTCAATGCGCCGGGCTATCATGCGCGGGCGACGGTGAACCCGGGCTGTGCGGAGGGGATGCTGGTCGGCGGCAATCTGTCGCTGATCGCCGGCACCATCGGCACGCCGTATGAGATCGACACGAAGGACCGCATTCTCTTCATTGAGGAGATCGGCGAGCGCACCTACTGCGTGGACAGGATGCTGACGCAGCTTCGCCTCGCGGGCAAGTTTGACGACTGCGCGGGCATTGTCTTCGGCGACTTCAACGACTGCCCGGTGGAGTACCCCGACTTCGGCCTGACGCTGGAGGAGGTCATCCGCGATATCGCCGCGCCATGCGGCAAGCCGATCTTCACCGGTCTGCAGGCGGGGCATGTCACGCCGAAGCTGACGTTGCCCTTCGGCGTGCGCTGCTGCATGGACGCGGACGCCTGCACGCTGACGATCCTTGAGGCGGCCGTAACAGAATAAGCCAAATAACAGGAGGCTGTGCCGGAACCGGTACAGCCTCCTGCTGCGTGATGCGGTTTTACAGGGCGCGCAGATAGTCGATGCTCATCTTCGCGCATTCCATCGGGCTCTTGCCCATGCTCGGCTGATCCTGCTCGACGACGACCCACTTCGCGCCGACGTCCTCCGCGGCGGCGAGGATCGCGCCAAAATCCTGGCGGCCGTAACCGACCGGACGGAACTCGAACGCGCCGGTGCCGTCCTTGTCCTTCTCATCGTCGATGCCGATGAGCGCGTACATATGCTCGCTCTTCTGGCCGGCGAAGTCCTTGAGGTGCACGATCTCGGCGCGGCCGGCATACTTGCGCAGGTACTCCGCCGGATTCTCGCCGCCGACATTGACCCAGCAGGTGTCAATCTGCGTCAGCAGCAGGGAGGCAGGCACCTCGCTGTAGAGCACGTCAAGCGCATACTCGCCGTCCACCTTCACGAACTCGAAGTCGTGATTGTGGTAGCAAAGGCGCATGCCCAGCGCGTTGGCCTTCTCGCCCAGCATCTTCGCGCCCTCGATCACCTCGGCGAACTTCGGCTGGCCGGGGCGGTATTCCTCGGTGAGGTAGGGGATGACGACGTACTGGCAGCCGATCTCAGCGTAGACTTTGAGCAGATCCGGGTCGGCCATCATGTCCACGAACGGCACATGCGCGGAGACGGGCACAAGGCCGATCCCGCTGCAGAGTGCCTTGACCTCGGCGGCGCTGTGGCCATACAGGCCGGCAAACTCGACGCCCTCATAGCCAAGGGCCTTGACCGCGCGCAGCGTGCCCTCAAAGTCGGCAGCCAGCGCATCGCGGACGGAATAGAGCTGAAGCGCAATCGGGAATTTCATACAAGAACCTCCTGACGGTCAGATTTCCGGGATCTCAACGGCGACCTCGCGGCCCAGCGCGCTGGAGCGGAAGATGCCGTCGATGATGGCCTGATTGTAGAGGATCTGGCTGGTGGGCACGGGGGCCTCGCCGCCGGTGATGATCGCATTGAGGAAGGAGCGGATCTTCTTGTCCCACAGATCGCTGCCGTCCTTGATGAGCGGGATCTCGGTCTGAACGGGCTTGCCAGCCATGTCGTGATAGACGGTCATCGGCTTGTCGAAGGAGCCGTTCCAGCACTCGGTGGACGGGATGCGCAGGCCGCCCTTGGTGCCGATGATCAGCGTATCGCCGGTGGTGTCCATATGCATATACCAGGAGATGCGGAAGTCAAGGATGACGTCGCCCTCAAGGCGGATATACGCGGAGGCGAAGTCGTCGACGGAGAACTTCTCGGCGCACTCAGGCTTGCCGACCTCGGCGTAGGAGGCGGGATCCTTTCCGCCGTAATCGGTGGCGCGGCCGGTGACGGTCAGCGGCTTCGGGTAGCCGATGGCGTTGAGCACCATGTCCAGCGCATAGCAGCCGATGTCGCCCACAGCGCCCAGACCGGCCTTGTCGTTCTCGATGAAGGTCTCGCTCCAGGAGACCGGGATGCCGTGACGGCGGCCGCCGCCGGTCTGGATGTAGTAGACCTTGCCCAGCTCGCCGGATTCGACGATCTTCTTGATCATCTGCATATTTGCGTCAAGACGCGGCTGGAAGCCGACGGAAACGATCTTGCCGCTCTTCTTCTCCGCGCGGCAGATCTCCACAGCCTCATCCAGCGTGACGCTCATCGGCTTCTCCAACAGGACGTGCAGGCCATGCTCCAGCGCATACACGGCGCAGACGCAGTGATTGCGGTTATAGACGCAGATGCTGACAGCGTCCATCGGGACGGAGTCGACCATCTCGCGGAAGTCCACGAAGGCAGGAGCCTCGATGCCGTATTCGGCGAGGAACTTCTCCGCCTTGCCGGGGATCAGGTCGCAGGCAGCGACGATCTCCACATCCGGCTGATGCATATAGGCCTTCAGGTGGGAGTGCGCGATGCCGCCGGTGCCGATGATGCCGATACGCAGCTTCTTTTCGCTGAGGATGGCTTTCTTCTCGGTCATGTCCGTGGAGAAGTTGTTCATGTCGATAGCCATGGTGCGATATCCTCCTTGCTGATGGTGAATGTATGATGCTTCATTGCGTGATGCGCGCCCGTGCGCATCGGATTTCTTCATTTTCTGACGAACAAATTATACCATGAATGCCGGAGAAATGATATACTGTAAACGTACTGAATTTATCATGCAGCCTGCGTATGCACGGGACGCGCATGCAGGCGGGAAAGGACGAATACCATGACGCGTATTACGATCTACAACGAGTTTGTTCATGAGCA
The DNA here is from genome assembly GCA_017938795.1 of Clostridia bacterium. Classification (GTDB taxonomy): domain Bacteria; phylum Bacillota; class Clostridia; order Christensenellales; family Aristaeellaceae; genus Ventricola. The sequence goes on from JAGBAV010000009.1 coordinate 3,988, forward strand.
GACGGACGAGGCTGTCCGCGAGGTATATCCTCAGGGTATCCATGAGGCGATCGCTTCCTTCCTGCGCGGGGACGACGTGCAGGTCCGCTGCTTCACGCTGGATACCGTGGAGGGGATCACCGACGAGGTGCTCGACAGCACGGACGTGATGATCTGGTGGGGTCATCTGCGTCATCATCTGGTGCCCGACGAGGTTGCCCAGCGCGTGAAGGACGCTGTCAACAAGGGGATGGGCATCATCTTCCTGCACTCCGGCCATCACTCCAAGCCCTTCCGCCTGCTGATGGGCACCTCCTGCAACCTGACGTGGCGCGAGGACGGCGATATGGAGCGCATCTGGAATGTCTGCCCGTCCCATCCGATCGCGCAGGGCATCGGCCGTTATTTTGAGCTGCCGCACGTGGAGACGTACGGCGAGCCCTTCGGCATCCCGCAGCCGGACGAGGTCGTCTTTATCGGCTGGTATGAGGGCGGCGAGGTGTTCCGCTCCGGCTGTACCTTCCATCGGGAGAACGGCAGGATCTTCTACTTCCAGCCGGGTCACGAGACCTTCCCGATCTTCTATGATCCCAACGTCCAGACCATCATCCGCAATGCGGTCGCATGGGCGAAGCCGGTTTATCGCATCCCCGTGCTGGAGGCGCCGCACGTCGTGCGCCCGGGGCAGGAGTAATACGGAATCCACCGTTCGTGGATCATGCATCTCACCGCAAGAAAACACGGGTATCCGGCGTTATGCCGGATACCCGTTTGTTTATGCGGCCGGAAAACGCAGCGCGCCCTCGCCCGGTGATGGGAGAGGGCGTTTTCGGCTGCCCGATAAATTGGAGATCAATGCACGCATGGGTGAAAGGTCTCTTTTTCAACTACCGCGTATATGTCTCTTCCTGTCTTTTGCTCAAAGTGCTTTTTCAGTCGCATATTGCTGTCCCATTTGGCCTTCGGATAAAACCCGTATCGTTGCCGCACATCTTCCATTCTTGACTCGATATCCAATACGCCCTCTGCTCCTGCCAATGCATCACAAAGCTGTATGAGCTTATCGTATTCATCAAAACGAACAGACCGCAGTTGAGATCTGATAAGGTCAGTTTCTTCTGCAGAGGTGTCCATTTTTCCGATGTATTCGTCCAACGTCTGGTTATGAAAGGAGTGAGTGAGACAAATCTTTGCTGCCTCATCATATCCCAATGCCATCATATAGGTATAGCCATCCGATATATGCCCCAAGTGCCGCACGCCGAACTTTCTTCCGATATCGTGCAGCAGACCAAGTATGTATGCCTTGTCTGCATCCATATCCCCGCATGCTTGTGCGATTCTCTCGGCGCAATGCGCTGCTGTTCGGCTGTGATTCACCCATGGGCCGGGATTGCATGTTTCTGCATCCTGTAAAAGCATCTCCGCTGCTTCTCTTGTCGGCAACATACTTGCATACACCTCGCGAATTTCCGGTTTTTGGTTTGTATTCTGTCATAACGATATAAAATGCCGCAGGCCTTGACCGGCCTGCGGCTTTGGAATGAGCGGGATCCATCCATCCTTCCCGTTATGCCGGACGGCGGGATGCCTGATGGATTTATACGTTCATCTGCCTAGTCACAGCATAGGTTTCGCTGCGGCGGTAGCACAGGCGGTATTCGCTGGTCGCGTCGCCGGCCTGCAGGCGGAGGGTGAACTCCGTGGCGTCCACATCGGGCAGCACCCAGTTGATCGTCGGGCCGATGCGGTTTTCGCAGGCTTCGCCGCTCTCCCATGTGAGCAGCGGATACTCCACGCCGGCGAGGACGATGCTCGCGCGGACGGTCATCTGCGCAGCCTTGTGGGTGTCGTTGAGCATCCACAGCTCCGCGCTGAAGCGCTCGCCCGCGCGCCAGTCAAAGCGCGGGATGCGCGCGCTGGCCATCACGGGGCGCAACGCGGTCTGCACGGCGTAATAGGCGGGCTTCGCCTTGACCGGGTAGGTGATCAGGCTGTTGCCTGCGGCGGTGATCCACGGCTCGCAGTAGCACCAGTTGATCGCCATGGAGCAGTACGGCGCCTGCCTGCGCGCCTCCTCAAAGACCGCCTTGTAGCCCTCGCACTGCAGCCACGTGGCCTGCGCGACGACCTTCTCCAGCGAATCAAGCGGCTCCTGTGCGTACATATTGAGCACATCCATGCACAGCCAGCGCTCTGCGCCCCACGCGCCGAAGGCGTGGTGCAGCCGCCAGGAGCCCATGTTGCGGATGGGGAAGAGCTCGTCCCCGGGGATGCTGGCCTTCAGATCCTCGATATCGGACGTGCCCGGCACGCCAAACTCGGTGTAGGCCGTGCAGCTGCTGCCCTGGAAGAGCTGGAAGACGTCCTTCTTCGCATCGGGATCATAGAAGGTGTAACCGCCATGGCCCATGCCGAAGACCGGGGAGGTCATGATATACGGGCGGTCGCGGTCCAGATCATAGCACAGCTTGTTGAGCAGGCGCAGCGCGAGGGACTGATCCGTCATCAGCGACCAGTTGTTGAACAGCTCGTTGCCGCCGCAGTACATGACCACGGACGGATGGCTGCGCAGGGCAAGGAGGATCGCTGTGGCCTCCTGCTCCAGCACGCGGAGGTAGTGCGGCGTGCCGACATAGTTGTTGCAGGCGAGCGGGAACTCCACCCAGACCATGATGCCCAGCCTGTCGCACAGATCATAGAACGCGCGCTTATTCACGCCGGAGCCGCCCCAGCAGCGGAAGATATTCATGTTGGCATCGCGGGCGAGGGTGATCAGCGCCTCATAGCGCGCCTCGTCGATCCTGCCGTTGTAGATGTCCGGGTTGACCCAGTTGCTGCCCTTGGCGAAGACGCGGCGGCCGTTGAGCTCGAGCTGGATGGGCGCGACGCTGCGCCCCTTCGGGAAGGCGAAGGGCTCCGCCCAAGCGCCGTCGTTCATCACAAGGCGGACGCGGCGCAGGCCGATCTGCCCGCTGACCTGATGCGTTTCCGTGCTCGCGGTGTAGGTATAGAGCGCGGGCTCACCCTGCCCGTTGCACCACCAGAGGCGGGGATTGACGAGGGTATGGCGGCTGCCCGTGCCGACGATCTGCCCGTCGGGATCATAGAGCGTGATCTCGACCGGCTCAGCGCAGTCCACCTCGAACCGGATCTCGGCGCGGGAAAAATCGTCGCTGAGCGTATAGAAGGGCTCGCAGCGGGCGATATAGCCGTCTGTGCGGGTCTGGACATAAGCATCCTGCCAGATGCCGGAGACGAGCATGCGCGGATGCCAGTCCCACTCATAGCAGACGGGCGGCTTGACGCACTGGTCGGCCTGCTGACGGTCCTCGAACTCCGCCGTCTCGCGCTTGGGGTGCGGGTGAATGCGGACGATGAGCTCGCTGCCGGCGTTATTGTCAAGCGGGATCTCCGTGCGGGAGAACATGCCCTCGTACTCAAGGCGGGTCTCGCCGTCGATCAAAACGTCATAGCGGTAATCAACGCCCTCAAAGACAAGCACGGCGTGCTGATCCGCTGCGGCGTGATAGTCAAGAAGCGCCCGGTATTCCCATGTGTACCCCTCGGTCTCGCGGAACTTCGTGACATTCTCTGCGATGTTGATATCGCCCCAGCCCATCATGTGGCCATAGTCGTGCTGCACATTACCCGGAACCTCGGCGGCGAACCAGTCGCTTGCGCCTTCGGGCCGGATGGCGCGGGCCTGCCATTGCTGATGATACTTCATGCGGGTCTCCTTCCTCTGTATGCGGCGGCTGATGGTCCGCCGGATTCTGTATGATGACAAAATCAGGATGCTGTTTCTGCATCGCCCATTATACCATAAGCGTATGACGTCATGCAATGCGCGCGCATGGTCAACATGCCAGCCTGTTAGGAGAATCATGGCGTCTGCAGCCGGCTCCCAAAAAAGGCTGCGCCGGAAGAGGCGCAGCCCTGAGAGATGAGGGACTTGGGATACACATGCTATTCTGCCGTGGCCTTGCCATACTGTACAGGCGATTTTCCCGTGCGGGACTTGAAGGCGCGGTAGAAGCTGGTATAGTCTGTGAAGCCGCTCTGCACGGCAGCCTGCCGCGGCTTCACGCCATCAACAATCAGCTGCTGTGCGAACATCACGCGGCGCGTCAGGAGATACTGATGGATGGTCATACCGGTATGCGCCTTGAAATCATGGAGCAGGGTGTACTTGCTGCTGCCGAAAACCTCCGCCAGATGATCAAGCGGGAGCGGTTTGGCGGCGTTCTGGTTGATATAGCGCAGGAGATCGCTCATGCGGCTGGAGGAGTCTGCGGCCGTGGATGCGACGCTCTTCTCCATGAGGCCAAGCAGATGAATCAGAAACAGGATCATCCGGCAGCGGTTGCCCAGAATGGCGAGCGGAGAGGTGTCCCTTGCCGCCTCGATGATCTCATCCGCCATGGGCACAAGCGAGGTCACAGCCTGCTCGCCAAGGCGGATGCAGCAGCGGCCTCCGTCTGCCAGACGATCAAGCGCCTCGATGAAGCTGAACCCATCCGTGCTGATCGTCTCAAGGAACTCTTTGGACAGATAGAGATAGAAGCGCTCGTAAGGCTGGGCGGGATCGGTATGCGTGACGCGATGCATGCAGTGGGGCGGATAGATCAGCGCATCGCCAATGACGGGTACGACGTCCGATTCTTCTGCAATGACGCGGATGGAGCCACGCAGGATAAAGTACAGCTCATAGTAGTGATGGCTGTGGTAGATTTTCGGCTGCGGCGTCGTGTTGAGGGAGTGATAGATCTCAAACTCCCGTCCCTCGGGCATCTGCCGCTCGAACCGCCAGACAGGGTGGTTGTTCATGGGGCGGCTCCCGGCATCAGTGCGTGCCGCCGAAGGTGTCGCTCAGGTCGGCGACGATGGATGCGCCGGGGCTGACCTCCTTGCGGCGGGAGGAAGCGATCCGCTTGCTGAGCTCCTCGTAGAACAGATCCTCGTCGATGGGCAGGGTGACCTCCCTGCCGAGGAATGCGGACAGGTGCATGGCGTTGGACAGCATCAGCCCGCGGATGCCCTCGCGCCCATCGGCGATCATGGGCTCGCCGCGCAGGATCGCGCCGCCCCATGCGTTGACCACGCCTGCGTGCTGCGTGTTCATACCGTCGGTCTCCACAATCATGTCCGTGGTGGGCATGCTGGCGAAAGGCTCCTTGTTCGTCGCGCTCCATTCCGGTTCGGATACGCTGAATTCCCTCAGATAGAGCTGGTTGTTCTCCACGACCAGCTTGGCCTTGTCCATCTGGATTTCGAAACGATTGGAGCCGTGCGCGTCGCCTGTGGTCGTGACGAACACGCCGGTCGCGCCGTTATCGTATTCCACATAGGTGGTCACGTCGTCTTCGACCTCAATGTCGTGCCAGAGGCCGTAATGCAGATGGGCATGCACCTTGACCGGCAGGCCGCAGATCCACTGCCACAGATCCAGCTGGTGAGGGCACTGATTCAGCAGGACTCCGCCGCCCTCGCCCGACCATGTGGCGCGCCATGCGCCGGAATCGTAGTACACCTGCGGGCGGTACCAGTCGGTGATGATCCAGTTTGTGCGGCGGATACGGCCATATTTGCCGGACTGCACCAGCTCGCGCATCTTGCGGTAGACGCAGTTGGTGCGCTGGTTGAACATCAGGCCAAAGACCACCTCAGGATGACGGTCGGCCTCCTCGTTCATCTCGCGCACCTGACGGGTGTACACGCCGGCGGGCTTCTCCACCATCACATGGATGGAGCGCTTCATGCATTCGATCGCCAGGCCGGGATGATCATAGTGCGGCGTGGCGATGATGCAGGCGTCGATGAGGCCGCTGTCCAGCATAGCCTCTGCGGTATCGAAGAAGGCGACGTCCTCGCCAAGGCGGCGGGCAGCCCATTCCCTGCGGGCGGGGTTGATGTCGGCGACGGCGGTCAGCACAAAGTCCGGGCATTCGCCGTCCACGACGCGGCTGGCGTGTCCGCTGCCCATATTGCCCACGCCGATCACGCCAAGGCGGATTTTCTTTTCCATGATCATGCTCTCCTTTCTCAGATCAGCGCCTTCATGGCGGTGCAGGCGGCGTCAAAGGCGGCGTCGCTGCTGGGGTAGCAGTATGCGCTCACCGGGGTGCGGATGCCGTCCTGCTCCAGATCCTTCAGCCCGTCGAAAACGCTCAGGTGCGGCTCGATGGAGACGGCGCTGCCGCCGTGAGCGATGAAGTCATTGAGGATGTACCCGACATGGCCGATGCCTCTGCCGGCAGGGACGACCTTGCCGTCGGGCAGCGCGTCCTTAATATGCAGGTACCGCGTCCGGCTGCGCAGCAGATTCCATGCATCCAGCGTATCCTGACCACACTGAATGAAATTGGCGGGATCAAACACGCCCTGCAGGGCGGGGAAGAGGGTCAGCAGCTCATGGCAGCGATCTGCCATATCGCCGTAGATGCCCTTCTCGTTTTCGTGGCACAGCGCGACGCCGCTGCCGCCGGCGGCCTCAATCATCTGCCCCATCTGATCGATCACCTTGCTGCGGTATTCCTCCGCCTTTCCTTCGGGGATATAGAAGGAGAACATACGGAGATTCTTTGCGCCGAGCACGTCGGCAAGCGTCAGCACGTGGCGCAGTTTGTCAAGGTGCGCAGCGAAATGGTCGTCCTGAATGCTGATCTTGCCGATGGGGGATCCCATCGACCAGACCGTCAGCCCGGCGTCATTAAGCTTACGGCGCACTTCCTGCGCCTTTTCCACAGAGATGTCGGCGATGTTCTGCCCGTCCACACCGCGGATCTCCAGTCCATTCAGCCCGTTGCGGCGCATGGCGGCAATCTGCCCGTCCACGCGACCGCAGGCCTCGTCAGCAAATGCATAGATTCTCAGTGCGCTCATGTGTCTGCCTCCTCATGTCAGGCGAGAGATGCCCGATATCATTATCTGTATTATAATGCAATAAAAGCAATCAATCAACAGAAATGAGAAATTTATGGATAAAATTGATGCTGAAGGCCGATGCATGAGATATGCGAAGAAGGAATCGCGCATGGCAGCAGGCGATGCGCCTTCCCATCCATTGCCACAGCAGCCCGCACATAATCGCGGGTTTGTGCTGCATACTAAGCGGGCTTGACAAGCCGGGGAAGTCATCTGCCTGCTGGCAGATCGGCCTGCCGGGATGAAAAGAGCAATGAAGGAGGCAGCATTTGTGCGGGCAACAGGAATTGTCAGACGCATTGATGAACTTGGACGGGTCGTGATCCCGAAGGAAATCCGGCGCACGCTGCGCATCCGCGAAGGCGACCCGCTACAGACAACGTCCACAGTGTCCTCAACCGAAAGAGGCTATCTAGCCCTATGTGGGCTCGCAAATTTATTGAATCAAAGATGAATACTGTCGCGCAACTGTGCTGAAACACACGAAGTTTTTCCACAACTTGAAATAACGGAGAAGATAAGCCAACATGGATAGAAGTGAAGTCTATACATGTTGGCTTTGTGTCAGTTCAGTGAGAAATAATTACAGCTAAGGATTGCACCGTTTGCACGGAACGTAACCTTGTGCAAGTGCTACTTCTCTACTATAAAACTCGACTTTGTTTTTTTCCTTCATGTCATCTACCGAAGAACAGTCTGCATAATGTAATTTCTTTGAGTTACTGTTGCCTATATACGTTGCTGTTGACACATTTACGACCAGTTCTGTGGGTATACGAATAGATGGCTGTTTTTCTGTGCAGAATGAGAGCGTTTCACCATCAGAATAACATATTATATGACCACACTCGTCTGTTCTA
>JAGBAV010000060.1 GCA_017938795.1 Clostridia bacterium
AGTATGTCGGCAAGGCTGTATCGACACAAAAGAATGAGGTCTTGTGCCGTTTTTCGGATACGCTTCTGGAAAATGCAAACGCTGTTATCGACATGGTCCCCGGCCATGACCTCGTAGACGGTGGGCATCTCGGGCTTGACCCGCACGCCGAGACCGCTGGAGGAATTGCCCTGCGGGTCCGCGTCCACGACAAGCACGCGCTTGCCCTCGCTGGCGACGCACGCGGCGAGGTTCACGCTGGTGGTCGTCTTGCCGACGCCGCCCTTCTGATTGGTGACAGCAATAATTCTAGCCATGATAATCCCCTGAATTGAATCTATCGGTTGCGCTTACTGCAGCTGATTGTTCTCCTCAAGAACCTGTGTCAGCCATTCCCTGTCGAAGGCGTCAAGCTCGTAGCGGAGCAGCAGCTCCCGCATTGCGGCGAAAGAGCCCTCCCGCGCAAGATCAAAGAGCATATCACGCAGCAGCGTATTGGCCTCTCTGCGGCAGTAGCACAGGGCGAGCAGCCTGTCGGACAGATCGCGCAGGCGCTCGCTGGTGATGCGGCGCTGCTTGCCGTCGTCAAGGCGGACGAGCATCGTGCGCTCCGTACCGACATAGACGGCGTTGAAGAGCGCGGAGTCGATCTTATGCCAGAGCACGGCAAGCGTATCGTCCGAATGCATGAAGCGGACGAGCTGTGCGTTGACGGCGTAGACAATCTCCGGGCAGCGCCCCAGCAGCTCTGTGCCCAGATACGGGCGCAGCATGGATTCGATCTGGTCGAGCCTGCCTGCCATGGCCATCCCCTCCTGTATACCTGTCTGCAGCTGTAGCCAACTTATATTGTACACGCATGGAGCGATGTCCTGCAAGGGGTTTTGCCAAAATCAGCAAAAAAGCGGGAATGCTGCTTGGTTTACAAAAGCTGTCAACTGGGGTATACTGATCGTATATTGACGGCGCTGCGCATTCTGCGCGGCGCATAAGGAGGAAGAGCATGCTTTCGATGTCAGTCTGTCAGGAGGTGCTGGGCCGTGCGCTGTCGCGCGGAGGCACATTCGCAGAGATTTTCTTTGAGGACAGCAGGAATTTCAGCATGGTGATGCGCTCGGGCCGCATTGAGAATGCCGCGATGTCCCGCCCGCGCGGCGCGGGCGTCCGCGTGTATGACGGTCTGCGCTCCATCTATGTCTATACATGCGACGTCTCGCGCGAGGGTCTGCTGCGTACGGCGGAGCGCGCGGCGGCGGCCGTCACCGATACGCGCGGCAGCGGCAGGGACGTCGTGCTTGCCGAGCGGGTCACGCCCAACGCGCACCGCATTGAGCGCCGCGTGCTGGATGTCCCGGCGGATGAGCGCGCGCAGATCCTGCGCGCGGCAGACAGCGCGGCGAGGGCGGTCTCGCCGTCGATCTCGCAGGTGAATGCGGGCTTCCTCTCCCGCGAGCAGCATGTGATTATCGCCAACAGCGAGGGGCTGTATACCGGGGATACCCGCGTGTATACACGGCTGACCTGCTCCGCCGTCGCCAGCAGCGGCGCGGAGAACCAGACCGGCTCCGAGAACCCGGGCGCGATGATGGGCTTTGAGCTCTTCCGCGACCGCGTTGATCCCGAGACCGTGGGCCGCAGCGCGGCGAAGTCTGCTGTGACGATGCTCACCGCGCCGTACTGCAGCGCGGGCGAGATGCCGATTGTCATCGCCGGCGCGTTCGGCGGCGTCATCTTCCATGAGGCCTGCGGCCATTCGCTGGAGGCGACGAGCGTGGAGCCGGGGATGAGCGAATTCGCCGGCAAGCTCGGCCAGCAGATTGCCGCGCCCTGCGTCACCGCGATCGACGACGGCACGATGCCCAACGAATGGGGCAGCCTGAATATCGACGACGAGGGCACGCCGACCACCCGCCTTGTGCTCATCGAGAACGGCGTCCTGAAGAATTATATGATCGACCGCCTCAACGGCCTGAAGATGGGCATGGCGCCCACCGGCAGCGGCAGGCGCGAGAGCTACGCTTATGCGCCGACGAGCCGCATGCGCAATACCTTCATCGCGCCCGGTCAGGACGACGAGGAGGAGATGCTGCGCACGATGGGCGACGGCCTCTACGCCGCGAAGATGGGCGGCGGCAGCGTCAACCCGGCGACGGGCGAATTCAATTTCGCTGTGCAGGAGGGCTACCTCGTCAAGGACGGCAGGATCGACTCGCCCGTGCGCGGCGCGTCGCTGATCGGCAAGGGAAGCGAGATCCTGATGCGCATCGACCGTGTCGGGCGCGAGATGACGATGGGTCAGGGCATGTGCGGCTCCAAGAGCGGCAGCGTGCCCACGAACGTCGGCCAGCCGACCATCCGCGTCAGCAGGCTGACCGTCGGCGGAAAGTGAGGCTTGGCATATGGAAATGAATATTTCAACGTTTGCCGCCCGCGTCTTTGAGGCGGCGAAGGCAGCCGGCATCGCCCCGGCGGAAATCAGCTACAGCAGCAGCGAGTCGTTCGGCGCGAGCATGCGCGCCGGCGCGCTGGAGGACTACAACGTCTCCGAGCGCGTGAGCCTCATGCTGCGCGGGCGTGTGGGTGAGCGCATCGGCACGTCCTCCACGCAGGCTCTTGATGAGGAGAGCATTGATCTGCTCATCCGCGGCGTGATGGAGAGCGCTTCCCTGATTGAGACGGATGAGCAGGACGATATCCTGCCGCCTGATGATCATTACGAGACCGTGTGTAATTACAGCGAGGCGCTGGACGCCGTGCCCGCGGAGGCGAAGATCGCGCTGGCGGCGGATATCGACAGGCGCATGCAGGCGGCGGACGCGCGCATCAAGCCGAATATGTCCATGGTCCGCAGCGCGAAGGAGACCTTCTTCCTCAGAAACACACTGGGTCTTGACCTCTCGCACACGAGCAATATGATCTACGCCTATACCAGCGCGCTGGCGAAGGAGGACGGGCACGCCGCCACGGGCTTCAAGCTCCTCTGGGGCTATGGCATGGACGATGTGAATGCGGAGACGATCGCTGTCGGCTGCCAGGAGGATGCGCTCTCCCAGCTGGGCGCGGGCCGCATGAAGAGCGGCATGACGCCCGTCGTGATCCGGGGCGGCACAATGGCGGATCTGCTCTCCACGTTCTCCGGTGTGTTCTCCGCGGATAATGCGCAGAAGGGCCTCTCCCTGCTTGCCGGGCGCGAGGGGGAGACGATTGCCAGCTCCTGCGTCACACTGACGGACGATCCGCTGATGCCATGGGGCATGGCCAGCAGCCCGTTCGATCACGAGGGCGCGGCGACCCGCACGAAGAACGTCATTGAGAATGGCGTGCTGCGTACGCTGCTGCATAACCGCAAGACGGCGAAGAAGGCCGGCACCGTGACCACGGGCAATGCCGCAGGCGGCGGCCGCGTCGCTCCGTCCAATTTCTTCATCGTGCCCGGTACGGAGGCGCTTGACAGCCTGCTCGCGCAGATGGGCGACGGCCTGTATCTGACGGATGTGTCCGGCCTGCATGCCGGCGCGAATCCGATCAGCGGCGATTTCTCGCTGCTCTCCCGCGGCTTTGAGGTGAAGGACGGAAAGATCGTGCGCCCGGTGGAGCAGTTCACCGTCGCGGGCAACTTCTACCAGCTGCTCAAGGACGTCCTCGCTGTCGGCAGCGATCTCGTCTTCGAGGGCTCGCCCGTCGGCTGCCCGTCCGTGCTGGTTTCCGGCCTGAGCGTCGCCGGCGAGTGACAGAAGCATAATTCGGATAAGAAGGAGATGTTCCCATGACGGGAGCATCTCCTTCTTCTTCATTTTGGGCTTGACCTGCCGGAAGATAAAATCCCCCTCGCAGCCGAGGGGGACGGGTATGCATTTACAGCGCGCGCAGCACAACCTGCGTGGTCAGGTAGTCGCCCTGATCGATCTTGCGCAGCGGCATGCCGTGGTACATCAGCTCGTCGCCGCCGTAGATACGGCCGGAGTCGACGTCCACATAATCCAGCTCGGGATCAAGGCCGGCAAGGCGCAGCGGCATGGGCTTGGTGTGCGGGCAGGCCTGCGCATTGACATGCGTGACGACAGCCTCGCGCTTATCCTCTGATACGCTCATCCATGCGCAGTCGTTGCCATTGAACGGCGAGCGCAGACGGTAGAACGTGCCGTAGAGCAGCAGCTTCTGCATGGAGCGGACGCGGGCGTTGATCCCGCGGATCTGGTCGATCTCCTCCTGCGGGAGCTTGGTCAGGTCCAGCTCATAGCCGAAGGTACCGCCCATCGCGACGGCAGCGCGGGTCTCCAGCGGAGTGCTGCGGTGGGTCTGGTGGTTCGGCACAGCGGAGACATGCGCGCCCATCACGGACGGCGGGAAGACCAGCGACGTGCCGTACTGGATGCGGCAGCGCATCCACGCGTCGGTGTCGTCGGAGGTCCACGCCTGCGGCATCATGGTCATCAGCGCGAGATCAAAGCGGCCGCCGCCGCCCGCGCAGGACTCAAAGAGCACGTCGGGGAACTGGCGGACGATGCGGCCCATCATGTCGTACAGGCCGAGGATATAGCGATGGCCGAGCTCGCGCTGGTGCGCGGCGTCCAGCCGGGCGCTGCCCCAGCAGTTGATGTTGCGGTTCATGTCCCACTTGACATAGTCGACATTGCCCCTGCGCAGCGCGTCGCTGATGGTCCCCACCATGTAGTCGCGCACGTCCTGACGGGAGAGGTCGAGCACCAGCTGATTGCGGGCCTCGATGCGCGGGTAGTCGCCCGCGTGGATGCACCAGTCGGGATGCGCGCGGTAGAGATCGGAATCCGGCGAGATCATCTCCGGCTCGACCCACAGGCCGAACTTCAGCCCCATCGCATGGATCTTTTCGCTCAGCGAGGCGAGGCCGCCGGGCAGCTTGCGCGTATCGTCGTACCAGTCGCCCAGAGAGGAGTTGTCCGAATCGCGATGGCCAAACCAGCCGTCGTCAAGCACGAAGAGGTCGATATCCGCGTCCTTTGCGCGGGAGGCGAGGGCGAGCAGCTTTTCCTCGTTGAAGCCGAAATATGTCGCCTCCCAGTTGTTGCACAGGATCGGGCGCTCGGTCTTCGCGTATTTACTGTTGGTGATATGCTCGTGCACCAGCGTATGGAACTGGCGGCTCATCCCGCCGAAGCCTTCGCTGGAATAGCACAGATAGGCCTCCGGCGTGACGAAGGTGCTGCCCGGGGCGAGATCCCAGCTGAAGTTGAACGGATTGATGCCCAGCATCGCGCGGGTCAGGTAGTGCTGATCCATCGTGACGGAGGCGGTGAAGCTGCCGGAATAGCACAGGGCAAAGGCGAATACCTCGCCGCAGGCCTCGTCCGTGCCCATCGTGGAGAGGGCCATGAACGGGCTGGTCTGCACGCTGGATGCGCCGCGGCAGGTGGATGTCCCCTGATCACCCGGTACGACGGGGCGGGTATACATCTGGCGCTCGCGGGCCCATGCGCCGCTGAGCGTGGTCAGGGAGAGGCCGGGCTTCTCAAAGTCGACGCAGGCGCTCAGTGCGCGCTCGATGAGCACGTTCGCGCTGCCGCCGTTGGTCACGCGCATGTGGCGCGCGATGATGTCCATATCGGGCCAGATGGTGTAGTGCAGCTCGACCTCAAGCGCGCTGAGCGCATCGCGCAGGGTGAGCACGAGCGTCTTTGCGCCCTCGCCGCGCGCGGACGGCATGCCGGGCAGCGGCGCCTTGCCCTCCTCAATGCGGTAGGCGGCATACTGCAGGTCCAGCATGCGGGTGCCGTCGGCATGGATAACGTCGAGCATGCCCTCGCGCATGTCGCCGCCGCCAAAGACCGGGCATTCCTGCGGCAGAACGTCCAGCGGCGTCTCATGCAGGGAGAAGGTGTCGTCGTTGTAGTTGTAGGGGGACAGGCGGGTAAGCAGGTCGTCGCGGATGCGGCGCACACGCGGACCCCAGTAGACATGCAGCGGGTATCTGCCGCCGGCAAGGCGGAAGATATAGCTGACGCGGTCATTGCACAGATGGAAGCAGCGAAGGCTGTCGTCGTAGGTGATGTACATGCAGGTATCCTCCGGTTGCGGATATTGTGGTGGTCGTTGCTGTGTCTATTGTCTCATAATTGCATGGCATGGTCAAGGCGATTTTGCGCCGCAGCGCCCGATGCGGGCACATAGCCGGGCGGCCGCCCATGCCGCCGCAGCGCCCGCCGTGTCGATCAGCACGTCGATCGGGCTTGGCCCGCGGCCCGGCACGAAGGCCTGATGCAGTTCGTCCCCGGCGGCGTAGGCGGCGCACAGCAGCAGAGCATGCAGACCGGGACGATGGGATCCGCTGACGCGGAAGGCATTCATGCACAGCAGCATCAGCACGCCGTATTCCGCCATATGCGCGCCCTTGCGCAGCAGCAGCTCTGCGGCTGCCAGTGCAGGGGCGTCAGGTGTATATCCCGTGACTGCGCGGACAGCCCCGGCCAGCAGCCGGATCAGCAGACCGCTCTGCCCGGAGGATACCTCCCCCGGCGCAGCGGACATGGCGAAGATCAGCAGCATCCATCCAGCGCACAGCGCCCACGCCGTCCGTTTGCTCATCGTGCATGCTCCTTTCGGATGATGGTGTCTCTGATGATTATACCATGCGCGTGCCCAAAACTGCGCCGAATTATATGGAAATATACGGTTCGTCTGCCAAAAAATACTTGAGTTTTCATTTGCGTCTGGTATAATGAACAGAGACACTGTTACCTGGGATTGCCGTCTGTGCGGCGTCCGGATTCGGAGGATACGACAATGAAAAAGACACTGGCTGTTTTGCTCGCGCTTGTGAGCCTGCTGTTTTCTGTGACGGCGTTCGCTGAGGCTGCTCAGCCGGGCGCTACGCCTTCCGCTGGCGACGCGGCTGCCGCGGCGGGCTCTGCGGCGCAGGCGGATGAGCCTCAGCTGACGACCGAGTACCGCTGGTTTGTCAACAGATACCGCTATACCCGCGGCCGTACGGTCACCTACTATGATAATGTATACGCCTACAACCATGGCGAGTATTACATGACGCCGTTTGCCGACGTGGTGCCGATGGACTACATCGCCATTGATGAGGACGGCGGCTATGCCGTGGCCTCTATCGTGCTGGATATCACTGACGCCATGCGCGAGAGCCTCTATGGCGGCGACTATGGCGAGACGGCGATGTTCTACGGCCAGTACTGCGAGCGCATCCGCGACAAGGCGGGCCGCGTGGGCTTCTCCGGCATCCACGAGGGTATTGACTTTAAGCATGAGCCGGGCGCGAAGCTGCATGCGATTCTCGGCGGCGAGGTCACCCGCGCCGGCGACAGCAACGGCACTGTCGGCGTCTACAACGAGGAGTACGACGTGACCCTGCTCTACCTGCACTGCGAGGAGATTGAGGTCCGCCGCGGCGACAAGATCGAGGCGGGCACCGTGATCGCCGTTGAGGGCGACAAGAATTCCGGCTCTGCCTACACGCATGTGGAGATGCGCAATGGCCGCCACACCTCTTCCAATGCATACCGTGACACCAAGGTCGAGAGCGCCTGCCCGTATCCGGTGATGGAGAAGGCGCTGAGCGTGGCCGAGTCCGGCCGTCAGCCGGTGACCGCCGCTGCGGTGCTCGCCGCGCAGCGCATCCGCGAGGAGGCTGAGGCAAAGGCTGCCGCCGCCGCTGCTGCCGCTGCCGAGGCCCAGCAGGAGGAGCAGGAGCAGATCGTACTGGTGGACGAGCTCCCCGGCACGCAGGAGGGCTATGGCTTTGAGGAGCAGGGCGAATCCCCCGCTCCGCAGGCGACTCTCCCGCCGAGCAACCCGTAATCCCGTTTCACCCGATACCTCAGAAGGAGCCGTATGAAGGCATGACGGCTCCTTCTTTTCTGCCTTTCAGGAAGGAGGGAATGCCGTGGTCCGTGTGCTCCGCTATAAGGGGCTGACCGTCAGCGCGTGCGTTGGCGCGGTCGCATGCGCGCTGGCGCGGGATTACCTCCTCGCACAGCAGATGATCGGCTGGGCGCGTGTGCTGCTGGCGGTGACGCTGCTGCTGCTGCTGCTCTGTGTGGCGCTGCTCTCCTGCCGCTTCTTCGTCGATGCGGATGGCGTGGGCGTGGGCTTTCTGCTGCGCGTGCGGCGCACGCCATGGCAGGATCTGCGTGCGCTGGGCGTGCTGCGCTGCAACAGCAGCCGGCGCTATCTATATGGCATGTATGGCGGCGCGTCGGATTTTCTGAATCTGCTGCATCATGCGCCGCGCTGCGGTGACTGGGGCTTTGTCGTGCCGCTGACGGACAGGCTGGAGGCGGCCATTGAGATGAACTGCCCTTACAAGGTCTGCACAAGCGGCGCGGGCATGCCGGCGAGAACCATGCGCCAGCGCCCGCTCTGGCAGCAGGCCGCTGTGCAGCTGCTGGTGATGGTCCCGCCTGCGCTGGCGGCGTTTGGCATGGCGATGCTGATGGCGCTGCGCGCTGCGTCTGTGCATGACGCCTTCGCGGCGTGGGGATGGACGGCGGCTGCGATGCTGCTGTGCTGTGCGGGCAGCATGCTCATGGCGCGCGTGCGCACTGCGGCGACCACCTGTCCCTGCATCAGCGAGGAGGGCGTCAGCGCAGGACGCGGGCTGTATCTGCCGTGGAGCGAGGTACGCTTCTGCTACGGGCGAAGGACGGTGGAGGGAAGCGGCCTGTTCCTGCTCTCCCAGCCGCTGGAGGCGGCGAACAGGCATGGCTGCCCGCCGGTGCTTTGCCTCTCCCTGCCGGATACGTCGACCCTGCTGCTGGCCTATCTGACATACTGCCCCTATGCGAAGAAGGCGCTCTGAGCGCAGAATCTGAATACAATACGCCCCGGCTTCTCTGCATGAGAGGCCGGGGCGTTGTGCATATGTGCGCCGCATGACAGCAGCCTTATTCGCATTTAGCGTATGTGCTGCCGCTGCGCGTCATGATGCCTTCTGCGATCATCTCGCGGCGGATGGTGCAGTAATCCGGGTGGAAGCGCTCGATGATCTCGTTCACCTCATGTTCGTCATAGCTGCGCCCGGCGTCAAAGCTGAGGGCGATCTCTTCCAGACAGATGCGGCGCTTTTTCCTCTGGGCGGGGATGGACGTCAGCTTTCCGTAGACGAAGAAGGTCTTGAGGATCTTCTCCCGGTATTCTGCGTCGCGCTGCGCCTGCACGCCGGCCTCGGCGGATTCCTCGCTGATGATATCGAGGATGCGCGTATGGAAGACTGCGCGCTGCAGGCTGTACATGGTGTAGTACTGCTCCCTGCGGGAGGCGACGGCCCCGGCCTCCTCGAGCTTCCTGAGGTGGAAGGAGATTGTCGCAGGGGTAAGGGAAAGGCGCTCTGCCAGACGCTCGACGTACATGTCCTCCTTCATCAGCGACTTGAGGATCTGCAGCCGGGATTTGTCGGCGAGGCACTTGAACAGGCGGATGGTGTCTGCTTCCTGCATGGGGGTTCACTCCGTTTCTAGGTATCGGATGCGCAGCATCCGCAGGGTGTCGAGCTTGATATCCTCAATGATCACGCGGCATGGGTCGTCATGCTCCACGGCGAGGCTGCGTGCAGCTGTCCACGGGGGAATCAGCGCGTCGAGCTTCGCCAGATAGGCGGCGCGGAAATCGCTGCCGTACCCGCTGCGCCGGCAGACGAGATAGAGTGTCCTTGCGATCTGATGGATGTTGATGCGGATACGGACGAGGTCGGACTCGTCCTTGCAGCCGGATGCGCGCAGCTCCCGCGCCTGCGCCTCAAGCGCGGCGACGGCGCCGTCCAGCCAGCTCAGAAATGCGGACATAGGGGAATCCCCTCCGTTCGATAGATAATTAGATGATCATCTAAACAGATAATACCACGGGTATCTGCACATGTCAATATCTGATTTGATGAATATCTAATTACTGTGCGGCTTTATTCCGTCCATACCCTTGCGCCGTCCGACAGCACGGTCAGATCGCCCTGCTGCGCGCTGTGGATCTTTGCGCCCAGCGCGGTCAGCATCGCGTGAATCAGCTCATGCGAAGGGTCATCCTCGCTGTCGGGGATAAAGGCGATCTGCGGTGCAGCGGCAGAGAGGAAATCCTGGCTGGCGTCGGTCAGCCGGCCGTGGTAGGGAACCTTCAGCACATCGCAGGCAAGATCCCCTTCGGCGATCAGCTCGCGCTGGCGCGGCGTTTCTGCGTCCCCCGGGAAGAGGAAACGCGTATTGCCGTGTGTCATGCGCACGCAGAGGGAGAAGTCATTCTCCTCGTCCTTGCCGTAACTGCTTTTGTGGGCGGCGGAGATGCGCAGCGTGACGCCGTCGACAGTCAGCGTGGTCTCGTGTGCTGTGATCAGCTGCGTGGAGGGGATGGCATGCTCGCCGATCGCCTCGACAAACTGCTCGTACTGCTTACTCTCCTTGTCATAGACAGGCATGACCACATGCCGCACGCCGACGTCCTCGATGATCTTGTCTGCGCCGCCGACGTGGTCCTTGTCGTAGTGGGTGATGATCATCAGGTCGATCGGGCCGATGCCCTCCTCCTGAAACCGCTTGACGAGGTCTTTTCCGTTCTTGTTGGTTCCGGTGTCAATGAGGATGTGTGAGCCTGCGGGCGTGGTGATGAGCATGGCGTCCGCCTTGCCCACGTCGTAGAAGTCGACGCGCAGGGGCTCGGCTGCGGCGCAGGCGTACAGCGGCAGCAGGAGTCCGAGGATCAGCAGCACGGAGAGTTTCTTCATGATGGTTGCCTCCTTATGTCAGAAGGAAAAAGCGCGGCGGCATGAGCCGCCGCGCGGGGTAAAATCAGTAGTTGGTGCCGTAGAGTGCGTTCTGCGTCTGCTTGCCGGCGATGCCGTCCACCAGCAGGCCGTGATCCTTCTGGAAGGCGACGACCGCTTCATACGTCCACTGACCGAAGATGCCGTCGGCGACGCGTACCTGCTTGTAGCCTGCGGCGAGCAGTGCGTTCTGCAGGCGGCGGACCTGTTCGCCCTTGCTGCCCCAGTACAGCAGGCGATAGCCGGTGTCGGGGTCGGGCGCCTTGCCGCCGTCATAGCGCAGAGCATCGGAGGAATAGAGCAGGCTCTGCATGGCGGGGGTAGCGATGCCGTTAGCGGGGCTCAGGCCGTTGACGCGCTGGAAATAAAGGACGGCGCGGTAGGTCTGGCTGCCGAAATAGCCGTCTGCCTTGCCCACGGGATAGCCCAGCTCGCGCAGCCGCCTCTGCAGCGGTACGACCGCGGCATTGTAGCGTGTGCTGCGGCGCAGAATGACGTAGTTGTTGTCGTCCTGCGGCGGTTCCATGCCGATAGCATTGATGGAGTAGAGCGCGGTCTGCGTCTTCTTGCCGGCGAGGCCGTCGACAGTCAGGCCGTTCCTGCGCTGGAACATGCGCACAACCTCGGCGGTATCGACCGTATAGGTCATCGACGGCGTGATGGGGTAGCCCAGCTGCTGCAGCCGCTCGGTCAGCATGAGGACGTCTTCGCCGTAGCAGCCCTTGTACAGCGTGCGGTAATTGCTCTTTGCGCCGACGGTGACCTTGAAAGGATAGGACAGTGTGTTGTCCTTGCCGTAGAAGACGGTGAAGGTGACGACCGTGCCGTTGGGATAGGTCTGCGGGAGGCTGTAGACGAGGTAGCCGTTGGCGTCGGCGGTGACGGTCTGGCCGTAGCCCTGTACGCCGAGATTGACCAGCGTACCGGGCTTGGAACGGGCATAGACCTTGAGCGTGCTGCTGTAGATGGGCTCGACCGTCAGCGGCGGCTTCTCCTCAATCCCGGGCGTCGGGGTCGGGGTGGGCTGCGGCGTGGGCGTCGCGGAAGGCGTGACGACGAAGCTGCCGATCTTTCTCGCCCTTGTGGATTTGTCGCTGCCGTACTGCGCATAGACGCCGGTGTAGGTGCCGGGCGCGCAGCGGATCACCGCGGCGAAGGAGCCGGAGGCGTCCGCGCGGATGACGGGCGTCTCGGACGCGGGCTTGGTGGACAGGGTGACGTCGGAATTGGCGCGGGCCGTGCCGCAGACGACCAGCTGATTTTCGCCGCCGAGCACGAGAGTGATGGTGATCCCCTGATTGGCGGGCGGGGGCGTGGGTGTTGCGGAGGCGCCGACAGTAACCGTCGTGCGGTACGGAGATACGCCGGGCACGGGCGTGATGTAGTCCACCTCGACATCGTAGCTGCCGGCGGCGAGATTGTCAAAGCGCGCCTGCCCGTTCACGATCTCCTTGACACTGCTGCCGACGGCGGCATACAGCGGCCAGTTGTCCGCGCGCAGGACGGTGATGGTGATATAGCTGCTGCCGACGTCGGCGCGCGCCTCGATCCTGCTGACCGTCGGGCCGGGCGTCGCGGTGGGCGTGGGGGTCGGCGATGCAGTGGGGGCGGCTGTGGGCGTCGGCGTGTTCCTGACGGGGATCTCGATTGTCTTCGTCACGGAAGAGACGCCTTCCGCAGGCGTGACATAGGCCGCCTGCACATTATACACGCCGGCCTCGAGCACGCCGGAGGTGACGGAGCCGCTGCCGATCAGCGACAGGACTGCGGCCTTTGCACCGTCGCGCAGGATCGTGACCTCGATTTCACGGCTGCTTGCGCCGGAGATTACAGCGGTGATCTTCCCATCGCTCTGGCTGACGCTCATGCTGAACTGACTGACCGTCTCCTTCTGCGCTTCGTCGGGCGTGGCCGCAGCGGGCAGGGCCTCCGCCGAGGCGCCGGCAGCGCACAACAGGAGCGCGAGGAGTAGCGCAGCGAATCTGCGCAGCGTATGCGGATTGAGGATATGTTTGTTCATGGATCATCCCTCCGAGATCTGAGCGCTGTGTGCCGCATCGCGTGGAACGGCATTCTACAGCATCATCTTATCATGTTTTGGCTTTGGCTGCAACCACGGGACGCGGTGCGCGGCGCCTTCTTCTGTATCATATGACGCCGGCGCCGTGCTGAATATTTCATTGGTCTGCAAAACGGGCAACTTTTTGTTGCTTTTCTCCGCCGGCGCATGTATCATGATCCTATAGGCTGCGGCAGCGGCCGGATCAATGAATGATGGAAAATCAATTCAGGAGGACGAGAACATGCTGAATTTTGAATTCTGTTCCCCGACGAAGTTTGTCTTTGGCCGCGACACGCAGCATAAGGTCGGCAGCCTTGTGCGCGAGGCGGGCGGCACGGCTGCGCTGGTCGTCTATGGCGGCGGCAGCGTGGTGCGCAGCGGTCTGCTTGCGCAGGTGCTGGCTTCGCTGGATGCGGCCGGCGTGCCGCATGCGGAGCTGGGCGGTGTGAAGCCGAATCCCCGCAGCGATCTGGTGTACGAGGGCGTACGCATCTGCCGCGAGCGCGGGCTTGATTTCCTGCTGGCTGTGGGCGGCGGTTCGGCGATCGATACGGCGAAGGCCATTGCGGACGCCGTGCCGTATGACGGCGATTTCTGGGATTTCTACTGCGGCAAGGCAAAGGTTGAGCGCGCGCTGCCGCATGGCTGCGTGCTGACGATCCCGGCAGCGGGCAGCGAGGGCAGCAACTCCGCCGTCATCACGAAGATCGAAGGCAACCTCAAGCGCGGCCTTTCCACGGAGTTCCATCGTCCGCGCTTTGCGGTGATGAATCCGGAGCTGACCTTCACCCTCCCGCGCTATCAGCTGGCCTGCGGCGCGACGGATATGCTCGCGCATATCATGGAGCGCTACTTCACCAACACGAAGGACGTCGCCCTCACCGACCGCATGGCTGAGGCGCTGATGCTCTCCATCGTCGAGGCTGCGCCAAAGGCGATGGCGGATGCGCAGGACTATGAGTCTCATGCGACGCTGATGTGGGCGGGCATGCTTGCGCACAATAATTCCGTCGGCGTGGGCCGTGAGCAGGACTGGGCCAGCCATCAGATCGGCCATGAGCTCTCCGCAAAGTACGACTGTGCGCATGGCGCGAGCCTTGCCGTGGTCTTCCCCGCATGGATGAAGTATGTGTATCAGCACGACACGGCGCGCTTTGCGCAGTTCGCCGTCCGCGTCTGGGGTGTGGATGCCGCGGGCAAGGACGAGGCGCAGGTTGCCCTTGAGGGCATCGAGGCGATGAAGGCGTTCTTCGTCTCCCTTGGTATGCCGGTGACCTTCGAGGCTGTCGGCGGCAAGGCGGAGGATATCCCCGCGCTGGCTGCGAATGTCGTCAACGGCAAGACCGGTCACTTTGTCGAGCTGCTCCCGCCGCAGATTGAAGAGATTCTGCGTATCGCCTGTGGCGCGTGATGCAGAGAGAGGATGATGACCATGGCGGATCAGGCTTTCCGCGCGATCGGCGCGACGACCTTCCTCTCCCCGCTGCCTGCGGTGCTGGTGTCCTGCCGCGGGACGGAGCCCGGCTATGACCGGAACAATATGATCACCATCGGCTGGACGGGCGTGGTCAATTCTGACCCGCCGATGGTCTATGTCTCCATCCGCAAGGAGCGCCATTCCCATGCGCAGGTGTCGCAGTCCGGCGTGTTCTGCATCAACCTGACGAATGAGCCGCTCTGCCGCGCGACCGATTACTGCGGCGTGAAGAGCGGACGGGATACGGATAAGTTCGCTGATCTCGGGTTGCATGCCTTTGAGGTCGAGGGCTTTGGCGCGCCTGCTCTGGCGGAGGCGCCGCTGTTCCTCTGCTGCCGGGTGGATCGCGTGATCGAGCTCGGCTCGCATGATATGTTCATGGCGAAGGTGGAGCAGGTCTACGTCCGCGATTCCCTGTTCAGGGAGGATGGCAGCCTGCGCATGAGCGATTTTGAATTGATCAGCTATGCGCACGGCGAGTACTTTGCTCTTCGTGACAGGCCGATCGGGTTCTTCGGCTATTCCGTCGCCCGCGAGGATATCATCCGCCGCAGACTGGTGGAGCCGTATGAGAAGAAGGAGAAGACGAAGCCCGCCGGCAGGCGGCGCATACAGGATGCGCCCGTCAGGCCGAGGAAAAACGGATAATCTGCAGCAGGCCGGCGATTGCCGGTCTGCTGTTTTCCTCCGGCGAACGGCGCAGGGGAACCGGATCCCGGAGGCGGTATCTTGTTTTTTGTGAATTCAGGGATGTACATTTTGCCTGCATGATGATATGATGAGGGCGATTTTGATTGACTTCGGCACAGCTGAAGATTCAGGAGGACCTATGAAACGCCTGACCAACTATGCGCATACGATCTATGCCAGCTACCTTGGCTACATCACGCAGGCCATCGTCAATAACTTTGCGCCGCTGCTGTTCCTGACTTTTGCGCGGGATTTCAGCCTGACGCTTGACCAGATCACGCTGATCACCACGATCAATTTTGCTGTGCAGCTGCTGGTCGATCTGATTGCCACGAAGGTTGTGGACAGGATCGGGTATCGCCCCTGCGTCGTCGCCGCGCATGTCTTTGCCGCGGCGGGCCTTTGCGGCATGGCGGTATTCACGATGAGCGCGGCGAACGCCTATGCGGGGCTGATGCTCTCCGTTGTGCTCTATGCGATCGGCGGCGGCATCATCGAGGTGCTGATCAGCCCGATCGTCGAGGCCTGCCCGACGGAGAAGAAGGAGGCGGCGATGAGCCTGCTGCATTCCTTCTATTGCTGGGGGCATGTGGGCGTGGTGCTGCTTTCTACTGCGTTCTTTGCGGCGTTCGGCGTGCAGAGCTGGCGCGTGCTGGCATTTGTGTTTGCCGCCGTGCCGGTGTTTAACATCTTCTATTTCATGCGTGTGCCGATCTATACCATTGTCGCCGAGGAGGATCAGATGCCCCTTGGCAGCCTGCTGAAGCAGAAGGTCTTCTGGCTGCTGATGGTGATTATGGTCTGCGCCGGCGCATCCGAGCAGGCGATGAGTCAGTGGTCCTCGGCCTTTGCGGAGTCTGCGCTCAGCGTCAGCAAGACGATCGGCGATCTCGCCGGCCCCTGCACCTTTGCGATCCTGATGGGCACGGCCCGTGCGATCTATGGCAAATACAGCGATAAGATCCCGCTGCAGAGGATGATGATCCTCAGCGCGGCGCTGTGCATCGGCTGCTATCTGGTGGCGGTGTTTGCCGGCAGCCCGGTCATGGGCCTGATCGGCTGCGCGGTGTGCGGCTTCTCGGTGGGCATCTTCTGGCCGGGCACGTTCTCCGTCGCTGCGATGAAGCTGCCGGCGGCGGGTACGGCGATGTATGCGCTGATGGCACTGGCGGGCGACGTCGGCTGCAGCGCGGGCCCGACGGTCGTGGGCATGATCGCGAATATGAATGGCGATAACCTCAAGACGGGCCTGCTGGCGGCGATCGTTTTCCCGGTTGTGATCCTGCTGGGCATTGCGCGCCTGCGGGGGAAGAAGAGCGCAGCGGCATAAGCGCGGCCAATAACTGAACAGAAAAAGGGACTGCAGATGCAGTCCCTTTGCTTTTGCGGATATCAGAATGCGATCCAGCCGCCGTCCACCGGCAGCACGACGCCGCTGATGTACGCGGAGTCGTCGCTGGCGAGGAAGAGCGCGGCCTTGGCGATATCCATCGCCTCGCCCTGCGCCGGGGCCAGGCCCAGCACGCCGCTGATCTTGCTGTAGCCGGTCATGTTCGGCATGCCCATCGCAGCGCCGATCTCGGTCTTGATGCCGCCCGGGGCGATGACGTTGCAGCGGATGCCTTCCTTCATGTACATGAAGGCGGTGTTCTTGCTCATCGCGTTGAGCGCGGCCTTGGAGGCGCCGTACACCGGGCCGGCGGCCTGATGCATGGAGCCGATGGAGGACACGTTGATGATGTTGCCGCCGTTGCCCTGCGCGAGGAAGACCTGGCAGGCCTTGCGCATCGCAGCCATCGGGCCATAGACATTGATCTTCATGACATACTCGTACTTCTCATCGGAGGCCTCGGCGATGGGCGCCATATCGTCCATCACGCCGGCGTTGTTGATGAGCACGTCCAGCTTGCCGAACTCCTTGACGGCGAGGTCGATCATGGCCTCACAGTCCTCGCGCTTGGAGACGTCGCCCGTGAAGGGGATCATCTTGCCGGCTTCACCCTGCAGGCTCTCGGCCAGCGCGGCGAGGCGCTCAGCGCGGCGGGCGACAGCGACGACATTCGCGCCTTCCTTGACGAACAGCTCGACGATGGCCTTGCCCATGCCGGAGGAAGCGCCGGTGACAACGATGCTCTTGTTTGCAAGTTTCATATAGAATCATCCTTTCGGAAAAATGATGCGGATTTACGCATTGCCATTAGTATAGCAATATGATACAATTCTATCAATCAACAAATAACGATAACTGTTGGAAATCAAACGATTGTTGGCCACAAACAGGAGATTCATGATGATTTACGAGAATGCAAGACAGAAGAGCAGGCAGACGCTGAGGGAAACGATGCTCGGCCTCATGCGGACAAAACCCATACGGAGCATCACGGTCACAGAACTGTGCAGGGCATGCCGGCTCAACCGATCCACGTTCTATGCGCATTATGATACGGTGGAGCATCTGCTTGACGATCTGTACAGCGGGTTGTTCCGGGATATGGAGGCATATCTGCAGCTCAGGCCGCATCAACAGCGGATTACGGATGAGGATGTGTTCACCGATTTTCTGGTGCATACCTGTCAGCAGGATAACAGATTCATGCTGTTCCTGCGCAGCGACGACGCGCTGCGCTTCGAGCGGAACATGATCATCCATTTTCTGAACCGGCAGTATCCGCAGGGCGCCAGTATGGCGGATCAGTATGATCTGCTGTATCACATTGGCGGGGCGTTCACGCTGGTCTGCGCATGGATCCGGGAGGGGTATCCCTGCCCGCCGCGGGATCTTGCCCGGCGGATTATCAGCCTGACGAGGCCGAGCGGGCCGGATGCATGACTGAACAGGAATGAAAAGAGAGGTTGTCTGTTTATGAAATACAGGGTTGGCGAAATTGCTTCCATGCTGGGTCTGAGTATTTCCGCGCTGCGCTTTTTTGAGGATCGCGGGCTGATTTCTCCGACACGCAGCGCGCAGAATGGCTATCGTCTGTACGAGCCGATTGATCTGAACCGATTCCTCCGCATCAAGACGTATGCGCAATGCGGATTCTCCCTGGAGGAGATCGCAGAGCTCCTGAGGCAGGAGGACATGGCTATGCTTTCTGAGGCGTATCATGCCAAAGCGGACGCGCTGGAGAAGGAGATTGACCGAAAGCGCTTTCTCCTTGGCTATATCCGGGATATGGAAGGGGAGTTCCTCTATGCCCGCCGGCACATCGGAAGCTGGGCGCTGCGTCCGCGGCCGGCTATGTATTGCTTTGCTTTCCGTACGCACAATGAGATCGTTGAGGATAAGGCGTGCCATCAGCTGATCAGCCGATGGACGCAGTGGAAGCCCTTCAGCCAGTCATTGACGCTGATTGAGCAGAAGGGAACAGGCTATGAGTTCTCGCATCCCTGCTACGGTATGCTGATGGAAGAAAAGTACGCAGGGCAGTTCCCTGTGGAGGAAAACCAGTATGTCACGCGGTATCCGGCGCATCCGCATTGTGCGTTTGCTGTGTTTGAGCGCAAGACCAGAGGAGAAGACAACCTGAGCCTCTGGATGCAGCGGCTGACTGCAGACCTGCGTACGCATGGACATTGCCCCTGCGGCGATATCATTGGCCGTGTGATGCATACCGGCGCAGAGAATAATGAGGACATGTATTACTCCATGGAGTTCTGGATTCCGCTTGAAGACGCTTGACCCGACAGCTGCTGTAGGGTTTATGATATAGTAAACGGAAAGCTGCGCGCTGCCTTCCGTATGTTATTCTGAAGGGAGATTGGAATCTATGAAGAAAATTCTCGCTCTCGTTCTCGCGCTGTGCATGATGCTGTGCGGCGTTGCTGTTGCGGAAACCTACACCGCAACGGTCGAAGGCCATAACGGCAATGTCACGGTCGAAGTTGCTATCGAAGACGGCAAGATCACGGCTGTCAATGTTACTGAGCACAGCGAAACGACCGGCATCAGCGATAAGCCGATCGCGACCATTCCTGCGGCAATCGTTGAGAATCAGTCCGTTGCGATCGACGCTGTTGCAGGCGCCTCTGTTACCTCCGGTGCGATC
Source organism: Clostridia bacterium (assembly GCA_017938795.1). Classification (GTDB taxonomy): domain Bacteria; phylum Bacillota; class Clostridia; order Christensenellales; family Aristaeellaceae; genus Ventricola. The sequence continues at coordinate 19,002 of JAGBAV010000060.1, forward strand.
CTTTCCGCTGTGAAGGACTGCATTGCGCAGGCCGGCCTCAATGTCGCCGACTATGAAGTCGCTGTTGAGGAGAAGGCTGTTGAAGTGACCGACGAAACCCTGACCGCCGACGTCGTCATTATCGGCGCGGGCGGCGCGGGTCTTGCTGCGGCGATTGAGGCCGATAAGGCCGGCGCGAAAGTCATCATCGTTGAGAAGATGGCGGCTGCCGGCGGCAACACGCTGCTCTCCGGCGGCTACTACAACGCCGTTGACCCCACCCGCCAGCAGCTGTCCGGCGTGGAAGACTCCGTTGAGCAGCACATCCAGCAGACCTATGAAGGCGGCGACAAGGTTGCCAATCTCGAGCTGGTTACCAAGCTGTGCTCTGAGGCTACGGAGAATATGCTCTGGCTGGAGTCTCTGGGCATGAAGTTCAACATGGGTATCACCACTGCGACCGGCGCCATCTGGCCCCGCAGCCATAAGGCTGTCGAGCCCAACGGCGAAGGCTACATCCATGTTCTGCTTGACGCCCTTGAGGGCACTGACGTGGAGATCCTCTACGAGACCAAGGCGACCGAGATTCTGATGAATGAAGGCCGCGCCTGCGGTATCAAGGCTGAGAGCGCCAATGTGAACTACACGCTGGAAGCGACGAAGGGCGTCATCATCGCCAGCGGCGGCTTCGGCTCCAACATTGAGATGCGTCAGGCATACAACACCATCTGGCCGACCCTCGATGAGTCCGTGCGCAGCTCCAACACGATCGCCGCGACCGGCGACGGCATCGTCATGGCGCAGGCTGTCGGCGCCAATCTGGTGGGCATGGAGTACATCCAGCTGCACCCGCTGGGCAACCCCGAGACCGGCAACTTCCTCGGCGCTGTTTCCGGCGATGTTGAGACCTATCTGCAGGTCAATCTCGAAGGCAAGCGCTATATTGCGGAGGACTCCCGCCGCGACGAGCTGTGCAAGGCTGCGCTGCAGCAGACCGATGGCCTGATGTGGCAGCTCACCTCTGGTGAAAGCCTCGCCGGCGAGTATTCCGTTATGCTCGGCTATGGCTACAAGGCTGACTCTGTTGAAGAACTCGCTGCGCAGATCAATATCGATCCTGCTGTGCTGGTTGAGACCCTCAACACCTACAATGCGGGCGTTGACGCCGGCAAGGACGAGCTGGGCCGCGGCATCCTGACCTACAAGTTCGATACCGCTCCTTACTACGCCACCCTGCGCTGCGTCACCGTGCACCACACCATGGGCGGCATTGAGATCAATACCGAAGCGCAGGTGCTTGATGCTGAAGGCAATGTCATCCCGGCGCTGTACGCTGCCGGCGAAGTCACCGGCGGCATCCATGGCGGCAACCGCCTCGGCGGCAATGCGCTGGCTGATGCGATCGTCTTTGGCCGCACCGCGGGTCAGAACGCTGCCAACGCGAAGTAAGCTGCCCGGCCCGGGCCGGAAGCGCGCAGCGGATACACCGGGCTGAACGCTGAAAACGAAATAGGATGGGGCTGCCAAGCAGGATGCTTGGCAGCCCCATCTGTGTTTTCTTTGTGTGCAGCTGATTATTCTGGAAGCCCTATGCGGTTGGACAGCAGGATTACTTCGCGAAGGCAGCGGCGTTCTCGCCGGCAACCTGACCGAAGTAGAAGGCCATGCCGATCGCGGTGCCGCAGACCGGGTACTCGGAGCCGACCAGACCGTTGAAGGAAGCCTCGCCCGCAGCATACAGGCCCGGGACGACCTCGCCGGCGTTGTTGATCACCTGGGACTCGACGTCGGTCAGGACGCCGCCATAGGTGCCGGAGATGCTCGGGCTGAGCTGGATGGCGTAGAGCTCCTTGTCAAGCGCGTTCATGTACTCGACCGGCTTGCCGAAGTCCTTGTCCTCGCCGGCGGCGCAGAGCTCGTTGTAGCGCTCGATGGAGGCGGTCAGCGTGGCGGCGTCAGCGCCGATGAGCTCAGCCAGCTCGGCGGCGGTGGCGGCATGCGGGGTGGACTCAAGCATGAGGCCGTACTGCGCGGTCGGGAAGGGATCGTCGGCGTCGGTGATGTACCAGCCGTACGCGGAGCCGGCCTTGAGCAGCGCCTCGGTGTAGGTGTAGAAGTAGCAGTACTCGTTGCAGACGCGCTCGCCCTGCTGGCTGGCGATCATACCGGCAGCCTCGCCGTAGCAGCCCACGCCGCAGGTGAAGGAGACCATGGAGATGTTCGCGGCGTCGGTCCACTCGACCTTGCCGTCAACGGCCTCGACGATCTTCACGGCGTCGCCCGTCACGGAAGTGGGGACGGAGTAGGTGGCCGGCTGGCAGAAGTGATGCTGGTTGACCAGATCCTTGTCGCCGGCGTAGCCGCCGGTGGCGAGCACGACAGCCTTGGCGTTGACGGTCAGGGTGCTGCCATCCTTCATGGTGGCGGTCAGGCCGGCAACCTTGCCCTCGGCGTCGAGGATCAGGCTGTCCGCGGCGGCGTTGTAGATCAGCTGGCCGCCCTTATCGGTGAAGGCCTTGGTCATCGGCGCGGTCATCTGGCCGCCCTGGCCGGTGCCCATGAACTGGCCGCCGAGGGAATTGTGCACGCGGAGCTCGGTGTGGGTCGGATGGACGGTGGTCACGCCGTCAAACTTCGCGCCGTTGCCGACGATCCACTCATAGCAGGCCGCGGAGTTCACGCAGAAGTCCATGACCTTCTCGTCGTTGATCTGATCGCCGCCGATCTTCTTGTAGAAGTCGAAGAAGGCCTCGGGGCTGTCCTCGATGCCCAGCTCCTTCTGCAGGGAGGTGCCGGCCGCGATGAAGTAGCCGCCGGAGCGGGTAGTGGAGCCGCCGGTCACGCCCTGCTTCTCCAGCAGGATGACGGACGCGCCGTTCTCTACGGCGGCGACAGCAGCGCCAAGGCCGGCAGCGCCGGCGCCGGCGACGACCACGTCGCACTCAAGGGTCTTATTCTCGATGACGGTCTCGACGGTCTTCGCCTTGAGAGCCTCGGCGTCTCCGCCGGCCTGGGCGACAGCGTCGGCGACGCCGTTGATGATCGCACGGGAGGAGATGGTCGCGCCGGTGATCAGGTCGGCGGCGAGGGACTGGTTCTCAACGATCCACGCGGGGATGGCCTCAACCGGGGCGGCATCAAGGCCGTAGCCGATGCCGTAAGTCTCGCCGTGCTCGGTGATCTTCACTTCGGTGATCGCAGAGTCGGAGAAGGTGACCTCGAGCGTCATGGGCTTCATGCCCTGGCTGGAGGCGGTGTAGGTGCCGGCGGTGTAGGCTTCTGCCGAGGCGGCGCCGAGGCAGAGGACCATGCACAGGGCCAGCATGGCGGCGAACAGGCGCTTCATCATGGGGTTCCTCCTTTGAGCGGGTAGAAGATTATGAGACGATTTCATCATAAGGAAAAGTCTGGAATCTGTCAATTGTCCTTTCAGCGAATACAGGACAATATTTTTCTGTATGGAAATTCATATAAAAAACAGACAGCCCAATCCAAAAAACGGACGGGCTGTCTGTTATACTCTCGGCGGGGATATTGCAAATAAGCCGTGCTGTGGGGACGGTGTAATAAAGGGTATGAAGCGGTTTTGAAATGGGAGCGGGCGCCGTTTGCTTTACTGAATCGAAGGGAGAGCGCCGTGGATTCTTTCGTAGAGCGCGTCGAAGAAGTTATAGAGGGTGCTGGTCTGCGCCCCGTAGGCCATGCTCAGCGCTTCGGCAGGGACTGTGCCGCCATAGATCGTGCTGCCGAGGGAGGGATACAGATAGCTGTTCAGGGTGTAATCGGAGAGGAACTCCTCATCCGTCGCGTAGCGGCCCACGCCGTAGGGCATCTCGAATGCGCGCATGGATCCATTCTGCGCATTGATCTCCATCCAATGCGCCTGCCCCTTGGCATTGCCGCAGATGATATTGATGATGGGGGAGTCGGCGGAAGTGGCGGTCAGGCAGATGACACCGGGGCCGTTCTTGGAACCGCGGTAGATGTTGGCGGCCATGGTGTCGTTGATCGGGGTATTCAGCACGGTGGTTTCGTAATGAAGCAGGCTGTACCATGTGGTGGCGACAAACAGGGATGCGCCGTCCACGTCGGCCATGATCTCGCCGGCGGTACGGGTCTCGGGGAAATAGGGGTTGGCCACGGTGTGCGTGGTTGCGTAGGTGCAGTAGCTGTCAAACGCTGTGGCGGCGAGGACAGACGCAGCGAACAGAAGCATGAACAACGCAAGAAGTGTGCAGATCAGTCTCTTCATGATGGGTCATCCTCCGTTTGTTGTGGTATTTGAGCGTTTTTACCATACCTGACAGATGCTGTTCAATGATGTGTATGCGCAAAAAAGGCTGCGCAGCCTTTGGGCTGCGCAGCCGGTGATACGGATTCCGTGAAGGAAGGGGGAGCTTAGCGCTCGACGCGGCCGGAGCCGGAGCCCTTCATCAGGGAGGTGACTTCCGCGACGGTCACGCGGTTGTAGTCGCCGGAGATGGTGTGCTTGAGGCAGGAGGCCGCAACCGCGAACTCCAGAGCGTCGCTCTGCTTCTCATAGGTGAGCAGGCCGTAGATCAGGCCGCCGGAGAAGGAGTCGCCGCCGCCGACGCGGTCAACGATATCGGTGATCTCGTACTTGCGGGAGACGTAGAACTCCTTGCCGTCGTAGATGCAGGCCGCCCAGTCGTTGCGGTCCGCGCTCTTGGACTCGCGCAGGGTGATGGCGACGCGCTTGATGTTCGGGTAGAGCTCCATGGCCTTCTTCGCGATGCCGAGGTAGACGTCGCGGTCGAGGGAGCCGCTCTCAACGTCGGAGGAAGCGGTGATGCCCAGGGACTTCTGGAAGTCCTCTTCGTTGGCGATGGCGACGTCGATGTACTTCGCCAGCTCGCTCATGACTTCCTTGGCTTCCTTGCCGTACTTCCACAGGTTCTTGCGGTAGTTCAGGTCGCAGGAAACGGTGACGCCCAGCTTCTGCGCGGCCTTGCAGGCAGCGATGGACAGCTCCGCAGCGGAGGCGGAGATGGCCGGAGAGATGCCGGAGATGTGGAACCAGTCGGCGCCGGCGAAGATCTTCTCCCAATCGAAGAGATCGAGCGCAGCGGTCGCGATGGCGGAGTCAGCGCGGTCATAGACGACCTTGGAGGGGCGCTGGTTAGAGCCGGTCTCCAGGAAGTAGATGCCCATGCGGCCGTTGGTCATCTTGATGTTGGACACGTCAACGCCGAAGGAGCGGACGTCGCGCAGGCAGGCCTCGCCGATCGCGTTGTTCGGCAGAGCGGTAACGAAAGCGGCGTCCATGCCGTAGTTCGCCAGAGAGACAGCAACGTTGGCCTCGCCGCCGCCGAAGGTGGCCTCGAGGGACGGGCTCTGGAAGAAGCGCTCAAGCGCGGGGCTCTTCAGTCGGAGCATGATTTCGCCGAAAGTAATAATACGGGCCATGGGTAATCACTCCTGAATTTTATTTGAGGCGTATGGACAGAATCGCATACTTCCTCATTTGTAGCATTATTATACATGAATCAGGCGGTCAAATCAATACATCAGACCAATTTTCGTTTTGTTTCCGTTCATATTGCATATCTGCCAAAGAAATGGGCTGCGGATTGACAGGATGGACTGCGGGGGCGGAGAAGCAGCGCGTATTTTTGTGGGGATTGATTGCCCGGAACGCGTAATGACAGATATATGTACGGGGTATAAACGCAAAAAAACAGCAGGTGTTTGCCTGCTGTCTGCATGGTACCTGAGGTTATGCGCCGATCTCTGCGCCGGCGGCCAGCTCCGCATAGACGCCGCCCATGGCGACGAGCTCGCTGTGCGTGCCGCGCTCAAGGATGCCGTGCTCGCCGATGACGACGATTTCGTCCGCACCCTTGATGGTGGAGAGCCTGTGCGCGATGA
>JAGBAV010000061.1 GCA_017938795.1 Clostridia bacterium
GCATCAGGAGATTGTATACAGGACGATCTGCGAGCTTGGGCCGCTCAATATCCAGCAGCTCAAACAGGAGACCGGGCTGCTGGTGCGTGAGCTGACGCCTGCGCTCCACAGGCTGCAGGAGGCTTTCCTGCTCTATGAAGATCAGTACGACGGCGAATGGGACAGACCATGGATGCGCTTTGAAGAGATGTTCCCGGATATCGATCCGGGAAAGTACACGCGCATACAGGCGCTGGAGGAGCTGCTTCTGCGCTATGCATTCCGGATGGTATTCTTCACGACAGCGATGGCAAAGGACTTTTATCGTGTGCCGGAGAGGGAATGCCGCGCAGCGGTCCTGTCGCTGTGCAGTCGGGGGTGCTTGATCGCTGCTGCGGATGGGTATATGCGCCCGGAGGACGCTGCAGCTGCGCAGGATGCGCCGCTCCCACCCGCCGGATGCGCAGCCGATAGCGTGATTGTCATGCACAGAAACGATATGCTGGTCAGGTCGTTCGAGCATGACTGGAAGCCGCGCTATAAGCAGTATGCTCTGCTGGCTGCGGAGCGCTGCCCGGAGGCGGCGGGCTTTGAGGTACTGCAGCTGCTGATCATGGACGGAGCCATCCACGGCGCGACACTGGGGAAATTCAAGTATGGCCCGTATATAATTGAAGATATCGCTGTTGATGAGGCGTATACCGGACGGCGCGAGGAGATCCTTGCGGCTGTCAGGCAGGAGAACCCGGGCAGCCGGATTACCCGGTTTGCCGGGGAGGCAGTGCTGGCGTGATTTGAACGGACAGGGATCTGCGCAATGTCAGGTCTGAACGATTTGCGCGGAAGCGTATCCCTTTACAAGCAGTCTGCTGCCGGATATAATGATAAAATACTGGGGCAGACGGCGCCGAGAAAAGATCAGGATGGACGTTATGACATATGAAGGATTTGCTGCTGATGTCGTCCGCTATATCCGGGAGGCATACGGCGTGACGCCGGAGTATCTGTGGAAGGACTCAGACAGTGCGGCGCTGCGCCATCATGCGGACAAGAAGTGGTTTGGCGTCATCATGCCGGGGATTACGTGGCGGAAGCTTGGCGCGGACAGGGATGGCACGGTGGATATCCTGAATGTGAAGTGCGATCCCATGCTGCTGCCGTCGCTGGCGGATGGCGACGGTCTGTTTCCGGGATTCCATATGAATAAGCAGCACTGGATCAGTATTGCGCTGGATGGCAGCGTGCCGATGGAGAAGCTGATCTGGCTGGCGGATGCAAGCTATATGATGACGCTGCGCAAGCCGAAGTCTGCGCAGAAGAAGAAGGAGGGGACTGTATGAAGCTGCTATTCTTGTTCGGTGATTCCTCCGTGGGGAAGATGACGGTCGGGCAGGAGCTGACGAAGATCACGCCCTTCCGGCTGTTTCACAATCATCTGAGTATTGAGCCTGTGCTGGAGGTATTTGGCGGGTTTCATCATGCCGCTGTTGCACGGATCCGCGATGTCTTCTTCGAAGAATTCGCCAGGACGGACAACTATGGCCTGATCTTTACATTCATGTGGGCCTTTAATCAGCAGGCAGACTGGGATTATGTCGCGCATGTCAGAGCAATCTTTGAGGCAGTCGGCGCAGAGATCTATTATGTTGAGCTGGACGCTCCGCAGGATGTGCGTCTTGCGCGCAATGCGACGCCGAATCGCCTTGCCCATAAGCCCTCCAAGAGGGATGTTGAGGCGTCGAATGCAAGGCTTCTCAGAGAGAGCCAGCGCTATCGCTGTGAGAGCCTGCCGGGTGAAATTACCTTCCCGAATTACCTGCGCATCCGCAACGCGGAGATCAGCGCAGCAGATGCGGCTGAGATGATCCGCCTGCATTTTGGATTCTGATACATAACTGAATAAGAAATCGCCCCGCTGTTCGGTTGAAGAACAGCGGGGCGATTATTTGCATCGGGGGATCAGGTGCGCATTTCGCGGTTGAAGGGTTTGCCCAGCATCGCGGGGCCGACGTGCTTGCTCTTGCCGACGAAGACCAGCACGACAATCACGAGCGCATAGGGCAGCATGACGAGGAACTCATAGGGGAAGGCGGCAAAGCCATAGGCCTGCACAGCGAGCTGCAGAGCCTGCGCGAGCGAGAAGAGCAGCGCGCCGCCCATGACGCCCAGCGGAGACCAGCGGCCGAAATAGACCAGGGCAACGGCGATGAAGCCGCGGCCGCCGACCAGCGTATCGGTGAAAATCTTCGCATAGCAGAGGGAAAGATATGCGCCGGCAAGACCTGCCATCGCGCTGCCAAAGGCGAGCGCCTGATAACGCGTGCGGCTGACGTTGATGCCCATGGAGTCCGCTGCGCGCGGCATGGTGCCGCAGGCGCGGACGCGCAGGCCCCAAGGCGTCTTGAAGAGAATGTAGTGAACCGTAGGAACCATCAGGAAGGCCACATAGACCATCGGATTGCAGGAGAAGAGCATCTTGCCGAGGATCGGCAGATCACAGAGCACCGGAATACGGATGGAGCTGATGCCGGCGACGCCTTCTGCACCGCCGATGAAATGGCGGTAGAACGTACCGGCAAGGCCCGTGCCGAAGAGCTGCAGGCCGATACCTGCGATGCCCTGAGGCGCGCTGAACTTGATGACAACCAGACCATAGAGCAGACCGAGCAGCGCACCGACGAGCGCAGCGCTGAGCAGACCGGCGACATTGACATACCATGCGACAGTTCCAGAGCCGCCGACCATATACGGGATCAGCATGCCGACGAAAGCGCCCATGCTCATCACGCCTTCACAGCCGAGGTTGAAAACGCCGCTGCGCTGGTTGACTGTCTCGCCAAGGGAGGCCAGCAAAAGCGCGCTGGAGAGGGGAATGCCGACCGTCAGGAACAGAACAATGAAATCAAGCATCGGCGCCGCCCTCCTTTTTGTTGATCAGCTTGGTCACAGTATGCTGTACGTGGTCCATGAGGTAGGGGTTGGCGATGATCAGCTTCGCGGCGACGATAACCATAATCATCAGGCCCAGAAGCACGTCAATCATATTGCTGGGAACCGGGATTTTGTTGATCTGCAGAGCGGAGCAGCCATAGGAGATCAGCGCGAAGAAGAATGCGGCGGGAATCACGCCGAGGGGATGCAGGCCGCCAAAAAGCGCAACCACGATACCGGAGAAGCCGTAGCCGCCTGTGCAGTTGCCAAGGCCGCGGTGATGCACGCCGAGAATCTCGACCGTGCCGGCAAGACCGCAGCATGCGCCGGAGATGATCATGGCAAGCACAAGATAGGCGCTGACGCTGATGCCGCCGTAGCGGGCCGCGCGATCAGACGCGCCGGCGGCGCGCATCTTGAAGCCAACGGGCGTCTTCCACATGAAGAGGTAGACGACGACCGCAAGCGCGATGGCGATCAGGATGCCGATGTGGAAGCGGGTACCCTTGGGGACATTCTCAATGACTTCATTGATGCGCGGGAGCCACTGGCTCTCCGCCAGCTTCACCGTCTGCGGATCGCCGGCGCCGCCGGCAACGGCGGGGTCAAGCAGCGGGACACGCAGGCAGTAGGCGTAGAGCTGGGTGGCGATGTAGTTGAACATGACCGTGGAGAGCAGCTCGCTTACGCCAAACTTTGATTTGAGAATACCGGGGAAGAAGCCCCAGACAGCGCCGCCGGCCATACCGACGAGCATGATCAGGGGGATAGACAGCGGACCTTCGATGCCGGAATAGAGCGCAAAGACGATCGCGCAGAGCAGACCGATCAGCATCTGGCCTTCGCCGCCGATATTCATAATACCGCTTCGATAGGCCACACAGATGCCTATGCCGACAAGTGTCAGCGGCGTCATAATATTGATCACGCCGGAGAGATTCTTGAATGAAGTGAAGGGGTAACAGAAGATGACCCAGAAGGTCTTCAGAACATCCGCGCCGAGCACGGCCAGAACCAGCGATGCAATGCCGAGCGTCAGCAGGACGGCCAGCAGAATGACGCCGATGGTATATACCAGCTTGAAATTTTTCATATTTCTTTCACTCCTGCCATCATCATGCCCAGCTTGCGCTGCGTTGCCTCGCCGCGGCCCAGCGTACGCTGGATCTGTCCCTTGAAGATGACGGCGATGCGGTCAGAGAGGTTGATGACCTCCTCCAGTTCCTCGGAGATCAACAGAATGCCCACGCCGCTGTCCCGCAGAGCGAGCAGCTGCTTGTGGATGAACTCGGCTGCGCCGAGGTCGAGGCCGCGGATCGGATAGACGGCGATGAGGAATTTCGGGCCGCGGGAGATCTCGCGGGCGAGGATGACCTTCTGGATGTTGCCGCCGGAAAGGGAGCCGGCCGCGACATTGACGCCGGAACAGCGGATATCAAATTCCTCGCGCATTTTCTCGGCGTTCGCGCTGATGCGGGCATTGCTGATGACGCCGACAGTAGAATAGGGCGGCTTGCCGATATCCTTGAGGACAAGATTCTCGCGGATGGACATGGAGGGAACAATACCCTCGATGTTGCGCTCCTCAGGCACATAGCCCATGCCCTGCGCGATGATCTGCTTGGGCGTACGCCCGACGAGGCTGACACCGTCAAGGGAGACCTCTCCGCTCTCGATGGCGCGAAGGCCGGTCAGCGCCTCAGCCAGTTCGCGCTGTCCGTTGCCGGAAACACCGGCAAGACCGACGATTTCACCGGCGCGGACAGTCAGGTTCAGCTTGTTGAGAGCCATGTTTCCGCGGTCGCCGCGGACGAACAGATCGTGTACCTCGAGCATCGGCTTGCCCGGCGCCTTGGAGGACTGATTCACGGGGAGATAGACCTGATGGCCGGTCATCAGCGCGGCAATATCCGCGGCGGAATGATCTGCCGTATTCCCGCGGAAGACCAGCTTGCCGCCGCGCAGAATGGCGACCTTGTTGGAGAGCGCCTTGACCTCCGCCAGCTTGTGGCTGATGAAGATGATGGACAGCTCGTGGCTCATGCGGCGAAGCAGCTCAATCAGCTCGTCCGTCTCCTGCGGGGTGAGCGCACTGGTCGGCTCGTCCAGAATGAGGAACTTCGCACCGAAGCAGAGCGTCTTGACCAGCTCGACGCGCTGCTGCTCGCCGACGGAGAGCTGCCAGATATAGGCGTCGGGATCAACAGAGAGGCCGTAGTGCTCGGAGATTGCGACGATATGGCGCCTTACGGAGGCCAGATCCAGCTTTACTGCGCGCTTGAACTTGTCCAGCGTTGTATCGCCGTCGCGGCCATCCATCATCTGGCGCATGCCCAGCGCAACATTCTCTGTGACGGTCAGGTTAGGCACCAGCATGTACTGCTGATGCACCATGCCGATACCGCAGGCGAATGCATCACTGGGGGATTTGAAGACGACTTCTTTGTTGTTGATGTAGATCTTGCCCTCGTCAGGGGTATACAGACCCATCAGAATATTCATCAGGGTTGTTTTGCCTGCGCCGTTCTCGCCGACGAGCGCCAGCACTTCGCCCTTGCCGACAGAAAGGGAAATGTCGCTGCAGGCAACAATGCCGGGGAAGCGTTTGGTGATGTGCTCGATGCGAAGGCTGGTAATCGGATTTGCCATGATGATCCTCCGTCGTGTTCTGTGGTGGAGATGCGTCAAAAAAGACTGCCGATGCTGCAAAGGGGAATGCCGGGATGCCCGGCCTCCTCGACCTTGCAGGGCCAGGCAGTCAATAGGTTGCAGATGGGTTGATGTGAAATGGCCTTCCGGCAGGGAAACGAAGCGCCGGAACGCATACAGGATAAAATGTTCCTTCTAATAATAGTACGCGAAGGAGACAGAATTGTCAACAGCATAACCGATGATTTGCAAATCGAAAAGAGAAAACGTTTGTGTTTTCGTGGTGAGAGGGGATGAGGCTTGGGCAGGGGAAAAAGAAAAAGGCCGACTGCGCAAGGCAGACGACCTTATAGGAAGCTTACTTCAGCTCAACAGACTTGTAGTCGAGAGTGTCGGCGGTAGCGACCAGCTTATCCCAAGCGGCCTGCGCAGCAGCCTTCACATCCTCCGGCAGCAGCTCGGCGTTCTCGGAGAAGGTGTAGACGAAGCCGTTGTTGTTGTAATTGAGCGGGATGCACTCGTTGCCGGTCTTGCCCTCGGCGATGCGCTCGATCAGGCCGATCACGACGGCAGAGTAGTCGTAGTCAGCAGCGGCGACGACGACCTCCGGGAAGTCAACCAGCTGAGCGGTGGTCTGGCCAACCCAGAGCACGCCCTCGGTGGCGGCAACATTGCGCAGCGCGCCGACAGCCTGCTGGGCCGGGCCGACGAGCACGTCGCACCCAGCCTGAATGAAGGTGTTGCCGATATCGCCGGCGCCGACAGTATCGGAGAAGCTGCCGGTCCAGGAGAGCATGTACTCAGCGTCCGGATTGCTCTCCTGCAGGCCCAGAACGAAGCCGCGGACGTAGCGGGCGGAGTCCGCGCCGTCGGTGGAGCCGACGATGCCGACCTTGTTCGCCTTGGTCATCATGCCGGCGATGATGCCGTTGATGTAGCCCGGCTCCTCGGACTGGGGCATGAAGGTGAAGATATTCTCGCCGAAGAGCTGATCGGTGGTGCCGGCAGCCCAGATCTGATGCGGATACTCCGGAGCGATCTCCTGCACAGCGGTGTTGAACATCGCGCCGTGGCAGATGATGATGTCGTAGTTCTCGGCCAGCTGGTCAAGGGTGTTGGGAGCGTCGGCAGTAGCGACGGACTCAACCGGTGTGTAATCGATTTCATAGCCCATGGAGATGGCCTTCTCAACGCCCATGTGCATGGACTGGCACCAGCCCTTATCATCCACGGTATCCGGGTAGATGATCGCGATGGAAACGCTGTCAGCAATGGCGTTGAAGGAAACGGCCAGCATCATGATGGCGGCAAGCAGGACGATCAGCTTCTTCATGTCGGTAACTCCTTATTAACTGTTCTGTTGTAAGTTTCCAGAATTTCCGAGTTAACATGATAACAGAAAGATAGAGGATTGTCAATAGGAATTTAGAGATTCAAAAAAAGAAGACAGCCGGATGGTTACGGCTGTCAGAATCGGATTTACTTGAGCTCGATACCGCTGTAATCAATGGTATTCGGAGCAGCGAGCACGGCGTCAAGCGCAGCCTGAGCGGCGGCGCGAATGTCCTCAGGAAGAAGCTCGGTATTCTCGGAGAAGGTGTAGATGAAGCCGCCGTTGTTGTAGTTGAGCGGAATGTTCTCGCCGCCCATCTTGCCTTCAGCGGTGCGGTTGATCAGCTCGATGAGCACAGCGGAGTAGTCATAGTCAGCAGCAGCGGACACGACATTCGGGAAATCGACGATCTGAGAGGTGGTCTGGCCAACCCAGATCACGCCCTCGGCAGCGGCGACATTGCGCAGAGCGCCGACGGCCTGCTGAGACGGGCCGACGAGAACATCACAGCCAGCCTCGATGAAGGTCTTGCCGATATCGCCGGCGCCGACGGTGTCGGAGAAGCTGCCGGTCCAGGAGAGCATGTATTCAACCTCGGGCTTGGTGTCGTTGAGCGCCTTGACAAAGCCGCGGATGAAGCGCGCGGAGTCGCCGCCGTCAGTCGGGCCGACGATGCCGACCTTGTTGGCCTTGGTGCTCAGCGCAGCGATCACGCCGTTGATGTAGCCCGGCTCCTCGGACATGGGCATATAGGTGAAGATGTTGTCGCCGAGGATCTGGTCGCTGGTGCCGATGGCAAAGACCTGATCCGGATACTCGGCGGCAATCTCGGTGGTGGCGGCGGTGAACTGAGCGCCGTGCACGATAATGATATCGTAATTCTCGGCCAGCTGACCGAGGGTATTGGGCGCGTCCGGAACCTGCACGGACTCAACCGGGGTATACTCGATCTCGTAGCCCTTGGCAATCGCGTTCTTCACGCCGTTGTCCATGGACTGGCACCAGCCCTTGTCATCGACGGTATCGGAGTACACGATCGCGATGGAAACGCTCTCGGCGACAGCGGCGCAGCTGAAGACCAGCATCAGCGCAAAGGCAAGCAGAACGGCAAGCTTCTTCATGATGAAATCTCTCCTTCGTTCGTCTGTGGATCGTTTGGTATTCTTGTGATAATCGCGCACATCTGGCGGATGTCCCGTACAGATTAAGCTATAAAGACTGTAATGTCAACACTGAATCCGATGATAAGTAAAGAGAATTGTAAAAACGTTCGTGTTTTGCGGCGCATGCCATCCATTGACAAAAGCAGACTGCTTTCCTATAATTATACTATCATACTGCGGCTGCAGAGGCAGCGGAGGAAATATGGCGGTTTATAAGAATTACGTTCTGGCGCAGTCTCTTGATGAGGCGTACGCGCTCAATCAGAAGAAGAGTTCGGTGATCGTCGCCGGCAACATGTGGCTTCGCATGTGCGGCCTCAGAAAGCAGACGGCAATCGATCTTTCCGCACTCGGGCTTGACCGGATTGAAGAAAATGAGGATGCGTTTGTCATCGGCGCTATGACCAGTCTGCGTGATATGGAGACGCATGAGGGTCTGAATGCATGCTTCGGCGGCGTCTTTGCCGATGCGCTCAAGCCCATTGTCGGCACGCAGTTCAGGCGCGGTGCGACGATCGGCGGCAGCGTGTATTCCCGTTTTGGCTTTTCGGATGTCAGCGCGCTTCTGCTTGCGCTTGACGCGAAGGTTGTGCTGTATCAGCGCGGCGAGGTAAGCCTTGCGGCCTATCAGAAGGAAGCGTGGGACAGGGATATTCTCACGCATGTCGTCATTCCGAAGGGGAGGCGTGCTGCTGTGCAGAGCGTCCGCCTGAGCGCGACAGATATTCCCGTTCTGGTATGCGCAGCGTCCGTCGGCCCGGATGGCGCACGTATCGTTCTTGGCGCGAGGCCTGCGCGTGCGATGGTTGTCGCCGATGGGATTTCTCCCGAAGCCGACGCATCGGTATGCGAGGCCATTGCGCAGGCTGCATCCTTTGGCACAAACAGGCGCGCAAGCGAAGCCTACAGAAGAAGGGTTGCGCCGGTGCTGATGATGCGAGCGCTGATGGCCTGCAGTGAAACGCAGAAAGACGGAGAGGAGGAGTGCAAATGATGGAGATTCGCTTTAAGCTCAATGGGCGCGATGTTACGGCGATGGCGGAGGCGGATGATTCCCTCTATCAGGTTCTTCGCTCTCTGGGGATCAGCAGCGTGAAGTGCGGCTGCGAGACGACCAACTGCGGTCTGTGCACCGTGCATATGGATGGTAAGGCGGTGCTTTCCTGCTCTGTGCCTGCGCCGCGCTGCGCGGGGCATGAGATCGTCACGCTTGAAGGGCTTCAGGATGAGGCAAAGCGTCTTGGTGCGTGCCTTGCGGACGAGGGGGCGGAGCAGTGCGGTTTCTGCGCGCCCGGCCTGATGATGAATGTGCTTGCGCTGGCAAAGGAGAATCCGGGAGCCAGCGACGAGGAGATTGACGCGTATATGGCCGGCAATCTCTGCCGCTGTTCAGGCTATATGAGCCAGCGCCGCGCAGTCAGGCGGTATCTGGCGATGATCGCGCAGGAGGTGTCTGCATGATGGATGAGAAGAAGAATGTGCAGGCTGTCGGCGCGCCGGTACGCAAGAAGGATGCGGAGGCGCTGACCACGGGCAAGCCTGTATACACGGAAGACATTGCGCCGAAGGGGTGTCTTTGCGTCAAGCTGATGCATAGCCCTCATGCTCACGCCATGATCGAGGAAATCGACGTCTCCCGCGCGCAGAACGCGCCGGGCGTTGCCTGTGTCGTTACCTATAAGGATGTGCCGGATGTGCGCTTTACGCAGGCTGGCCAGACCTATCCTGAGTTCTCCCCGTATGACCGTCTGATTCTGGACAGGCATCTGCGCTGCGTGGGCGACCCGGTGGCGATTGTTGCGGCGCAGACGGAGCGTCAGGCGATGGCTGCGATGAAGCTCATCAGGGTGAAGTACCGCATCCTACCCGCTATCCTCGACCCGGAGGAGGCAATTGACAATGAGACGCTTATCCATCCAGAGGAGAACTGGCGTGCGCTCGTGCCGTCCTGCGGCGCGGACAACCGCCGAAACCTGATCGCCCGCGGAGAGGATGCAGAGGGCGACGTTGAGGCGGAGCTGCAGGCGTCCGATATTGTGATTGACAGGGTATATACCACGAAGGCGAACCAGCAGTGCATGATGGAGACCTTCCGCGCATTCACAAGGATGGATACCTACGGGCGGCTGGAGATTGTCAGCTCCACGCAGGTTCCGTTCCATGTCCGCCGCATCATTGCGACCGCGCTGGATATTCCCAAGAGCCGTGTTCGCGTGATCAAGCCGCGCATCGGCGGCGGCTTCGGCGCGAAGCAGACCGCGATCTGCGAGCAGTATCCCGCCATCGTCACGATGAAGACCGGTCTTCCGGCGATGATCGTCTATACGCGGGAGGAGTCCATGACGCTCTCTTCGCCGAGGCATGCGATGCGGATGCATGTCCGTCTTGGCGCGATGAAGGACGGTACGATCCGCGCGATCGACCTGCATACGCTCTCAAACTCCGGTGCATACGGCGAGCATGGCCCGACGACTGTCGGTCTCTCCGGGCACAAGTCCATCCCGATCTATACGCATAATATGAAGGCGTTCCGCTTTGCGTGGGATGTCGTCTATACCAATACCATGAGCGCGGGCGCGTACCGCGGCTACGGCGCGACACAGGGCCTGTTTGCAGTGGAGTCCGCTGTCAATGAGCTGGCGCATGCGCTTGATATGGATCCATCCATGATCCGTGAGATGAATATTGTCCGTGAGGGCGAACGGATGCCGGCCTACTACGGCGAGATCGCCGGCAGCTGCGCGATGGACCGCTGCCTTGCGCGCGCGAAAGAGATGATCGGCTGGGACAGAAAGTATCCGGCGCACACAATGCCTGACGGGCATATCCGTGCGGTCGGTATGGCGTTGGCGATGCAGGGCTCCGGTATCTCCGGCGTGGATACCGGCGCGGTGATGATCCGCTTGGGCGACGATGGTATTTACAACATGGCCATCGGCGCGACAGATATGGGTACGGGCTGCGATACGATCCTTGCACAGATGGCGGCGCAGAGCCTTGACTGCCCCGTGGATAACATCACGGTGCATGGTGTGGATACAGATACTTCCCCGTATGACTGCGGTTCCTATGCCTCCAGCACAACCTATGTTACGGGCATGGCGGTGGTTAAGACCTGCGAGGAGCTGCGCGGCAAGATTACCCGCGTGGGCGCGAAGCTGCTTGGCATTTCACCGGAGGATGCGCTGTTTGACGGAGACTGCGTGCGTGAGGCGGAGGGCGAGCGCAGCGTGTCGCTGCAGGAGATCGCTAATGCCCATATGACTGCCGGCTATGAGGATATCTCCGCCTGCGTATCCAGCGGCTCCCCGATCTCCCCGCCGCCGTTTATGGCTGGCTGCGCGGAGATTGATCTGGATCCGCTGACGGGCGAGGTGAAGCTTGTGGATTATGTCGGCGTGGTGGACTGCGGCACGGTCATCAACCCGAACCTCGCCCGCGTGCAGACGGAGGGCGGCATCATGCAGGGCATTGGTATGACGCTGATGGAATGCCCGACGATGGATGACAGAGGCAGGACAGTTTCCAATTCTTTCCTGCAGTATAAGATCCCGACCCGCGTGGATGCGCCAAGCGTCCGTGTGGAGTTTGAGCCGAGCTATGAGAAGACGGGCCCCTTCGGCGCAAAGTCGATCGGCGAGTGCGTGATCAACACGCCTGCCCCTGCGATTGCTGATGCGGTGTACAATGCCAGCGGCGTCAGGGTGCGGGATCTGCCGATTACGGCGGAGAAGATCCTTCTGGGTGACC
Organism: Clostridia bacterium; assembly: GCA_017938795.1. GTDB lineage: Bacteria > Bacillota > Clostridia > Christensenellales > Aristaeellaceae > Ventricola. Next base: position 11,806 of record JAGBAV010000061.1, read on the forward strand.
GCGAATGAGGATTGCGGCGGTTCTTCTGGCGGCCGGTCAGGGAAAGCGCTTCGGCGGTGAAAAGCTGATGGCAGACGTCGGCGGTCAGCCCATGGCTGCGCTGGCGATGGACGCGCTGCTTGCTGCGCCGGTTGATTGCCGGATTGCCGTCGTCTCAGACGAGCGCGTGGCTGCGCTGGCCCGGGCGAAGGGGATTGATACGGCGATCAATAACTCCCCGGAGCTGGGGCTGTCCCGTTCCATTGCTGTCGGAATTGACCGCGTGCAAGTATACGACGCCGTACTCTTTCTGGTCGCGGATCAGCCGCTGCTCACAGCAGAATCGCTTGCGCGCCTGATTGACGGATTCCGGGAACAGGGTGGGGGGATTGCCTGCCTGCGGGATGAGACGCATATAGGCAATCCGGCTGTGTTTTCCCGCGAGTTCTTTCCTCAATTGAGCGCGCTGACGGGGGATCGCGGTGCAAAGGGGATCCTGCGCGCGCATCATGACAGACTGCTGATTGTCGATTGCCTACGGCCCTATGAACTGGAGGACGCCGATGATCCTGCTGCACTCGCACAGATTCTGGCGCTGCGCTATGAAAGCGATTGAGGATAAACCAAAACATGAAAAAAGGACGCAGACTGCGTCCTTTTTTGATTGGTGAAAACTCCTGCATTATTCGCGCAGCAGGCGGATCTTCCTGACGGCGTGCTCATCCGGCGTGATGTAGAGGGTGCGCTGATGGGTGTAGATGACGAAGCCGATCGGCGTGCCGCCGGGCTTCTTGATATAGCGGCGGAGGGTGACGTCGACGGGCACCTGCGCGGAGCGGACGCCCTTTGAATAATAAGCGGCGAGCATGGCGGCCTCGGCAAGCGTCGTCTCCGGAATGTTCTGCGCATGGATAATGACATGGGAGCCGGGCATCTTCTGCGCATGGAGCCATGTTTCGTCTCCCTTTGCGCCCATGGTCAGCCGTTCGTTCTGCATGGCATTCTTACCGACTTCAATCTCAATCCCGTCGCTGGAGAGATACTTCATCGGCTGGGACGGAGCCTCCTTGCGCTGCTTCATTCGCGTCTGCACGGCGCGGACATGGCCGGAGGCCTCCAGCATGCCGCGCAGCTCGGAGAGCCCCTGTGCATCCGTGCATTTGCGCAGATCGTCCATCATCTGCTCAAGATAATCAAGCTCCTGCTCTGCCTTGGCCTTCTGCTCGGCGGCCAGCGTGCGCGCGCCGCGAGCCTTCTGGTAGAGCTTGAAATAGCGCTGGGCATTCTGCGCGGGCGAGAGAGAGACGTCCATCGGGATGCGGATCATCCCGCAATCCTCGCTGTAGTAATTCTGCACCTCGGCATAGGGCTCGCCCTTCTGCAGGCAGTACAGGTTTCCCTGAATCAGCTCGCCGTACTGGCGGTATTCCTCCATGCGGGCTGCGCCGGACAGCGCTTCGTTCTGGATAGCAATCTTCTTTTCGCAGCGCTCGATGTGGTTTTTCAGCGTGTGGTACAGCGCGCTGGAGCGCTGGGTCATGCGGTCGCGCCGGTCACGCTCGTAGAAGTAGGCGTCCAGCGCGGCGCTCGGGCCGTCCGGGCAGGGCATGAAAGATGTCATCGGCAGATGAAGCTGCTCGAAGGGGAAGATATCCGTCGGCGCGCCGTCCTCGCTCTGGGCGATAACACAGGGCCCCATGCCGGGCAGCGCATGAATATATGCGTGCAGATCAGCCGCTGCCTTACGCACATCGATCTGGGTGATCAGCGTGTCCTGATCCATGCCGATGCGCACAGCAGCCTCGCGCGACGCCTGCGGGGAGAAGCCGGCGATCACCGCGCCGATGGCCTTTGCCAGCTTGCCGCCGGCGGCGGACAGCGCATCGGCGATCTCATCGGCGCTGGCTGTGTCGGGGTTGAGCTTGCCCTGAGACGGCGGATAGGCGTAGGGCAGACCGGGCTGCACGAGACGGACGCGGGAGATGTCCTCGCCGACATGGCGTGCAGCATCAATGATGCGCCCATCAGAGCTGCGCAGGATGATGTTGGAGTGCCTGCCCATGATCTCGATCACGAGTGTGCGGACGACATTGTCGCCCATCTCGTTGAGGCAGCTGAAGCTGATCTCCAGGATACGGTCGCCTGCGATCCGCTGCACGCTGAGTACGCGGCCGCTTGAGAGATGCTTGCGCAGCAGCATGCAGAACATCGGCGGCTCCATCGGGCCGGTCTTGCTGTGCGCGCTCAGATGGACGCGCGCGCCGTTGGGTGATGCACAGAGCACAAGCCTGTGATTGGCGCCCTGCGCACGGATGAGCAGATGGATCTCATCCCGCTCGGGCTGGATGATGCGGTCCACGCGTCCGTCTTTGAGTGTTGTATCAAGCTCCCGGGCGACATAGCCCAGCAAAACGCCGTCCATTGGCATGGCGCGTACCTCCTGAACATAGGCTGACGTGCGGATGCACGACAGGAATCGATTCGCCGCGCATGCTGCCGCATGGGCGGTATCTGATATAGTATATCATCCTTTCGCTGAAAAAGAAAGATGAATGGCGTCCATTCGCGATGACTCCGGCATGAATACAATCGGGGGAGAATAGACTCAAGCGTAATGAACATCAAGGAGTGATGGAGGATGAAATGGCCGAAGATCAGGATCAAACGCGCGGATGCGGAGCGGGCGTTGATCGCATGCTCTGCGGTGCTGGTGCTTGCGCTGTCTGTGACCGGAAGGAACAGCACGATGGAGCCGTATGAAGAGCCTCTGGAGGATATCCCCGTCAGCGAGGCGGCAGCCTCCGTCATAGAGGATACGCAGCAGACCGTTGTCTATTATGAGGATGGGGACGGATATCTGGTCCCAGTGCAGCGAGACGTCCCCCGGCAGGACGGCATCGCCAAGGCAACGCTGAACCTGATGGTACAGAGCGCGAAGAATGATATGGATGCAGCGCGGCTTGGGCTTGTGCCCGTTGTGCCGGAGGGGACGACGTTTGATCTGGATATTTCGCAGGGGCATGCGCGTGTGGACATGAGTAATCAGGTGATGAATGCGGCGGATAAGCAGCAGGAAGAGAACATGAGGACGGCGATTGTCTGGGCTTTGACGGAGTTTGATACGGTAAAGGACGTTACCTTCCTTGTGGACGGGCAGCGGGTCAGTGCGCTGAGCCACGGCACGAATATCTCCGGCTCGTATACGCGCGTCGGGCTGAACAGGGAGGAGACGGAGGCTGTATTTGCCGATGCGCAGGAGGTGCAGATGTACTTCCCGGCGCAGGACGGACGGCTGCTTGTGCCTGTGTCGCGTGCGGTATATGCCAGCGATGACATGGCCACCGCTGTGTTTGAATTCCTGCGCGGTCCGAAGGAAGACAGCGGTCTGGAGACGCCGCTGCCCAAGGATGTACAGCTGCTTGGCGTGGAGATGGCGGACGGCGTTGTGACCATCAACTTCAGCAAGGCGTTTACCAGAATCGCTGAGCAGAGCGACGGCGGCGTGCAGGCGATGCGTGCGCTGATGCTGACCTGTACGCGCTATCCGGGGATCCGGAAGGTGAAGATTCTTGTGGACGGCGAGCCGTATCAGCCGCCGGTTGACGATGTGCCGACCTTCGCCAACATCGCGCAGGAAGTGGCCGTCAGCTATCCCGAGGTTATGATGATCGAGTAAAAGGGGAGGGCCGGACGCAGCGCGTTCGGCTCTTTTCATTTGAAGGCAGATATGCTATAATCGATAAAAATCATGCAGTGAGGTAATCATATGAAAAGCAGCACGCTGCCGCGCCTGATCGTGGCGAGCAATAACAAGAATAAGCTCAAGGAGTTTGCGGCAATTCTCGGCAGCCGTTATCAGATTGTCTCCATGCGCGAGGCCGGTCTTGATGTGGATATTGAGGAGAACGGAACGACGTTCGAGGCGAATGCGCTGATCAAGGCGGAGTATGTCAGTCGTGTCACAGGCTGCGCCGCCATCGCGGACGACAGCGGGCTGGAGGTCGACGCCCTTGGCGGCGCGCCGGGTGTGTACAGCGCGCGCTATGCCGGCGGCCATGGCGACGACGAGGCGAATAACGATCTGCTGCTGAAGAACCTGAAGGACGTCCCGGCTCCGCGTACGGGGCGCTATGTGGCGGCGATTGCGCTGGTGCGCCCGGGCTGCGACACGATCGTCCGCCGCGGTGAATGCGGGGGAGAGATCCTCTTCGAGCGCCGGGGTACGGGCGGTTTTGGCTATGATCCGCTGTTCCTGTGCGAGACGGGCGAGACCTTCGCCGAGGTCAGCATGGAGACGAAGAACGCCATCAGCCACAGGCGCCGCGGCATTGAGGCTGTGCTCGCTGCGCTTGAGCAGGAGGAGAAGCGATGACGAGAGTCGCGTTGCTTTCGGATAGTCACGGCGACTGGCAGGCGATTGACGCGCTTCTTGAAAAGATGGGGCATATTGATGCGGCCTGCTTCATGGGCGACGTCACAAGGGACGCCATGCATCTTGGAGACAGGCTCAGCCAGATGCCGCACAGACCGCCGCTGTATGCTGTCCGGGGAAATAACGACTATTCATCGCTCTATCCTGATGACAGAATCGCGGAAATCGGCGGCAGGAAGCTCTATATGACGCATGGTCATCTGTGCGTGTCCGTGCTCAGCCTTGCCTATCGTGCGCTGGAGCGGGGTGCGGATGTGGCGCTCTATGGTCATACGCATGCCCCGTTCTGCGAGATGGTGCAGGGCGTTCTGGTGATCAATCCGGGCTCGGCTGGCAATCACTGCCGGGGAGGCACGGCGAGAGCCAGCGTGCTGATGATTGATGGGGGTCGTATGCATGTGGCAGATGTGGAGCTGTACGAATGATCGTGGATTGATGGTCGGCTTCAGAATTAATTTTTGATAAAATGCGGGAATCCGCTTGACAAGCAAAGGAACATCCTGTATAATCTATTTTCGTCAGCGGGAACGCCGCAGCGCCGGAAAATGGCGGAACCTGCGCCTTTAGCTCAGTTGGATAGAGCAACGGCCTTCTAAGCCGTGGGCCAGGGGTTCGAGTCCCTTAAGGCGCGCTTTGTGGTGGGTATAGCTCAGTTGGTTAGAGTGCCAGGTTGTGGCCCTGGAGGTCGTGGGTTCGAGCCCCACTACTCACCCCACTTTTTCGCTGTGAATGTAGGGTCGTTGGGGTGTCGCC
>JAGBAV010000010.1 GCA_017938795.1 Clostridia bacterium
CTCTACCCGATCATCCTCGTCATTTCCCTGCTCGGCGCGTTCTCCATCAACAAGAACGTGTTCGACGTGGGCGTGTGCGTGGTCTTCGGCGTCGTGGGTTGGCTGATGAACAAGTTTGAGTTCCCGCTCAGCCCGATCCTCCTCGCCCTCATTCTCGGACCGATGTGCGAGCAGAACTTCGTCCGCTTCATGGATCTCAATGGCGGCAACTTCATGGCCATCACCGGCCATCCGATCGCCATCGGCTTCCTCGTCGTGGCTGTCGGCACCGTTCTCTTCTCCATCTACAATCAGCAGAAGATCAACAAGCGTGAGGCTGAGGCCAAGCGCGCTGCCAAGGCTGCCAAGTAATTCCCGCAAAGAAAGCCATCCGAAAGGATGGCTTTTTTCATTCTTTTTTCAATTTGAGCTTGACCTGTACGCAGCGTACGGCCTTATGCTATACTTATCAACATGAAAGAAGGTGCTGTACATGCGTATCAATGAAGCCGCCAGAGAAGTTGGCTGTACACAGCGGGCCATCAAGCATTATGAGGAGAAGGGTCTCCTTCCCCCGGTTTCGCGTTCAGACAACGGATATCGCGATTATTCTGAAGAAGACCTTCTTACTCTGCACAGGATACAGGCATACACCAAGCTCGGCATTCCGCTGAAGGATATCCGTTCCCTCCTTGCCGGCGAATCCAAGGAACTGCTCAGCGCCATCCTTCAGCAGAAAAAGGAGAAGGCTGAGCAGGATCACGAGCAGATCCTTGCGCTTGAGTCATATCTGGCAGATGAGGATCCGCGGAAGCTGAATGAAGCCATTGATCACGAATCCATTGCACAAGCGATCCGTGCACAGCTGCCTGGGCCATACGGCGCATACATCGCTGATCACTTCGCCCCCTATCTCAGACACCGCATCACAACACCCGCACAGGAAGATGCGTACCAGCGCATACTTGATTTTTGGGATGACACGCACCTTCGCCTTCCGCTTCTTTATCGCCTGACGATCAGGCTGCCTCATCCGCCAGTCTCCGCCGCACAGATGGATGCACAGATCCAGTCCATGCTGACGCCGACAGACGAAGAATATGAGCAGATGAAGGCACGTACGCTGAGTGCTGTGCGTCTGCGCCGCAATCCTCTGATCCGGTACAGTCCAGCAGAATTGATCAAGCGCAGCATGATGCGCAGCCTGAAGGATTGCGGCTACTACGACATCTTTATTCCGGCCATGAAGGATCTGTCGCCCGAATACCGCGCCTATCATGATGCACTCAGGACAATCAATGACAGGCTCTGCCGCGACCTTGGCCTCTACTACGACGCTGACTTCACACTGAGACTCCGGTAAGCTTCAAATCAGAGAGTTATGCACGCACTCACTTTCATATTGCTTTTCTGTCAACGCTGTGCCCGCAGCATGACTGTCTGCGCAATTCCAAATTCAATACAAAACAGCCGCGGGAGCAATCTCCCGCGGCTGTTTGTTTTTGAATTACTTGTTGAGCAGGATCTCGTCAACCCACTGCTGATACAGACCCTCGGCGTTGATCTGATCGATCAGCTCCTGAATCTTCGCGGTAAGAGCATCCTCGCCCTTGACGCTGGCGATGTAGTTGCCGCCCTCGAAATCGAAAGCAAAATCAGCAACCTCGACCTGATCATTCTCAGCAAGAATGCTGTCGTAGACAGTCTTCGGCACAGCCAGAGCATCCACGCGGCCGCTCATGAGCATGGTCACGCCATCCGGAATGGTGGTCACCGGCTTGAGCTCGGCGCCGGTGAGCTGCTCCTCAACCATGATCGCCTGGTTGGTCGCGTTCTGCGCGGCGACAACCTTGCCATTGAAGGCCTCAGCGGTGTTGTAGGACGCGCCCTCGCCCTTCTTGACGAGCAGGCCCTGATCACCCTCGTTCCAGTAGATACCGGTGAGCTCCATGGCGCTGAGGCGATCCTCATCATAGGTCAGGCCAGCGACGACCATATCCACATCGCCCATCTGAACAGCGGTGAGGCAGGCATCAAAGTTCATCTCCTTGATCTCCAGCTCAACGCCGAGCTGCTCCGCCATCCACTTGACCATCAGCACGTCAGTACCGACGACATTGTTCTGGTCGTCATAGTACTCGTACGGCGGCCAGTCCGGGCTGGTAGCCACGACGATCTTGCCGGCGGTCATGATGTCGCCGAGACGGTCAGCCATCGCCGCAGAGCAGGCCATGACCATCACAATCGCAAGAAGAAGCGCAAAGAACTTTTTCATTGTCAGTTCCCCCTTATTGTTTTCATTGCCTTTCCCCAAGGGGGTCTGGCAATAATAGAGCTATTTTACGACTCCTTGATGCATATGTCAAGTGAATATACTGCATAAAACCCGCCTATATCCAATCGATCATGAATTTTCTTTCATAAATACAAAAAAGGTGGCGTTATCCCGTTGTTTATTGGAGGAGATTGTGATAGAATATCCCCATTGTGCTTACTTTTAAAGTGACCGAAAGGTGTGAATAATTATGCCAGAACTGAGCCGGCGCGTACAGACCTTCACCGACTCCGTCATCCGCCGCATGACGCGCATCAGCGATGAGGTTGGCGCCATCAATCTCTCTCAGGGTTTCCCGGATTTCCCCCCGCCCCATGAAATCACCGACAGGCTCGCGCAGGTCGCGCTCGAGGGGCCGCATCAGTACTCCGTAACCTTCGGTGCGGAGAACTTCCGCGAGGCGCTCGCCCGCAAGCAGGGCAAGTCCTATGGCCGCAGCATCGATCCGGATACGGAGATCCTTGTGACCTGCGGCGGCACCGAGGCGATGATGAGCGCAATGATGACCGTCTGCAATCCCGGCGATAAGGTCGTCGTCTTCTCCCCATTCTATGAAAACTACGGCGCGGATGCTATCCTCTCCGGCGCAGATCCGATCTTTGTCCCGCTCGTTCCTCCGACGTTTGATTTTGACCGCAAGGTTCTTGAGGAAGCCTTCCTTCAGAACCCGAAGGCCATCATCGTCTGCAATCCTTCCAATCCCTGCGGCAAGGTCTTCACCAAGGAAGAGCTCCTTTTCATCGGCAGTCTGTGCAAAGAGCACGATGCTTACCTGATCACCGATGAGGTCTATGAGCATATCGTTTTCGCTCCGTATGAGCATGTCTATGCAGGCGCCCTGCCGGAGATTGCCGACCGCGTGATCTGCTGCTCTTCCCTCTCTAAGACGTATTCCATCACTGGATGGCGCCTTGGCTATCTCATCGGCCCGGCGGACGTCATTGAGGGCGCCAAGAAGGTGCATGACTTCCTGACCGTCGGCGCTGCGTCCCCGCTGCAGGAGGCCGCCGTCGTCGGACTCGAATTCCCGCAGAGCTATTATGACGACCTGACCGCCCTCTACACGAAGAAGCGGCAGATCTTCCTTGACGGGCTCGACCGAATTGGTCTGCGCCACACCGTCCCGCAGGGCTCCTACTTCGTCATGGTGGATATCAGCGACTTCCAGAAGCCGGGCATGATGTTCCACGGCAAGACCGATATGGAGTTCTGCGAATGGATGATCCGTACCGTCGGCGTTGCCGCTGTGCCGGGCTCCAGCTTCTTCCGTGAGCCGGTCAATCATCTGATCCGCCTGCACTTCGCCCGCAGCGAAGAAACCCTCCACGAAGCCCTCGACCGCCTGGCTAAAGTGCCTGAACTGCTGAAATAATATGTATATCACCGATGTTGTTGATCTGCCGCGCTTCCTGATCGGCCGCGGCGTCTATGCCCGTTTCCCCTCTCTCTGCGCCCGGTACGGCAGCACGTTTGCCGTTGTCGGCGGCGTGACCGCGATGGAAAAGGGCATGCCTGCTCTGCGCGAATCCCTCTCGCAGGACGGCGCGCCCCGGCTGCTGGCTGAACTGCCCTACAGCGGCGCCTGCACCTTCGCCGCGATGGAGCGCCTTGCCAAGGCGCTTGCCCCTCTGCATCCCGACTTCCTCGTTGGCATGGGTGGCGGCAAAGCCATCGATACCGCAAAGGGCGTCGCCGATGCGCTTGGTATCCCGCTCGTGAGCATGCCCACGCTCGTCTCCAACTGTGCGCCGATCACCGCGCTCTCCGTTGTTTACCGCGAGGATGGGCCGTTTGATCAGTTCCGCTTCTATGACGCCCCGCCTGCGATGACGATCATCGATCTCTGCATCGCAGCCAATGCTCCCGCAGCGTATTTCCGCGCAGGAATGGGCGATACGCTGGCAAAGCATCTGGAATCCAGCTTTTCCGCCAGAGGCGATGTTCTCGGCGAAGAGATGGATCATATGTCCCAGATCGCTATTGCACTCTCCTCCACCTGCTATGGTCCGATCCTCCAGTACGGCGAGCAGGCGATGGAAGAGGTTCGCGCCTGCACAGCGGGAAGCGCCATGGAAATCTGTGCGCGCAGCATCATCATCTCAGCCGGTCTCGTCTCCCTGATGGCCAACGACCAGTACAACTGCGCGCTGGCGCATGCCGTCTGTTATGGTCTTCAGCTCTTTCCTCATGTGGAGGAGCATCGCCTTCACGGCGATCTGGTTGCCTACGGCGCGCTGGTGCAGCTGATGGTCGATGGCCAAACAGAAAAGGCGCAGGAGCTGCGCCAATTCCTCGTGTCCATCGGCACGGACGTCACGCTCAGGCAGATCGGCGTGCCGCTTGACAGATCTGCGCTGGACGATACGCTCACCGAGGCCACTACCGGCCCCGATATGGCGCATATCCCCTATCCCATCACCAAGGACATGGTCTACGACGCAATGGCTGCCGTGGAAGCCATGAGCCGGTAAGACATGCACGCTCATGTAAAGGAGGTTCTCCCTTGCTCGCCAATATCCAGATGGTTCTCAGCCGTTTTGGCATGAACTTTGTCAACGGTCTGGGCACAACGCTCTTCCTCGCTTTTGTTGCCGTCAGCCTTGGCTGCGTGATCGGCGCGTGCGTCGCCATCATGAGGCTCTCCAGATTCAGGATTCTCAAAATCATCGCCGCCGTGTACACCGAGATCGTGCGCGATACGCCGCTCCTTCTGCAGCTGTATTTCTTCTACTTCATGCTGCCGGATATGCTGCCCGCGCTCTCGCTGTCCGATTTTACCTGTATCTGCGTCGCGCTGGTTTTCAACTCCGGTGCATACATGTCCGAGGTTTTCCGCTCCGGCATCCAGTCCGTTGACCGAGGCCAGACGGAAGCAGCCCGCTCCCTCGGCCTCTCCGCCAGCCAGACGATGTTCCGCATTATCCTTCCGCAGGCGCTGCGCAACGTCCTGCCCGCCATGTGCAACGAATTTGTCACCGTCACCAAGGAGACCTCCCTCGCCTCGACCTTCTTCGTCGGCGACCTCATGACCCAGCACAGCATCATCAAGGGCAAGACCTATCTGGTCATCGAGCCGCTCATCATCATTGGCGTCATTTACTTCGTCATCACCTTTACCATGAGTAAGCTGATCACCGTTCTGGAAAGGAAGCTGGCCACCGATGAATAATACCTTTGATTACGCGCATGCACCCGAGCTGATCCGCGTAGAGGATCTGCATAAAGATTTTGGCTCCCTCCACGTCCTTACCGGCATTACCGAGACCATCCGCAAGGGCGAGGTCGTCTCCCTGATCGGCCCGTCCGGCTCCGGCAAGTCCACCTTCCTGCGCTGCCTGAATCTTCTCGAGACCCCGACCCGCGGTCACATCTGGTTCAACGGCGAGGATATCGCTGCCAAGTCCGTGAACATCGACCTGCATCGCCAGAAAATGGGCATGGTCTTCCAGCACTTCAATATCTTCCCCCACATGTCCGTCATCGAGAATATCACCCTCGCGCCCGTCATGCTCAAGAGAATGAGCAAGGACGAGGCCTATGCCAAGGCTGAGGCGCTTCTGGAGCGTGTCGGCCTGTCTGATAAGCGCGACAACAAGCCTTCCCGTCTCTCCGGCGGCCAGAAGCAGCGTCTTGCGATCGTGCGTGCGCTCGCGATGGAGCCGGAAGTCATGCTCTTTGACGAACCGACCTCCGCGCTGGATCCGGAGATGGTCGGCGAGGTGCTTGAGGTTATCAAGGATCTTGCACGCAACAACATGACCTGCGTCATCGTCACGCATGAGATGGGCTTCGCCCGCGAGGTCTGCAACCGCGTGCTCTTTATGGACGAGGGCGTCATCTGCGAGCAGGGTTCCCCGCATGATCTATTCGATCATCCGCAGAATCCGCGCACAAAGGATTTCCTGAGCAAAGTGCTGTAATCTGCGAGGCTTTGATGATTATTACGCACATCGTCTCTCCGGAGGAGGACGGCATGTCGCTCCACGCGCTGCTGCGCGGCCCCATGTCGCTCTCCGCCAGACAGACCCGTATGGTCAAACAGCAGGGCGCCGTCACCGTTGACGCTGCGCCCTTTTATTCAAATCAGCCCGTCCATGCCGGGATGATTGTCCGCGTGCAGATACAGGCATTCGACGGCGAAGAGAATACGCGGATCATGGACGCTGTCCGCGTTGAGTACGAGGATGAAGCGCTGCTGATCGTCTTCAAGCCGGCTCTGCTGCAATGCCATCCGTCCCCCTCTGCGCCCCGCGGAAGCGATACGCTGGAGGAACGCGTCAGGCAGTATCTCGGCCGGCCTGCGCACCCTGTTCATCGTCTGGATGCAGAGACCTCCGGCCTCGTCCTTTTCGCCAAAGCGCCTTTCGCGCAGGCGCATCTGCAGAAGCAGATGCAGGACGGTCTCTTCCGGAAAACATATCTTGCATGGGTATACGGCATACCGGAAACGCAGAATGGTCTTATTGACGCGCCTATTGACCGACAGACGCCTGATAGCTTCACGCGCGTCGTACGCGAAGATGGGCAGCGCGCCGTCAGCCGCTATCACCTCCTGCGCAGCGTGTCCCTGGGCGGCAGTGATACAGCCTCTCTGATGGAGCTTTCTCCCCTGACCGGCCGCACCCATCAGCTCCGCGTGCATATGACGCACATCGGTCACCCCCTCCTTGGCGATGCACGGTATTATACCAGCGCCTCGAACGCTGCATCCGCCTCGCTCGGGCTGACGCATCACCAGCTCTGCGCCGTGTCTCTGCAATGCGTGCATCCTGTTACGGGCAGTCCTCTTCATACAACGTGCGCTCCTGTGTTCTCCCCTGCCGCCGAAGCGCTTTAGCCAACCATCATTTCCAGATCATGGAACCGCCCGCCACGCGGTTTCCGTGGTCTGTTTTTTCTTTTTACTATATAGGTTTTTTTCAGCTTTCTCCGCTCGCATCACTTCTGGCAAAACCTTCCATTCTTTATGTTGCAATAATCTTTTCACCTCCATCGTCAATTGTGCAGAAGTCGCTCAGTAGCGGCCGCTTGAGCGATTTCCAATGACAAAGGAGGCATTTCACATGCAGAATAACCACAAAAAGGCGGCATGCGCCGCTATGCTGTGCATGGCGATGGCGACGCCGTTTGCCGGCATCGCAGAGAATGAAACCCGCGTAATCACCTGCGGCACACTGAATCTGCGCGAGGAAGCGAACACCGATTCCAGAATCCTCGGCAAATATGGCTGGGGTACAGAAGTGCTCGTCAAGGGCCAGAGCGGCGACTGGATGCTGGTCGACGTCGGCGGCCAGAGCGGCTATATGTACGGCAAGTATCTGGGCAGCGAAGGCGAGGCGAACTCCGTCGCCTATATCAAGACCAATACCCGCGGTCTGAATCTGCGCAGCGAGCCCAACGGTACAATCCTTGGCTCCTATCCGCGCGGTACTAAGGTCACCGTGCTGTCCACTGACGGCACATGGAGCAAGGTGTCCGTTGGCGGGATGACCGGCTACATGTCCGCTCAGTGGCTGAGCGCGAAGAACCCCGGCATCGTCACGCCGCCCTCTACGCCGGTCAGCGGCATGGCTGTCGTCAATAACCCGCGCGATACGCAGGTACTCTTCCTGCGCAGCGAGCCGTCCGTTTCCAGCGAGGCGCTTGGCTACTACCGCAACGGCAAGCAGGTCAAGCTGCTCGAGAAACTGGGTGATTGGTATAGGGTGTCTGTCGACGGCCGTTCCGGCTACATGATGGCCCGATTCCTGAAGGTTACCGAAGACGTCGTCTCCGGCTCCGCCACCGTGTATAACCCGAACGGCGGCAGCTATGTCAACTTCCGCAAGAGCCCGAGCCTTTCCGCATCTGTGCTGAGCACGGTTCCTGTTGGCACGAAGATCAATGTAATCGAGAAGACCACTGACTGGACTAAGACGGTGATTGACGGCGTGACCGGCTATATCTCCACCTGGTTCCTGAAGTTCTGATCCCGCTCCCACCCTCTCTTCCTTCTCTATTCTGCGGGCTGCAGAGCCCGGTCTCATACGGCGATACGCCCTTGGGCTTCGTCCGTGTGCAGCGCCGGCTCCGCAGCCCGCTTTTGTATAGAAGCATGTGCATTGGGCAGAATGATCCAAAACGATTCAGGGAGGAATGACCCATGCGATCCACAGAGATCATCGGTATCCTCGGCCGGCAGGTGCTCGATTCGCGCGGAAACCCGACCGTAGAGGCAGAAGTAACCCTCGCCTGCGGCGTCACCTGCACGGGGATATCGCCAAGCGGCGCTTCAACAGGCAGATTTGAAGCGCACGAACTGCGGGATGACGATATGCAGATCTACAATGGAAAAGGCGTGACCCGGGCATGCCGGAATATCAGCACAGCAATCGCGAAGGAATTGACTGGCATGGACGCCGCAGATACCGCCAGCGTTGATCAGGCGATGATCACGCTTGACGGCACGGACAATAAGTCCGTCCTCGGCGCTAACGCCATGCTGGCTGTTTCTATCGCCTGCGCAAGAGCCGCAGCAATTGCTCAGGATCTCGCGCTGTATCGCTTTCTCGGCGGTGTTCAGGCGGCTGTCATGCCGCTCCCGATGATGAATATCCTCAACGGCGGCGCACATGCAGCGAACAAACTGGACATTCAGGAGTTCATGATCGTTCCCACCGGTGCAGACTGCTTCAGCGATGCGCTGCGTATGTGCGCCGAGGTATACCATGCGCTTGCTTCACTGCTCAAAAAGAAAGGCCTTGCCTGCGGCGTTGGGGACGAAGGCGGCTTCGCACCGGAGATCACTGAGGAATCGCATGCCATTGAACTGATACTGGAGGCAATCACACGTGCGGGGTATTCTGCCGGCGCCGACTTCAGCCTTGCGCTGGACGCAGCTGCCAGCGAATGGAAGGTGCGGGACGGATATATCATGCCCAAGAGCCAACGCACCTACACAGCCCATCAGCTGACAGAGCATTGGCGCAGCCTGATCGCGCAATACCCGATCCGATCTATTGAGGATCCGCTTGGTGAGGAGGACTGGCCGGCATGGCAGGCGCTTACCGCTTCCCTCGGCGGCTCCTGCCAGCTCGTCGGCGATGATCTGTTTGTCACAAACGAGGCCCGCTTGCAGAAGGGTATCGATATGCACTGCGCAAATGCCGTGCTCATCAAGCCGAATCAGATCGGCACGCTTACGGAAACCATCCGCGCCGTCCGTCTGGCGCAGCGCAGCGGCTACGCCGCGATCCTCTCCCATCGCTCCGGAGAAACGGAGGATACAACCATTGCCGATCTCGCCGTCGCGCTCAATGCAGGCCAGATCAAGACGGGGGCGCCATGCCGGAGCGAACGCACCGCCAAGTACAACAGACTGCTTCGTATTGAGGCAGCGCTGGGCTCAGGAGCCCGGTTTGACAGTCAGGCGATGAACGGATGATCTATCTGCTCATCAGCGCAGTCAGCGCTTTTTTCGGGCAGAGCGCAGGCCTCGGCGCAACGACGCTGCTGCGGCCCGTGCTCGATGCCGTATCACCGCTGTCTCCACCTGCCATTGCTGCCGCTGCGACGATGGCAACCCTCTGCGCGGCGCTCATCAGCGCGTTTTTTGCGCTGTCAAAGCCAATCTCCCTCCCTCAGGAGGAATTGCTCCTTCTCGCTGTCGGTGCGCTTCTGGGCGGCATTTTCGGCGACCTGGCCGCCTCACGCTTTATTGCAAGGATCAACGCAGCTACAGCTTCTCTGCTGCAGAATGCGCTGCTGTTTGTGCTGATCGCTATTCCCGCCTGCTACTTCAGCATGCTCTCAAGAACGCTGCAGCCTTATGCGCTTCCCCGCATCTGGGCATTTCCCTTCGCCATGGTCTGCGGTCTTCTGGCGTCTTTTCTCGCCTTTGGCGCAGAGCCGGTCATGCTCATGCTCTGCTATTACCTGTTTGACGCAGACGATGATCAGGCGCAGACAAGCGCGCTGACGGTCTCGCTCTTTGCCATGTCAGGCAAACTGATCACGCTGCTCATCCGTGAACGCTTTGTTCTGCCGGGAGCCAGCGTATTGATCTGGCTGCTTCCGGGGGCGCTGGGCGGTTCGCTGCTTGCCGCGGCAGCCGGAGGACGCCGCATGACCGCAGCAAATGCAGACGCCCTGCTGAAACTGAGCCTGTTCACCTCGCTCCTTAATATGGCTGCTGCATGGCTGTAAACAGCACAGCAAAAAAACGCAGAGATCAGACTCTCTGCGTTTTACTTATTCTCTTATGCGCCGAGCATGAACGCCGTCAGTTCGCGCCTGAGCTCGTCAATCGTCAGGATGGAGTTAACCTTTGTCCGCAGCCGCGCAGCGTCGCGCATCCCGCGGACATAGCAGATCACATGTCTGCGCATCTCTCTGACGGCAATATGCTCACCCTTGAGCTGTGCAAGCATATCCGCATGACGCATGACCACTTCGAGCTTCTCCTCAGCGGGAATGCTTCTTGGCGTTCTGCCGGCAAAGGCGTCGCGAATCTGCTCAAAGATCCACGGGTTCCCCTGTGCTGCGCGCCCGACAGCCACGCCGTCGCATCCGGTCTCTTCAAGCATGCGCAGCGCATCATCCGCAGAGGCAACGTCGCCGTTGCCGACAACGGGAATCCCCACACGCTCCTTGAGCCGGCGGATTGCACTCCAATCCGCCCTGCCTTCATAAAACTGGCTGCGCGTACGCGCATGCAGCGTGATCATCGCAGCGCCGCTGCGCTCGAGCATCGGGCCCAACTGCAGGTAAGCGTCGCTCCCTGCATCAAACCCGAGCCGCATCTTCACCGTCACCGGTACATGAGACGCAGCACTGACCTCGCGCACAATCTGCGCGGCAAGCTCCGGCGTGCGCATCAGCGCGCTGCCTTCACCGTTGCTCACGATCTTGGGCACAGGGCAGCCCATGTTGATATCCAGCAGCGCATAGCTCCCGTCACGCGTCAGCTCCTCCGCTGCCCGGGCCATAACGTCCGGCTCATGACCGAAGATCTGCAGCGCAACTGCGCCCTGTTCCATCGGATCAACAGCCAGAAGCTCCGCTGCAGCGCGATTCTTTCTGCCGGAGATGGTATATCCCTTTGCGCTGAGCATCTCGCTGACCGCCATCGGGCAGCCCATTTCCCTGCACAGAACGCGGAACGCCATATCCGTCACGCCGGCCATCGGCGCAAGCATAGCCCCGCCGGACAGAAAATCCAGCGGGGTCTTCGTGCTTTTCGTTCTTTCCAGTGTCATCCTTATTCCTCAATCTGCTCAATCAGCTGAAGATTGGAGATCCTCCAACGGCCGCCGGTACGAACCAGCGTCACGCGGTACCTTGACGTCGCCCACTTCGGCGGGCTGAGCCTCGATTCGCCGCCGGCCGCAAGCGCCGCCTCCCTCCGGGAGGAGCGGATCGTGCCGTCAATCGCCGGAATGCTCTCAATGATCTCTGCGCGCGCCACGTCCTCCCACGGCCACGACCAGACGGAGACCATCCTGACCCGGTGATCATAGCCCCTGATCTCGTAGTCACGGTAGGGCGACGTATCGCTCAGGCCAACCTTCAGCACATCGTCCTTATCAAGGAACTCGTCGCGGAAGTAATCGCTCAGCTCGCTGGCATCGCTGCCCATGAGCACAACACCGGCGCGGGCATCCAGTCCATCACTGATGAGCACCCAGCAATTGGCCGTATTCATCGCCAGATAGAACGCGATGATAAACAGCGCCGACAGGATCGTCAGCAGGAACATCCTTGCCGCAATAAACGAAAGAAACCGTTTCAGCTTCCGCACAGACAGCACCTCCCACCGATACCGTCAAATCCAGTCCGCAGCGAAATGCGGAGATCAGAAGATCGCGTCGACAAACGCATTGGCGTCAAACGCCTGCAGATCCTCGATGCCCTCGCCCACGCCGATGTAGAGCACAGGCAGACCGAGCTCCTCCATGATCGCCACAGCAATGCCGCCCTTGGCCGTGCCATCCAGCTTGGTCAGCACGATGCCGGAGACATCCGTCACCTCAGAGAACTCCTTCGCCTGCTGCAGACCATTCTGGCCGGTTGTCGCGTCAATCACAAGCAGGGTGCGCACATCGGCGCCCTCATACTCACGCGTAATGACGCGGGAGATCTTGCGAAGCTCCTCCATCAGGTTCTTCTTGTTGTGCAGGCGGCCGGCCGTATCGACGATCAGCAGATCGGCCTCCGCGCCCTGCGCCTTCTTCACGCCGTCAAACACAACGGCAGCGGGGTCAGCGCCCTCCGCATGGCGGACAATCGGAACCTGCGCGCGGTTTGCCCAGATCTCCAGCTGATCCGCAGCGGCAGCGCGGAAGGTATCTGCAGCGGCCAGCACAACGCTGTGACGCGCATCCTTGAAGCGGAGCGCCAGCTTGCCGATGGTCGTGGTCTTGCCCACGCCGTTGACGCCGACGACCAGCATCACCATCGGCCACTGCAGCGGCTTGCGCGGCTTGTTCATCATATCCTTCAGGATCTGCTTGAGGATATCACGCGCCTTGCGGGCGTCGGTGATGCGCTGCTCCTCAATCCTGCGCTTGAGCTCTTCAATCACCTTGTCGCTCGTGCGCACGCCCATATCGCTCATGATCAGGATATCCACAAGATCCTCGTAGAAATCCTCATCAATCGTCTCCGTGGCTTCAATCAGCTCATCCACGCGCCCGGACACATTGGTGCGGGTTTTGGACAACCCCTGCCACAAGCGGGAAAACAGGCCCTTCTTTTCTTCCTGTACAGGCTCCTCCTGCGCAGGCGCAGCGGCGGCCGGTGCGCTCTCCACAACAGCTGCGCACTCCTCCTGCTCTCTCTTCTTTTTGCCAAAGTTAAACAATGCCATAACGGTACTCCCCTTTCATTATGCCATAGCGTCTTCGGAGACATCCTTGAGCTCAACACTCAGCATCTTCGATACGCCCTTCTCCTCCATCGCTACGCCGTACAGGCCGTCGCATCGCTCCATCGTGCCCTTTCTGTGCGTGACGACGACGAACTGCGTGTCCCTTGAGAAATCCCTCAGGTAATCCGCAAATGTGGAGATATTGCCATCATCCAGCGCGGCCTCGATCTCATCAAGGAAGCAGAACGGCGTGGGCTTAAGCCGCAGCATCGCAAACAGGATCGCGATCGCCGTCAGCGCACGCTCTCCGCCGGAGAGCAGCGACAGCAGCTGCAGCTTCTTTCCCGGCGGCTGGGCGACGATCTCAATGCCGCAGCCCAGAACGTCATTCTCATCCAGCAGGCGCAGTTCAGCATGGCCGCCGCCAAAGAGCTTGACGAACGTCTCGCTCAGATACTGCTGCAGCATATGGAAGCTCTCCAGGAACTGGCGCTCCATCTGCCTCTGCAGGGAAGTGATGATGCCCATCAGGTCGTCCTGCGCCTTGAGCAGGTCGTCGCGCTGGCGCACAAGATCCTCATAGCGCTCACGGCAGGCCCTGTAATCCTCCACCGCAGTGACGTTCACCGGGCCCATCGCGCGGATCTCACGTCGGATCTCTGCCGTCCTCCTGTCGCTCGCGCCCAGATCAAACGGCTCGCGCAGGTATTCTTTTGCGCCGTTGTAGGACAGCTCATAATCATCCCAGATCTTCTGCGTCAGCTGGGTCAGCTCGCTCTGCGCACGGCTATGGACCATCTCCGCCTTGTGGCGCTTATCCATATCGTCAGAAAGCTTCTCGCGCAGGGTGTCGATCTCCTGCGTCAGGGAGCGGATGCGCTCCTGGCATTCGTTGCGCTTCTCCTGCCGCACAAGCAGCTCTGCCCTGGCCTCGTCAAGACGCTGACCGCAGCGCGTTTTCGCTTCTTCATCAGCAGCGAGGCGCAGCGTGCTCTCCTGATGCCGCAGCATCAGCTGCTCACGATGCTCATGCGCCTGGCCAATCTGCGCAGCGGTCTCCTCCTGCTCGCGCAGCATACGGCTTCTGTCCTGCGTCATCGCAGTCAGACCGCGCTCCCGCGTCGCAAGATCAACCTTCAGATGCTGCACCTGTTCGCGCAGCGCATCCAGCGCTTCCCTGCGCTCATAGAGGATATCGCTCAGCTCTCCGGTACGGCGGTTCATCTCGTCGCCCGTCTTTTCCTCGCCGGCCTGCGTGCTTCTGGCGCCGGCCAGCTGCGCATCGATCTGCGCCATATTCTCGCGAATCTGCTCCTTAAGCAGCTCACAGCGTTCCATTTGCTGGGCATGGTTCTCCACCTGCTGCCCGATGGTCCTCACGCGTTCGCTGCTGATCGAGACGTCAATCTGCACCTGATGCAGCGCCTCAAAGGCCTGCGCGCGGCGCTGCTTGATCCCCTGACGATAGACCTCGCCCTTTTCGATACGGCGGGCATACTCATCCATTCTCGCGGAAAGCTCACCGATCAGCGCCTCGTGCTCCTTGATCTCGCGATCGCGGGAGAGGAGGCTCGTCATGCGGGACGCCGAGCTGCCGCCCGTCATCGAGCCGCCGGAGTGCATAACGTCGCCCTCCAGCGTCACCAGACGGAAAGCATGCCTGCCGCGGCGCATGATCTCAATGCCTGCGTCAAGATTCTCCGCAATGACCGTACGCCCCAGCAGATTCTCGATGATATCGCGATAGCATCCGTCAAACGACACCAGCTCGGACGCCACACCCACACAGCCCGGCATAGAGAGAACCTGCCTCTCCTGCTGGCTGAGCGTTTTACCGCGGATGGTGGTCATCGGCAGAAAAGTCGCCCGGCCCAGCTTATTGCTGCGCAGATAGGCGATCATATCCCGCGCGACGTACTCGTCCGCTGTCACGATATTCTGCAGCGCGCCGCCAAGCACAGCCTCCACCGCACGCTCATAGGCCTTAGGCACCTGCATCAGCGACGCCACGACGCCGCGCACGCCGCTGTTTCCTCGCGCATGCAGCAGCACCTGCTTGACCGCCTGCTGGTAGCCGGCATAGTCCCGTTCCATCTCGCGCAGCACGTTCAGCCTGCTCTGCGCCGCCTGCTTCTGGCCGCTCGCCTCGTTGAGCGCATTCTGCAGCGCAGCTATCTTCTTCGCCGCCTCCTGCGATTCTGCGTCGATGGCGTGCTCCGCCTCGCTGCAGCGCAGCTCTTCCTCCTGCGCGCTTTTCAGTTCTTCCTGCGCCTCGCTCAGCTGCTCCTGCAGCCGCTCGGCGATAGCGCTCAGTTCTTCATGCTGCTCCTGCGCCTCCTGACCGCGGCGTTCAAGCTCGCGGCGCATGGTCGACAGACGCGCCTCATTTGTCTTCACATTGCTCAGGCGGTTAATCGATTCAATCAGCGCGCTCTTGTGCGCCTCAAGCTCCTCCTCCGCCTGCCGCGCCGCTTCCTGTGCAGCGGCAAGCTCGCCCTCGCGCTGCTCCGCCTCCCGCTGCAGGACGATGATTTCGCCCTTCGCCGCAAGGATGGCGTTCTCGTTGTGACGGAGTTCCTTCTCAAGCACATCTGCGCGGGCACGCTTGACGTCTTCATCCTGCCCGAGCGCAAGGACGTCCTTTTCCATATTGGCGATCTCTGCGCGCAGCACAGCCAGCTCGCCCTCGCGTGCCTCTGTCTCGCGCGTGAGTTCGAGCACAGCATCGTGCGCAGCGGTGACCTCAGCCTCCAGCTGCATGGACAGCTCATTGGCCCGGTCGCGCGCCTGCGTCAGATCCGCCGCGCGGCGCTCCTCATGCTCGATGGCGTCCATGAGCCCTTCAAGCATCTGCGCCGCCTCTTCGATGCGCTCCTTATACCTGTCCGTCCGCAGGACAAAGGCGGAGCAATCCAGAATACGCAGTTCATCCCGCAGAGAGAGATAGCGCCTGGCGGTCTCGCTGGCCTTCGCCAGCGGCTCCAGCTGCCCCTCAAGCTCTGCAATGATATCCTCCACGCGGGAAAGATTATCCCGCATGTTATTCAGCCGCTTCTCGCTCTCTTCCTTTCGGGCGCGGTATTTAACGATGCCGGCCGCCTCTTCAAAGACGCTGCGCCTGTCTTCGCTCTTCTGGGAGAGAATCTCATCGATTCTGCCCTGCCCAATGATCGAATAGCCTTCCTTACCCACGCCTGTGTCGCGGAAAAGCTCGATGATGTCGCGCAGACGGCAGGCAGATTTATTGATATAGTACTCGCCCTCACCGCTCCTGTACACACGGCGGGTGATCATGACCTCCGTGAAATCCACGGCCAGCGCATGATCCTCATTGTCAAAGACGAGGGACACCTCACAGTAACCCAGACGCTTTCGCTTCTGCGTACCGTTGAAGATGACGTCCTCCATCTTGCCGCCGCGCAGCGCCTTGGCGCTCTGTTCGCCAAGCACCCAGCGTACCGCGTCGGACAGATTCGACTTGCCGCTTCCATTCGGACCGACGATACCGGTGATGCCGCTGTCGAACATCACGACCGTACGATCCGCAAACGACTTGAAGCCGTATATTTCCAGTCTTTTCAGCCGCACTTGAGCGACTCCTTTCCGTTTGATCCGGCGTCGTGCTGCGTTGTGCAGCCCTGCCGGGTATCACGCGATCCAGTGACCGCTGTCATTTTGTCTTTTTCAGGCTGTCCATCGCCATCTGGGCGGCAGCCTCCTCCGCGCGCTGCTTTCTTGCGCCGCGCCCCGTACCCAGCTGCGTACCATCCGCGCGCAGCACACGCGCCGTAAAGATGCGCGCATGGGGCGGACCATCCTCGCCGATGATCTCATAGGTCGGGGTCTCCTCGCCCAGCGCCTGCAGATACTCCTGCAGCGCGCTCTTGGCGTCCCTGTCTGCGCGGACGCTGCTCTCATAATCGACCATAATCATGTCAATCAGCGCAGCGGCCTTCTCCATGCCCGCATCCAGATAGACTGCGGCGATCACCGCCTCCATCGTATCAGCAAGGATGGAGGGATTCTCCCGCCCGCCGACAATCTCCTCGCCGCGGTCCAGCTTGAGAAAGGCGCCAAGGCCCAGCTGCCTGCCCGCCCGCGCGAGGTTGGCCTCGCAGACCAGCGCAGCGCGCCTGCGCGTCAGCTGCCCCTCCCGCAGCTTGGGGAAGCGATGATACAGCACGCGGCTGACGCAGATCTCCAGCACAGCGTCGCCAAGAAACTCCAGCCTCTGATTGTCCTGACACTTGTGCGCCAGCGCAAAGGACGGATGGGTCATCGCCAGATCGATCAGCATAGGATCGGTAAACTGATGGCCGATCGCACGCTCCAGCAATTCATACTTCATGCAGATTCCTTTCCGGATCCGTATCGGATCTCCCCTATGGGCTCTGCCGTGTATTTCGCTTCGCGTACATGCGCCCGCGAAATGAAATGCACGGAAAAGCAAGCCGCCCGGCGAGCTGCCGGACGGCTATGCCCCGGTCTTACATCTTCTCCTCGATATAGGCAACCATGTCCGCCACGGTCTTGACCTTCTCGATCGCGTCGTCCTCGACCTCAATGCCGAACTCGCTCTCCACATCCATGACCAGCATCATGATGGACGCGCTGTCCGCCTTCAGGTCTTCCTTCATACGGGCCTCGGGCTTGATCTCCGCAGCGGGCATCCCCAGCTGCTCAGCCAGCATAGCCACAACCTTCTCCATAATCATATTTCGTTTCCTCCTTGCTTGTTGATATCTGTCTGCAGAAGCCGTGCTTCCGCTGTACACGCTTACGCTTCGTCCTCGCTGACGCTCAGACGGCTGACCTCCTCGCGGATGAGCTCAACGACGCCGCCGTCAATCATGTTCTTCGCCTGACGGATCGCACAGAAGATCGCGCGGGCATTGGAATTGCCGTGCGCCTTGACGACCGCGCCCTCCACGCCGAGCATCGGCACGCCGCCGATCTCCGTGGAATCCATGCTCTTCTTGAGCGTCTTGAAGGTATCCTTCGCCAGCAGCGCGGCAAGCTTGCCCTTCGTGCTGCTCAGCAGCCCCTCCTTGAGGAGCTTGAAGAGCATCGAGATCGCTCCTTCGGTATTCTTGAGCAGCACATTGCCGGCAAAGCCGTCCGTCGCCAGCACATCACACGAGCAGTGCAGCGCCTCACGCGCCTCAATATTACCGCAGAATGTGAAGGGCTGCGGCTTCTTCATCAGCGCATAGGTCTGCTGGGAGAGCTCATTGCCCTTGGCCTCCTCCACGCCGATATTCAGCAGACCGACCTGCGGATCCTCGATATTCATGACGCGGCGCATATATACGCTGCCCATCATCGCGAACTGCACAACCCAATCCGGCTTGCAGTCCACATTCGCGCCGGCGTCCACCAGCAGCAGCGTCCTGCCCGGCACGGGAATCGGAGCCGCAAGCGCCGGACGCGCAATACCCTTGATTCGGCCGATCTTGAACATCGAACCCGCCATCAGCGCGCCGGTCGAACCGGCGGAGACAAAAGCCTCGGCTTCCTTGCTGCGCACAATATCCATACCCACGACAATCGTGGAGTTCTTCTTCCTGCGCAGCGCCATGACGGGATGCTCCTCGGTGGAGATGACCTCCTGCGCATCCACAATGCTCAGCCTGCCCTTTACCTTCTCATACTCCGCCTGATCCGCATACTCGCCGATGGTCTTTTCCACCAGCTGCTGCGGGCCGACGAGAACGATCTCCATATCGGCATACTCGCGCAGCGCGTCAATCGCGCCATCCACATTGACCTTGGGCGCGAAATCGCCGCCCATGGCGTCCACAACAATCCTCATGGCAAACCCTCCCATGTCCGATGTACACATCTGCCGGAATACCGGCAGAAGAGAAACGCAGTTATTTCCTTGTGAAGGCGTACATGCCGATACCGGCGGCAATCGCCAGATTCAACGAGTCGATACTCGCGCTGTGCGGGATCAGCGTACTGACGCCCCACTGCGCAAACTCATCCGGCAGACCGGACGCCTCATTGCCAAAGACCAGCGAGAACGGCCCGTTCACTCTCCTGACCGCCTCGTCAAGCGGCACGGCGCCGGTGAGCATGAACGGAAAAAGCTGTCTGTCCGGATACTCCGCCCGGTACGCCTCAAAGCTGTCGAAATGGCGCACATGCATAGAGAACGCCGCGCCCATGGATGCACGCGTCACGCGCGGATCGTCGGAATCCACCGCAGGGCGGATGATTGCGATATTGCGCAGACCAAAGCCCAGCGCCGTACGCAGGATCGTCCCCAGATTGCCGCTGTCGCTGGGATGATGCAGCACCACATGCGGGGACGCATCGTCAAAGACGCCCTCCTCCTTGCGGTACACCATGGCGGCAAAGCAATTCTCCTTCTTTGAGATCCGCTCCAGCGCACGGTCTGCGATCTCCGCACGCACGCCGGCCTGTTCCGCAGCCTCGCGCAGCTTCGCTGCGCCTTCGCTCTGCGCGCTTGCGCTGGACAGCAGCAGACGCATACAGCGATCCTTTGCATGATTCAGGCATTCCGTTGCGGGAAAGATCCCCGGTGCGTAAGAATAATCCAGCGACTTGCTGTATGCCTCAAGCTTCGCCATGGCTTTGTGCACCCCCATCATCAGCACGTACATATTCAACCAATTTGATATTATATCAGATAATCCGTTTCTCTTCAAGTGCCGGTTCTTCTCCGTCAGTCGCCTCTGTCACTGACCTAAAGAAACCTTAACTTGATTCGCGTCCGGGTCTGTCCTATAATATTTCATCAGGATTGTTTACTTTTTGCACTATCTTAACATCCTCTTAATATCTGTTTCAGAAATGATACACGCCGGCCTGTCCGCCCCGCATTCCCGTGTTGACGAACGACCGCCGCCGCTTGAAAGGGTTTTCATGATGTCTGACATGTTGCGAATCGGTCTTGATATTGGCTCCACGACCATCAAGTGCGTCGCGCTTGACGCCGAGGGAGGCATCGTCTTCTCCTGCTATGACCGCCATTATTCCCTGATTTCTCAGAAAACAAGAGAGCTGCTGACCCGGCTAGATCATGAAGTGGCTCACGGTCAGCCCGTTCATCTGAGTATATCCGGATCAGCCGGCATGGGCCTTGCCCTCGGCTCACGCATTCCCTTTGTGCAGGAGGTCTATGCCACCAAGGTGGCAGCCGATGCGCTTGCGCCTGACACAGATGTTGTTATTGAGCTGGGCGGCGAGGATGCCAAGATCCTCTTCCTCAAGGGAACGCTTGAGGTCCGGATGAACGGCTCCTGTGCAGGAGGTACCG
Organism: Clostridia bacterium; assembly: GCA_017938795.1. GTDB lineage: Bacteria > Bacillota > Clostridia > Christensenellales > Aristaeellaceae > Ventricola. Next base: position 20,446 of record JAGBAV010000010.1, read on the forward strand.
GCGCATTCATCGACCAGATGGCTACGCTGCTCAGCATGACGCCTGACCGCATGAACGAGGAAGCTGCTCGTGCTGAGCGTACCTATACCATCGCATCCCGATGCGGCGTGTTTGCCAAGACGGACGTACAGCCGCTGCTCAATCAAGGCGCAAAACGCGCGGATGTAGCGCGTTCCATCTTTCTTGCCGTTGTCAATCAGACCATTGCAGGCCTTGCGCAGGGCCGCCCTGTCGAAGGGAATGTGCTCTATCTCGGCGGCCCGCTGACCTTTCTGAGTGAGCTGCGCAGCTGCTTTGACGAGACGCTGGGGCTGCGCGGGCTCTGCCCGGAGCACTCCCTTTACTTTGTTGCGATCGGCGCAGCCATGCAGTCCGGCGAGCCCATGCGCCTCAGCGACGCGGTCGAGGCCATCGAGGCCTTCCACAGCACAGAGAGCTATCATGCTCTTGCTCCGCTCTTCGCAAGCGAGGAAGACCTGTCCGCCTTCCGCGCGCGTCATGCCAGGGCTAAGGTTCCGCGCCGATGCCCTGACAGCTATGCGGGCGACGTCTATGTAGGCATCGACTCCGGCTCCACGACCATCAAGTCCGTTGTGATCTCAGACGGCGGTGAACTGCTGGCGACCCGCTATCAATCCAACTCCGGCGATCCTGTGCCGCTTGTCCGCAGCTTCCTCTCTGACCTGCGCAGAGAGCATCCGGACTGGACGATCCGCGCAGGCGCCGTCACAGGCTATGGCGAAGATCTGATCCGCAATGCCTTCGGGGTGGACTATGGCCTTGTGGAGACCGTCGCGCACTTTACCGCTGCGCGCGCCTTTATGCCGGACGTCGATTTCATCATCGATATCGGCGGACAGGATATCAAATGCTTCAAGATTCATAACGGCGTCATCGACAACATCTTCCTCAATGAAGCCTGCTCCTCCGGCTGCGGCTCCTTCCTCCAGACCTTTGCCAATGCGCTTGGCTATGACATCGCAGCCTTCGCGCAGCTTGGCCTTGCTGCCAGAAAACCGGTGGATCTGGGCTCGCGCTGCACGGTATTCATGAACTCATCCGTCAAGCAGGCGCAGAAGGACGGCGCGGATGTGACCGATATCTCTGCCGGCTTATCCATTTCCGTCGTCAAGAATGCGCTGTATAAAGTCATCCGCTGCTCCGGACCGGAGGAGCTGGGCCACCATATCGTTGTGCAGGGCGGCACATTCCTCAATGACGCCGTGCTGCGTGCATTTGAGCACGAGCTGGGCGTGGATGTCATCCGTCCCGATATTGCCGGGCTGATGGGCGCATACGGTGCAGCGCTCCACGCCAGAGAGCAGCGCGCGCTGCACGGCGGCAGCAGCTCCATCCTGAGCGCTGAGGCGCTGGACAGTTTCAGCGTCACCGTCAGGCAGACACGATGCTCCGGCTGCGAGAACCGCTGCCGCCTGAGCATCAGCGACTTTGGCGCAGGCAGGCGTTTCATCAGCGGCAACCGCTGCGACCGCCCGGTCTCCGGCGGGAAAGCACAGCACAGCCTCAACCTCTATGCCTATAAGCAGGAGCGCCTTCGTCAGCTCATGGACACGCACACTCCGGATGCGCCCCGCGGCAGAATCGGACTGCCGCTTGGGCTGAATCTGTATGAGCTTCTTCCCTTCTGGCATACGTTCTTCAGCACGCTCGGCTTTGATGTCGTCGCCTCCCCCTTTTCCTCGCGCAAACTCTACATCGCCGGACAGGCAACCATCCCGTCGGACACCGTCTGCTTCCCGGCAAAGCTCATCCACGGCCACGTGGACTGGCTGATCCGCGAGGGTGTGGATACGATCTTCTATCCATGCATGAGCTACAACATCGACGAGCATCTGGGCGACAACCACTACAACTGCCCCGTGGTCGCCTATTATCCGGAGGTCATCTCCGCCAACATGCCTGCCGTTCAGCAGATCCGCTTCATCCACGACTATGTCGGCATTGACAGACCGCGCTTCTTCCCCGGGAAGATGGCTGCCATCCTGCGCAGGCACTACCCGGATGTCACCGACCGCGAGGTCAGACGCGCATCCGACGCCGCCTATGCCGCCTATGATGCATGGCTTCGCGACATCCGCACCAAGGGCGAGGATATGATCCGTGCCGCACGCGCCGAGGGCCGCCGCATCATCGTGCTGGCAGGACGACCCTATCATGTCGACCCGGAGATCAATCACGGCATCGACAGGCTGATCGCCGGCTTTGGCGCAGCTGTCATCACGGAGGATGCGCTCTCCCATCACATGAAAAAGGAGCCCGTCGGCGTACTCAATCAATGGACCTATCATTCCCGCCTGTATGCCGCCGCGCGCTATATCGCCGGGCAGGACGATATGGATCTGGTGCAGCTGGTCTCCTTCGGCTGCGGCGTTGACGCCATCACCACCGACGAGGTTCGTGAGCTCCTTGAGGATAAAGGCAAGATCTATACCCAGATCAAAATCGACGAGATCACCAATCTTGGCGCTGTGCGCATCCGTCTGCGTTCCCTGTTTGCGGCGCTCGGGCAGCAGCAGGAACAACTGCGCGCACAGAGCGGAAAGGAGGCGCAGCATGAGCAGTAAACATGCGGTATTCACCCGCGAGATGCGCGAGGCTGGCTATACCATCCTCGTCCCGAATATGCTCGATTTCCATTTTTCCCTGCTGGAGAAGGTCCTCCGGATGAACGGCTACAACGTCGTTGTCCTGAAAAACGACGGTCCCGGCGTCATGAGCGAAGGACTCAAGTACGTCCATAATGACACCTGTGTTCCTGCGCTGCTGGTCATCGGCCAGTTTATCGATGCACTCCATTCCGGCCAATACGACCTTCACAAGGTCGCCCTCGCCATCACGCAGACGGGCGGTGGCTGCCGCGCAAGCAACTACATCCATCTGCTGCGCAAGGCGCTCAGGAAAGCCGGCCTGCAGCATATCCCCGTCATCTCGGTCAACATGAGCGGCCTTGAAACCTCGCCGGGCTTCAGGATCACGGTGCCGCTGTTCCGTCAGGTGATTGCCTCAATGATCTACGGCGACTGCATCATGCATATTTCCAACCAGACGCGCCCCTATGAAACGCACAAGGGTGATACGGACAAGCTGATCGCCGGCTGGAACGACGAGCTGATCGCCCAGTACAGCGCAGGCCGCGGCCTCTCGCGCAGGGATATCCGCGAGAATCTGGCGAAGATTACCGCGGACTTTGACGCAATAGAGCGCAGCCGTGAGCCCAAAACCCGCGTCGGCGTTGTCGGCGAAATCTATGTCAAGTATTCCCCTCTCGGCAACAACCGGCTCGAAGAATTCCTGCGTACGCAGGACTGCGAGTACATGGTGCCCGGCATCATGGGCTTTGTCCTCTTCAAGATTGACAACCGCATAGAGGATATCCATCTCTATGGCGGCAATCCCTTCAAGCTGTTCTTCTGCTCTGCGCTCAAGAAGTATGTCAAAGGCATGGAACGGATGCTGATCGACGCGATTGCCGCGCATCCCGCATTCGTGCCGCCGTCCGAGTTTGAGCATACCAAGACGCTTGTCAAAGACGTCATCGGCTATGGAAGCAAGATGGGCGAAGGCTGGTTGCTGACGGCAGAGATGCTTGAACTCGCCGAGAACGGCTATGAGAACATCATCTGCACGCAGCCCTTTGGCTGCCTGCCCAATCACATCTGCGGCAAGGGCATGATCCGCCGGCTGACGCAGGTGCATCCCGGCATCAACATCGTCCCGATCGACTATGATCTCTCCGCGACGAAGGTCAATCAGGAGAACCGCATCCGCCTAATGCTGGCTGTCGCGCGGGACGCGGACGCCAAGCGCCGCGAGCAGGAGCTCCTTATCGCACAAGATGAGCGCGAGGCGGCATGCAGCGGCCGCTGCGCCGAGTGTCCCACAGCCAAGAACGCCGTATAAAGCAGCAGCGCTCCACACCGGATTCCCGGTATGGAGCGCTGTTTTTTTGGGTTCATCCATGCGAGATGCAGCCCGTCGGAACGAATCCGCAGTATGTTTTTCCGCCGACCTCAACCTTCACATACGACCAGCCATCATAGTCATGGATCAGTTCGATCAGCTCATGCCCAACCTCCAGCTGAACCATCGCCTTGCGGCTGTTGAACGGATCGTCCGTCAGCGCGCATGCCTTGATAACGTCCTGACAGAAGGTCTGATCCATCGCCTCCAGCGCAAGCGGCTGCGCGCGCTCCCCCTTGGGCATCGCAGACGCATCGATCCATCCGATCCGGTACTGCTCTGCGCTGATATCATACTGGATCATGATAAAGCCGTTGTACTCGCCGAAGACCTGAATCCAATCATTTGTGCTGACGCTGCCCTTTCCGCCGCCGCTGCGGGCATATTCCTTTCCCGGGCCGGTATAGACATCGTATTTCTTTCCGCCCTCAAACTTCACGGTCTTCGGCTGCAGCACGCTCTGCGCCAGCCTTGGCGGGACAGTCACCTGCCCGCGCCCCTCCGCAATCGTCTTAGGCAGCGAGCCATAGCTCACATAGGCCAGATCCGTCTGCACTTCGCCTGTGACAAGCCCCGTGATGCGCGGGTACGACGTATCCCAGAACTCCAGAAAGCCATCGTGGATCACAACGCCGTCCACGGTATTGGCGGCATACTGCGTCAGCCGGAAACCCTCCGGCTGCAAGCTGTAACACACCCGCTGCTCATACGATTCGCCCGCATCATCCAGCCGTATCACACAGAAACCCGGGAATCCATCGCGATCTGTATACAGCTCAAACCATGCCTCCTCGTCGCCCTGCGGCACAGCGCCAGCGTTCTTGAGCCAGTAGACCATCCTGCCGCCCTTCTCCTGCCGGTAGCCAACAAGAAGACGATCCTTCCCCGACCGCAGCAGCGCAAAACCAAACGCGCCCCAGCTTCCGTCTTCTACCCTGCAGTAGTCCTCAAGCTCATGACCGCTCCAGCGTGATGCAATATGCTCCAGCACCTCGACCGGAGGCTCATGCAGACAGCCCGGCGAATACTCCCCGGCAAGCGCTGAAGAAGCAGACAGCAGAAGCAGCGCAAGCAGCAGCCCGATCATCCGTTTCATCCCATTTCCCTCCTGATCCTCTTTATCCATGCGTGACGCAGTCCGAAGAAATGAAGCCGTAATACACTTCTCCGTCGATCGTCACGCGAACATATTCCCACTCCACACCGATACGGTTGAGCGAGACGACCTCCGTCTCCGGCTGCAGCACGGCAATCTCGCTGCGGCTGCCCATCGGGTCGTCTGTCAGGATGCATGTCTCCGTGATTTCCTGCAGGATGTTATCCATATACAGCCTGACCTCCGGCACCTTCCTACCCTGCAGCGCAGCCGCATCAATCCAGCCGATTCTGTATCTGCCTCCGTCGATATGATACTGGATCATCAGCCAACCTTCATGCTCACCGAATACCTGTATCCAGCCGCCTGTGCCAACAGCCGCCTTACCATCGCCGCTGCGCGGATATTGTTCGCCCGGCCCGACGTAGACGGGATAACTGCGGCCGCCGGCAAAGGGGATCACCTCCGCGCTCAGCAGCGGATCCCACGACGGATGCTCATACAGCGGGAACCCCGGCGGGATATCGCTCTGCGCCTGTGCCTCCTCCAGCGTCTTGGGGAGCAGCTCAAAATCGATGTACCGCAGGTCGTCAATCAGCGACACCCACTGCTTGCCGTGCGGGATCGCCTTCCCCAGCTCCGTATAATACAGCGCCCCTTCTTCATCATAGCCTGCGGCCTGATCATCTACCCTGTCCATATACCCTTCAAGGCGGAAAGCGCCATCACGATAATGATACGATACGGTGCAGACGTCATACTCACCTGTCTCCGGCTCGGTTATGCCAACTGTGAAGCCCTGCGCATCCGGGCAGAATCGCGTATGCGTCCATGTGACAAGCCGCACATGCTCCTCCCCATGACGGATGAAATGCGCATGACCGTCGCGCTGCGGAACAGCGTCCGCCGTGCTGTACCGGTAAAAGAATTCGTCGCCCGCGACATCATTCCTGCGCGTGAAGCAGACCAGACGACGCATTGCCTCATCCCGGACAAGCGCAAAGCCATAGTCGAATTCACCCACTCCGTCGATGCGGATGAAGTCCTCCGTCTCGATCTCCGTGCCATATCGCCATTCGATGGTAAAAGCGACTTCTTCAGGCACAGGATCAAGGCATTCCGCAGCCGCAGCGCCGGCAAGCAGGCAAAGCAGCAGCATTACAATCAGCACAAGCATCTTGTTTTTCATCGGCAGATCCCTCCCGCTGTTCTCTTTGCATATGAGACGAGCTGCAGAAGGAATTCATTTCATCTTGATGCAAGATTCTTGAGTTTTCTTTTTTGGGTGCAATGATTCGCCCGAATCGCCCGCGGGCATAGAAAAAGCGCGGAGAGCTCATACCCTCCGCACTGCTGATTACATGTCCTCGTAGCCCAGCGTACGCAGATCATCCATGCGGTTGCGCCAGTCCTCGCGGATCTTGACCCAGAGCTGCAGATTGATCCTTGTGCCGAGCAGATTCTCGATATCCTTGCGGGACTCTGCGCCGATCGTGCGCAGCATCGAACCCTGCTTACCGATGATGATACCCTTATGGCTCGCGCGCTCACAGTAGATCGTCGCGTGGATCTCCGTCATGTTCTCGCTGAGCTTCTGGATGCGCATCATCTCCACGCCGATGCCGTGCGGCACCTCCTCACGCAGATGCAGCAGAGCCTTCTCGCGAATAATCTCCGCGCAGATCACGCGCTCCGGCTGATCGGTCATCATATCATCCGGGAAGTACTTGGGGCCTTCCGGCAGATAGGAGACGATCAGCTTCTTCAGCTCGTCCATGCCCTTGCCTGTACGCGCACTGATGGGCACGATGGCGTCATAGCCGCACGCCGCAAAGGACTGGATCGCAGCCATGAGCTTCGCCTCTTCGACGGTGTCCGTCTTGTTGAGCACAAGGATCTTCTTCACTTTGCGCGCCGCCATCTCCTCCACGATCGCGCGGTCCTGCGGGCCGATATCGCCGACGTCCACCAGCACGAGCAGCACGTCAATGCCGTCCATCGCATCCTGCACGGACTTGACCATGTATTCGCCCAGCCTTGTGCGCGGCTTATGCAGACCCGGCGTATCGAGGAAGACGATCTGCCAGTCCTTCTCCGTCGCCACGCCCATAATGCGATTGCGCGTCGTCTGCGGACGGTTGGAGACGATCGCCACCTTCTCGCCGACCATCGCGTTCATCATCGTGGACTTGCCGACATTCGGGCGGCCGACAATCGCGGCGAAGCCCGACACAAACTTCTTATCGGTATTCATGTTGACCTCTGTTTCTCCTGTAAGCCGCCGCAGCTCTGTACGACGGCAGTGTTTCCCTTATTTCCCCAGCGAAGACGGACCGAATCCCTCCGGCAGCAGATCGCTGAGCATCGCCTCGCGGACATGCCCATCCCATGTGACCAGCACGCGCAGACCGGGCGCAAACTCATACAGAGACTGCCTGCATGCGCCGCACGGGAACGGCGCAGAGCCCTTTGCCGCGATGGCAATCGTCGTGAAGCTGCGCGCGCCCTCGCTGACCGCCTTGCACAGCGCAGTCCGCTCCGCGCAGAGCGTATTGCCGTATGCAGCATTCTCCACATTGCAGCCGGTATAGACCGTTCCGTCCTGCGCCAGCAGCGCAGCGCCGACGGGATAATTCGAGTACGGCACATAAGCGCGGCCGAGCATTTCTACCGCCTTCGCCAGCAGCATCTCATCCGTCACAACCGTCACTCCTCTCTGGTCAGGCCGATGGACGCAAGCGAGCGCTCCTCCATCACCCTCATCACCGGCTTATCCTCCGGCGTCATATGATCATAACCCATCAGATGGAACAGACCGTGCGTGAGCAGATAGCCTGCCTCGCGCATCTCGCTGTGGCCATACTCCGCAGCCTGACTGCGCACATGATCCATTGAAATCACAATATCACCCAGCACACAAGCGCCGGTATCCGGGTCATATTCCCGCCGCAGCAGCTGCGGGCAAGCGCCGGCTGTCTTCCCCGCAGGGTAATTCACCGACGGGAAGGAGAGCACATCCGTGGATGCATCCTTATCGCGCTGCTCCCTGTTGATCACGCGGATCTCATCATCATCAACGATCTGTACAAAGACATACAGCTCAGTATCCACGCCCTCGGTGTGCTCCGCAGCATCCGCGCAGCGCTGCATCAGCGCTCTCGTCTCCGCCGAAAGCAGCTCCCGTTCGTCCTCGAATTCCAGAATCATTTCTTCTCCTCCGGCGCGGTCTGTCCGGCCTTCTGCTCCATCTTCTCGCTCTTGCGCTGTGCGCGCTTGAGGTCCACGCTCGGATACTCGATGCGCTCATGGAACACGCCCTGAAGCACCGTCTCAAACGCAGAGCAGATCCTGCCGATATCGCGGAAGGTCAGCGTGCATTCATCCAGCTGGCCGTCCTCCATCTTTCCGCGGACGAGCTTGCGGATCATCGCGGAAATCTTCTCCTTGGTCGGCTCGGGAATCGAGCGGACAGCCGCCTCGACCGTATCCGCAAGGAGCAGGATCGCTGCCTCGGAGGTCTGCGGCTTCGGCCCGTCATAGCGGAAGTCGCGGATATCCACATTCTCCTCGCCGAGGAGCTTAACCGTCTTCGCATAGAAATACATAACCGGCGTGTTGCCGTGATGCTGACGGATCATATCCACCAGCGGCTCCGGCAGATGATGCTTGCGCGCAAGCTCCACGCCGTCGCGCGTATGCTCCGTCAGGATCGCCGTGGATACACGAGGATCCGTCTTGTCATGCGGATTCTCACCGATCTGGTTCTCCTTGAAGTACATCGGACGAACCAGCTTGCCGATATCATGGTAATACGCGCCCACGCGGACAAGCAGCGCATCAGCGCCGATCGCCTCCGCGGCGGCCTCAGCGAGGTTCGCCACGATCATTGAGTGATGATAGGTACCCGGCGTCTCGATCATCAGACGGCGCAGCAGCGGCTGATTCGGGTTGGAGAGCTCAATCAGCTTCGCCGGCGTGACCAGATTGAAGGCCGCCTCCAGAATCGGCTGCAGACCCACGCAGAAGATCGCAGAGGTCAGCGCACCGGCCAGAGAATAGCCAACACCAAGAAGCAGGCCGCGCATGCTGTCCAGCTCCACCACGCCGACGCAGATCATCACCAGCAGATCAATGACCGCAACGATCAGGCCGGAGATCAGCACGAACACGCGCGTCGGATTCTTCCTGAGCAGATAGATGGACGCCGTGCCGCCCACACCGGTGAGCATCAGCACAGTCAGAACCTGCGAGGTCGCAATGCCTGTGCTCTTCGCCGAAAGATAGGTAATCAGGACCGCCGTAACGGTATTGAGCAGAATTGCCGGCTTCACGCCCAGCAGATTCACCGCGAGCATCGCAGCAAGCACAACCGGCATCGCCCTCGCATCCAGATACTGGCCAAAGAGCAGGCTCATCACCAGCGTCAGCACGCCGGCAAGCAGCAGCACCAGCGCATTATGCCCCATATGGAACAGCTCCGGCGCGAAGATCGCCGTGAATGCATATCCGGCCGCCAGAATCAGCGCAATCGCACCGGCAGCATTGGTATACAGCGTGATATCAAAGCTATTGCCGCGCAGCAGACCCAGCGACTCAAGCACGCCGATCTGCTCCGCGCTGACGCGGTCGCCCTTGACGACGATATTCTGATCCTGCTTGTAGATCGTGGGCTCCACAGCTTCATACGCCTTCTGGCGGTTCTCCTCGGTTGCCTCCTGATCAATCAGCATATTGGCACGCAGGCAGTGGCGCAGCGTCGGGATCGCAATATTGTACCACAGATCCGTCCGCGTGTTGTACGCAACAATCTGCTGGATATTGCTGATCGCATCGTTGATCTTTCCCTCGGTGATGGTCGAATGCAGCGTCGTCTTCGTCGCAGAGGATACGCTCTGGTACAGCGTTTCAAAGTCCTTCTCCGCCGTGTTCATCAGCGTACGGAGCTGGTACTCGGTCAGCGTGAGCTTGCTCAGCAGACGAGAGGCCTGCTGATAATCCTCATCGGTAAAGGCATTGACATCCTGAGACCACCCGCTGCGGATCTGACTGCCCAGCTCGCGCACGGAGCGAAGCTCCGCGAACACAGCCTCCATCTCCACAGCGACGGAATCCGCCACGGTATCATCCTTATAATATACCGGCGACACCGCATCAGCCGCAGCCTGACGGCGGCGCGACGTCGTGATCTCATCCACAACATCCCGGCTGGCGGTGATCGTCTTCGGCGCGACATCGCCAACGGAGATATCATACTGCTCCGGGGAGATGACCAGCAGACAGATCAGCAGCAGCACGGTATAGGTCAGCAGCGCAAACAGCGCACGCCTGACCCCTGTGCTGACACCCTCAAGCCATGCCAGGCTTGTCTTCTTCGTTCCTTCCATGGTTCCATTCCTCCTTCGCGCGGAGCGCATGCGCATCATAGGCACGCACAATCGCCTGCACCAGCTCATGACGGACAACGTCCTGATGCGTCAGCCGCTTGACAGCGATATCCTCCACGCCCTCCAGTACCTCAACCGCTTCGGTCAGGCCGCTCCTGCGCCCTCTGGGCAGATCGATCTGGGACGGATCGCCCGTGACGACAATCTTGGAGCGGAAGCCCATGCGGGTGAGGAACATCTTCATCTGTTCCTGCGTCGTGTTCTGCGCCTCATCCAGAATGATGAATGCATCCGACAGCGTCCTGCCTCGCATATAGGCCAGAGGCGCAACCTCGATCACGCCGCGCTCCTGCATGCGCTGGCAGGTCTCTGCGCCGAGCATATCAAACATCGCGTCATAGAGCGGGCGAAGATAGGGATCGACCTTCTGGTTCAGATCGCCGGGCAGGAAGCCCAGCTTTTCGCCGGCCTCAACGGCGGGGCGCGTGAGCACGATACGCTCAACATCCTTGTTCTTGAGCGCGGCGACAGCCATCGCCATCGCCAGATAGGTCTTGCCCGTACCGGCAGGGCCGATGCCGAACGTCAGCGTATTGCGCTTGATCGCACGGACATACTCGCGCTGACCGATGGTCTTGCAGCGGATCGGACGCCCGCGGAACGTCGTCGCTACAACCTCCTTGAACAGCGAATCCAGCTGCTCAAGCTCATCCGCCTCGCTGAGCGTCACCGCATACTGCACGACGGCCGTATCCACGCGCTCTCCGCGCGCGCTCAGCGCAGCAAGGCTGCGCAGGATCTGCTGCGTACGATCCACGGACGCAGCGCTTTCGCCCTCCACAACAATCTCTCCGCCGCGCAGCGCAATATGAACGCCCATGAGCTTTTCCAGCATGCGGACATTCTCGTCGCCCGCGCCGAAGAGATTCTGCAAAGCCCCGGACTCCGGAGCTCCTCTCATTTCCTCTGCCAAAGAAGCAGACCTCCCGTATTCTCTGTTTACAGCCGTGATGCAATGTCCTGCTCATACTCCAGCACGACCGTCGCATACACGAACTCATTATCTATCATACTATAATCTACCCATTTGTCAAGAATTCTGGCATTGATCGGGCAGTTATTTTTTGCTATCCGCTCTGCTGCTCCCTGTGCTGTTGACATGGCGTCCGCCCTGTTTGCCGGCATCCGCACAACGCTGTTTTCCACAAAAGTTTCTGTGATTCTCACCACCGGGAGATACAGACCGCAGACCGGCTCTTCCCGGACATCGATGCTCTGAGATTCAAACGGCTCCGCCTCTGTCAGCGTTCTGCTTCCCCACGGTGTCTTCATCGTCACGCGCCGCCGCATTCTCCCGGTCTCCACCACGCTGTCCGTGTACAGCCGTGCACTGGCGTCTCCCCGTGTCCATACGCGCGCCATCACCTCGCCCTGCGCGCGCACGGCAGATGTCTGTCCCTGCTGCGTCCGCTCCTCGCCGCGGATGAGCACCTGTCCTGCATGCACAGCCTCTCCCGGTTCGACCAAAGGCGTACCGCTGAGCGCCCAGATGCGCGTCACCACCCCGTCCCGTGCCGCCACGATGTCAAGCGCTTTGCCGTCTGCGCCGACAGTCTGCGGCTCCACGGCCGGCCTGCAGTCCACGATCATCGTGCTGCCGGCAAAGCGGACGCCGGCAAACGCCAGCCCGGGCAGCGCATACTCCAGCTGCGCGCGCAGCCTGTCGGATGACAGACAGGAGAGCATCTGCCCAGGCACAGCCCCTGCATCCCGCAGCACGCTGCGCACAGCGGCCTCTTCCTTCCCGGCATGATCGATCTGCACGCAGAGCAGTACCCGGGAAGAGACGCTCACCATCGCTGCGCACAGCAGCATCGACGCAGCCAGCGTCCATCTCGCTCTCAGCCTCCGAGCAGCAAACACAAGCGGCCCGACGCTCCTCTCCTCCAGGACAAAACCGCTGCCCTCCGCAATCGCTCTGAGTCTCGCCAGATGCCAGATACTGACCTCTGCGCCAAAGCGGCGCCCCTCTTCGCGGCGTATCTGCCTGAGCCTGATCCCCTCCGCTGCCGCTGCGCGCAGCAGCTTCTCCGGGTTGAGCCCTTCTGCGCTGATGGTGATCCGCATGCAGCCTCAGCCTCCGCTCCGTCCATCATAGGTCAGCGTTGTAATGGATCGGCCCGTCACAAGCGCCGCATCCAGCGACAGCTCCCTGATCCGCAGTTCCTCGCCGAGGATCGTCAGTACGCCGCAGCCCGTCCTCAGCCTCAGGCGCTCACTGCCCAGCTCCACAACGCCATGCTGCCCCTCAATCAGGACGCCGCTTCTGCCATGCATGGTTACGCGCACGCTGTCCCGGATCACATCCTCCGGCAGCAAACCGCTCAGCAGCCGGTGGTCGGGCTTTCTCCTGCGGCGCATCGTCATCCCCCCGCTCTATTTGATGGCGTTCACGCCAATGTATGAGCAAAGCGCCAAGCATAGACCGCCTGCATCCTATGCGCAGGCAAAAACAACAGGGGCGGCTGTCTGCCGTCCCTGCATGCTGTCATACCCTATTCTGTTTCAGTGCGCTGTGCGCATTGCATTCTCCCGCCCCAGCGCATACAGGCTGTCATAGGAGACCACGCGCTTGATGTTGAGCGACAGCTCGAAATACTCATCCAGCGACGCCTTGCAGCGCTCCAGATGACGCATCATTTCATCCTGCACCTGCTCCCTGCTCATGGAGGCTCGAGGAATCGCCATCAGACGCATGTGATGCGGATTGATGATCAGCAGCACATAGGACACGCCGCCGTCGCTGCTCTCGAAGATGTTGCGCAGCGCATTCTCCAGCCGCTCCCTGCCATAGCGCCAGACCTCCGCAAGGAAATAGTCACCCTGCGGCAGACGGAAGGAGGACATGCAGACAGGACGCGAGGCGTCGAGCTGACGCAGCTTCAGCGAACAGAGCCGCTCATCGATCCTCTCCTCATCATAGGCAGCGCCGCGAAGCAGCTCGCAGATAAATTCCTTCTGCATCACACGGACATAATCATCCACCTGCTTGGTGCTGCGGGCGGCATCACGCGAAGACAGCGCACGGCGCGCGCTGCTGATCTCCCTGCGAAGGCGCGCCTCGTCGCGGGCGGTCTCCATGCCGAACATCTCAGGACGACGGGAAAGGTACGCAAAAAAACGCTTTCCTTCGCTGAGCGAAAGCAGCGATGAAACAGCGTCGAACCGGCTGTTATCCAGATGTGCAATGCCCTCATTTGCATCCGCAGCCACGACCGGCTGCTCGAACCCCAGCGTCTCCCACTCTGGAAACTGCTCGTAGAGTTCGCGGATCTCCTCTCTGTCGGAGACCAGAAGCAATCTGTACATAGCTCCTCCAATATCGTACCATCAATAACTCACAATTTGATACGGTTATTATAGAGGAAAAGATAAGATGTGACAAGCAATCTGACAGAATTTTTGCAAAAAAAGAAAAAAACAACCAGAGTTTTCGCTTAAATTCTGGTTGTTTCTCGTATATTCAGATCCATTCCGCGCCAATGCCCCTCAGCAGCAGGGACAAAACGGCGGGAATCCTGCATGATCAGCGGATCAGTCCGCCCTGCTCCATGCGGCGCAGGATCTCCTGATAAGCATTTTCGACGTCGCCAAGATCGCGGCGGAAGCGATCCTTATCCAGTTTCTCTCCGGTGCGGCTGTCCCACAGCCGGCAGGTATCCGGCGAAATCTCGTCCGCCAGAACAATCCCGCCATCGCAGCGGCCGAACTCCATCCTGAAATCGATCAGCAGGACGCCGATCTTCTCAAAAAACGCCTTCAGCAGCTCATTGACGCGGAGAGACGTCTCTTCGATGAAATCAAGCTCCTCCTTCGTGGCAAGGCCGAGCGCATCAACATGGGTACGGTTGATCATCGGATCGCTGAGGGCATCGCTCTTGTAGCAGTACTCGATCACCGGGCACGCCAGCGCAGCCCCCTCCGTGAGGCCAAGCCGCTGCAGCAGGCTGCCCGCTGCAGCATTGCGCACAATGATGTTGACGGGAATGATCTCCACACGACGATTGAGGCTGTCGCGCTCATTAAGGCGACGGACAAAGTGCGTCCTGATCCCGTTCTCCTCAAGCATCATGAAGATCGAGCTGTTGATCATGTTATTGACCTTGCCCTTGCCGGGAATAACGCCCTTCTTGAAGCCCTTGTACGCGCTGGTATCGTCGGTGTACCGGATCATCACAAGCGACGGATCGTCCGCAGCAAAAATCTGCTTCTCCCCGCCTTCGTAGATCAGACCGCTCATCTTCTCCATTGTGTCCCTCCAGAATCCTTCGCAATAATCGCTGCAATTCTGATTCTTAGCGCATATTGTATCAGAAACATGCCTGTCCTTCAATAAAACTCCGACAGATAAACTTCGTATTTTATTTATTGTTCGTGTTTTGCCAAATTCTGTTCTCTGCTTCCTCCGTGCGAATTGACATCCGGCGCAGGCCGCGCTACAATAGCAGAAAAAAACGGTATTCTCAAATGCCACAGGAGCGTATATGTCCGCCTTTCAGTCCATGCTCACCCTGCAGATGCAGCTCTTTGTCTTTGTCGCCGCCGGCTTCATCCTCACGCGGACCGGCACCATCACTAAGCAGGGAAAGAAATCGCTCTCTGATCTGCTGATCAATTTCATCCTTCCCTGCAACATCATCTGCTCCTTCCAGATGGATATGAGCACGCAGCTGCTCGCCTCCTGCGGTCTGATGCTCGTGGTCGCCTCCGCTGGTCAGCTGCTCTTTCTGCTGCTCAGCCGTGTCCTGTTCAGACGGGGCAGCGCCGGTCAGCTCGCCTGCCTTCGCTATGCCACGGTATGCTCCAACGCGGGCTTCCTCGGTCTGCCCATCATCGGCGGCGTCTTCGACGCCATGGGCACGCTGCTGACCTCCGTCGCGCTGATTCCTCAGCGCGTGGTCATGTGGTCGGCCGGTCTGTCCCAGTTCACGAAGACGGATGGCAGGAGCGTCGCCCGCAAGCTGATCACTCATCCATGCATCATTGCGGTCTTTATCGGCTTTGTGCTTCTGCTCTGCGGGAATCCGGTTCTTCCCGCCTTCCTGCAGAAGGCGCTCTCCTCCGCAAGCGGCACGACCACCTGCCTGTCCATGATGGTCATCGGCAGCATCCTCGCCGGCGCAGAGCATATCAACTGGCGCGACAGAACGCTCTGGTGGTTCACGCTCTGCCGCCTCGTATTGATCCCGCTGCTCGTCTATGCCATCATGCTGCCGTTCCCGTTTGACAGGACGCTGCGCGGCGTCATGGTGCTGATCGCCGGCATGCCGGCCGGTTCCACGACGGCAATCCTTGCAGCCCGCTATGACGGCGACGCGCCATTCGCCTCCTGCATCGTATTCATCACGACGCTGCTCTCGCTCATCACCCTGCCGCTGCTCTGCCTCATCCTCTGATCCAAACGATAAAGCCCCTGCCGCCGGAATTCCCGGCAGCAGGGGCTTTTGGGTTGTTTCTTTATCGTCGGGGTGCTTTATGCCTGCTCGTCAGCCGTTGCCGGCAGCCACCGCAAAGAAGCAATCGTCATGCGCATCGTAGCAGTCGATAAAGCCCCAGCAGCCGGTGGAAGCATCCTGCACCAGATACCAGCCATCGATGATGTCATACACAGGCAGCTCCTTGCCGGCGCCGACCTTGCTCATCTCGGCATAGCTGTCCGCAGGCCCGGTGCGCATGCTGGTCTTGGCTGCAACAGTAATGAAGCCGCGAGAACCGACGGATTCATAGATCTCGCTGAAAGCAGAATCATAATGGCTCACATCCATCGGGATGAACGCCGCAGCAGCGCCGCGGAGATTGACGATATAGAAGTCGTCATAGACGCCGATCACGCGATAGCTGGTGTGCTTGGTCAGCGAGCCTACCTTCTTGGAGTTCACATCCGGCGCGATATAGGCAGGAACATTGCTCTCCATCAGGGTGATCTCAACCGGATTGAGAACGACATATGCCTCGTTCACCCAGCCGGACTTGCCCTTATAGTTGACCGCATAGAACGCGCCGTCCTTGATGCAGGCGTATCCGTTGTAGGTCTCGCAGAGCATGCTCTCGCCATTGCTGGCAGAGGCCAGCTTCTTGCTGTTGGTTCTCGGCTCCGCCCAGATGCTCGCGCTCTTGCTGATGACCTCAACCGTCTGCTCCACGCCGGTGCCGCCCACCAGCTCATCCACATTCATGTAGCCGTCATATTCGCCAACATACTGCGCGAACTGACCGTAGCCGTACAGCTGGCTGTAATACCATGCGGACGCTCCATCCGCTGCAGCGAGCGCAGCCGCCATCATCATTGCCGCAAGCAGCAGGCACGCAAGAGTCTTCATCCTCTTCATCTTTTGCTCTCCCCATTCTCTTCCCCGGTGTATCCGGGTTACTCTGCCTATTAGACGAACCGGTTATCCCTTTTATTCCTTGCATGCGCATATTTTTCCTGCTTTGCCGGAAGTTTTCTATGGAAGGAAAACCAGATTAGAGAACATCCTCTCCAATTTCTCGTCGGGATAGTGCAGATCAAGATACGCCTGCAGCGGGCCGGCAGGCTCCGCCCCGCTCCTGCGCGCTGCCCATCGCATCACAGTCAGGCCCGTCATCAGCGTATTGACCACCATGAAGACCGCCAGCGCAGCCGTTAAGACACGCCCCATCGAGTTCGGAATTCTGAGGATCAAACGGGCGACGCGCGGATAAAGCGACTTGATCCATATAACGCCGAGGATCCCCCAGTAGACGGAATACTGGAGGCAGATCCTGCCATGGAGATTAAAAGGACGATGCGAATAATCCCAGGAAACAGAGCCAAACAGCATTTCCTGAAGCAGTGAACACAGATACTCTACCGCACTCCCCACCAGCGCGCCGCCAAGAAACGAATAGATATTGCTTCTGCTGCGGAACGGATAGAGCGCTGCAGTCAGCGCCCATGCGCCGATTCCATATACCAGATTGAACGGACCATAGATCAGACCGACGCGCGGCTCAAACACACCATAGCGGATCAGACACCAGGCCTGCTCGACCAGAACGCCGGCAAAGCAGCCCACGAAGAACACCCAAAACAGCTTGTACGGCGAGCGTCCGCGGGCAAAGTGATTGGTCGACGCTTCCCTGTATTCAATCTGGGCGTTTGTCGGGCCCGGCGCGAACAGACCGCCTCTGCGGCAGGCTCTTCGCATCTCCTTGTACCGTGTCTCCAGCTCATCCAATAGCGTTTCTTCCTCAGCCATACAGCCTGCCATGCGCCGCTGTTCCTTCCGCAGCTGCGCAATCTCCCCGCCGATCTCTCGAAGAAGTTTTTCTCTCTGATCACCATTCAGTCCGCCGTTTTCCAGTGCATTGATCTTCGGCGTCATTCTCCTGCGGATTTCCTCTGTCCGTATCTTCATCCGATCCGCTGCGGACAGCACATCGTTGTCATTCATAGCCAGACCTCCTGTGTGTATAGATTACAGGGAATGCTTTCGCCGGATGCACTCGCCCATCCTTCTGACCCGAACTGACCAGCACAGAGAAAAGAGGCGGAACAAAAGCCGCCTCTTTTACCGTTATCGCTTTTTCAGGGATTTGGAGAACTTGGCAATCTCCTTGAACTTTCGCTCCTTCGCCGCCAGATAGCCTCTGCTGTCAGCGGCATAGGTCAGCTCCGCCTTGAGCTTCTGCCATGCAGCGAAGCGCTCCTCCTGAATATCGCCGCTGCGCAGCGCAGCCCGGACCGCACAGCCCGGCTCGCTGCCATGCGAACAGTCCGCGAACCTGCACTGCGCGGCAAGCTGATCAATCTCCGCGAAGGTTCTGTCCACGCCGGCATCGCTGTCCCACATGCCCATCTCGCGCATGCCGGGCGTATCGATCACCATACCGCCCATCTCCAGAAGGATCAGCTCCCTGTGCGTGGTGGTATGTCTGCCTTTATCGTCGTTGCGCAGGCCCTGCGTGGCAAGGCGCTCCTCCCCCGTCAGCCGGTTGATCAGCGTGGATTTGCCCACGCCGGAGGAGCCGATGAAGGCAACCGTCCGCCCATGAGAAAGATACGGCAGGATCTGCCGCCAGCCATCCTCCTCCATTGAGGTGGTCAGCAGGATATCCACCCCGAAGGCAACAGACGACGCCTCCGCCATCAGCTGTGCCGGATCCTCGCACAGATCCGCCTTGGTCAGCACCACAACCGGCGTCGCGCCGCTGTCCCATGCAATGGAAAGGCTCCGTTCCAGCCGGCGCAGATTAAAGTCATGATTGAGCGACATGCAGAGAAACACCGTATCAACATTCGCCGCAACCACCTGCTCCTGCCTGCTGCCCGCCGCCTTGCGCAGAAAGCAGCTCTTTCTCGGCAGAACTCTATGGATCACCGCTCTGCCGTCCTCATTCCAGTCTGCCATGACGAAATCGCCTACAGCCGGATAGTCCGACGGTGTCCGGGCGTCGCCGCGCAGACGACCGGAGACCTCCGCCAGTTTCTCGCCCTGCGCCATGACAAGGCGATACACGCCCCGTTCCTGCGCGATGATACGGGCTGCGTCATACTGCGGCGTCTCATAGGCGAGCGCCTCAACACGGCCGTCAAGCCCATATTGCTTCATATCGATCATTTGTATAACCGCCTTTCACGTGCCGCACGCGTTTCTTCCTGTGCAGCTCCATATAGTCAGCTCTGCGCAAGCAGCCCGGCGGCAAACGCCTTCGCACCGGATACGGCTTCCAGCGTCTGAAAGGACGCCAGATTATCCTCATCCTGCACCGAATACAGTCCGGCATAGATGAGCCCGGAATGCTCGCACAGCCGCCTCATGCCCGTCTCAAACGGTCCGGTCGCGTAGTCGCCCTCATAGCCATGCGTCGCCAGAATCGCCACGCGCCTGCCCGCCCACAGCGAGCCCTCCGCGCTGCCATAGTACTTATTGAGTCCATAATGCCTGTCCAGCAGATTCTTCATCGGCGCAGCGCAGTACCACGAGTAGATCGGCGTCGCCAGCACGATCAGATCCGACCAGATCACATCGCCGACGATCGCATGCATGTCGTCACACTGTACGCAGCCGTATTCGCCCTGCACATCCTGACAGGCATAGCAGCCTCTGCACGGCGCGATTGCCTTATCCGCCAGCGTCACATATCGCACCTGCGCGCCGCGGGCCGTCATTTCCTCCATCATCGGCTTGCAGAGCTCCGCCGTATTTCCATGCAGCCTCGGGCTGCCCATCAGCACCAATACATTCATAGACGTCCTCCCGTTCGTTCATCCGCAGGTAATCTTACATATGTTTATTCATCGCAGGTCTTGGCCATAAACAGCACATGACCGCAGTCTGCGAAACCAAGCTTCCTGTAAAACGCCGACGCAGGCGCATATCTGTTCGTTGACAGGGTGATGCCGGCAAGCCCCCGTTCACGCACATCGCACTCAATCTGCCCCATCAGCCGCGTGCCGCAGCCGCTGCGCTGCATATCCGGATGGACGAAGATCTCCTCAACATACGCCTCGCTTGCATTCCACCAGATCTTCTCCCGCGCAAAGACCGCGCCGCAGATGATCCCGTCCTCCTCATCCACATAGCCGAAGAAGCCCGGCATCCGCATGATATCCGCCAGATATGCCGCCGCAGTCTCCGTCGTCCAGCGGCACTGCCACAGATCATTATTATATACGGCGCACAGTATCCCGGCGCAGGCAGCCATATCCGCCGCACAGATCTCCCTGATCATCTGTGTCCTCCGTTCTTCTATCCTTGCATTCAGATGACGTCCGCCTCCAGCTGGCAGTCATACGGTTCCTTCTCCACATGCAGCGGGCTGTACTCCTGCGCCTCGCAGCATCCCATCGCCCGATAGAATGCCTGGCTCTCCACAGAGGAATGCGCGCTGATATACAGCTTCCGCGCGCCGTGATCCGCGGCCCGCGCCCTCGCTGCCGCAAACAGCCGCCTCCCCACGCCGCAGCCCCGGCTTTCCTGTGAAACATGGATGCCGGACAGCTCCAGATACTGCCCTTGGCTGCCCATCGGCTGCGCCTCCACCGAGGCAAATCCCCTCAGACGATTCCCCTCGAACACACCGAAAACCGCCCCGCCGTCCTCGATCGTCCGGCGCAGGCCAGACGCCAGCTCCGCATACTGCGCCTGATCCCAGTCCTCTGTGAAAGAGATATCCACAATCTCCCATTGGTTGTCGATCTTCCTCCAGCATCGTCTTACATCCTGATAACGCCGGAAGCCGTCAAACAGCTGCGTATTGATTTCCTCTGTCTGTATCTGTCTGAGCACGAAACGCCATCCCCGATCATATCTGAATCGTATACTTATTGTAATCCTTTAAAGTCTGAGCGTCAAGAAACAGCGATACTCACGGACAGATATGAAATATGATAACGCCGCCATTCCGAGCTGAACAGCGGCGTTATTCCTTCTGCTTGTATTAACCATTGCCTTCCCACAGCGCGTCCTGACGGATATACGCGCCTATGCCCGCATCCGGCAGCCAGATGTGATACCATTCCTCCCCGACGATCCCCACGACATAGAACCGCTCTCCGTCCTCCAGCATGCAGAATGCCTCCATCGCCGCAGGGTCATCGTACAGCGGCGTCCGCTCCTCCTTGGCATGCAGCCAAGGTCCGGCATACGCCACGCCCTGCATCTCCTTGCCGAAATTCAGATAATCATTCATCATATATCCGCGCACGCCGAGGATCTCCACATAGGACCAGTTGATGCCTGCAGACAGCACGCGTACCGGCGTTCCATTATAGTACTTGCCCATGCTCGCAGACTTCCTGCTCGCGCTCGAGCGCAGATGCAGCCTGTCCGCCGGATTCGGGTTATGCACAACAGCCCAGTCAGTACTGTTGATCATCGCCAGCGCCTCGTCCATGGAGTCAGGAAGGCGCGCCCAATCTGCCGTAGCAATGTCCTCAAACGGATGATCACCGTAAATCCCCTCCACAGGATGCACGCCGTCGCTGATCCATCCACGGCCCATCTGCAGAATCACACCGTCGTCCGCCATGACCATCGAAACACACCATGTGCCGTCGGTCATCGGCGCAACGCTCACAATATCGTAATACGTCTCAGTGGGAATTCCAAGGGAATTGACGAAGTTCTCCACCCCAAGAATCGACCCCGCCGGCAGCGGAGCGCTCTTGCTCAGCGTCCAGCCGCCGCGTTCATCCTGCACCGCGCCAACAAACACCGTCTCTCCGTCCGGGCGCTGCATCAGAAGACGCAGCCCGTCGCTGCAGTCATGCCCCTCAAGCAGCGTATATCCCGGCAGCAGCGCAGCGACAAGCGCCTCATCCGCGGGCACAGCCGGCTCTGACGCCAGCGCAGACGCTGCAAGCAGAAGCATCATCGCAGCAAACAGCAAAACTCTCTTTTTCATCCTGTTTCCTCCTTTGTATCCCATCTGTCTGTATGACGAAGCATACCGTCAGATTATTTCACATCCCGATGAATAATCTGCCTTTGCACACACAACGCAGCGGTGTATAATGCATGTATTCCTCCCATTTGCGCAAGACCGATCAAGCGGCGCCGCCGCAGACCTGCTATACTGAGCAAAGAGCAAGAGAACGGGGTGAACCGATGTACGAATGGCACATGCAGATCCAGCAGATCGTCGATGAGATCGACCGCTGTATCATCACGCGCGATAACGAGGCGCTCACGCTGAGCGCACTGTCCCGCAGGCTTGGCTACTCCGAATTCCACACCACGCGCAAATTCCATGAGATATCGGGCCTGCAGCTGCGGGACTACCTGCGCATGCGACGGCTCGCCTTCGCCCTCAAGGACGTCCGGGACAGCGAACGATCGCTGCTCCATATTGCGCTGGACTACGGATTTTCCTCCAACGAAGCCTTCACCCGCGCGTTCCGCAGCGCCTACGGCGTCACGCCAAGCGCCTACCGCAAATCCCCAAGGCCCGTGCTTCTGCGTACGAAGATACACCCGTTCGACCGCTACTTCTTTGGATTGGGAGAGATCGGAATGGTCAAATCAACCGAGGACGTCAAAGTATACTTTATCACCATGCCCGCGCATAAGTTCCTCTGCATCAGAAACTACGAAAGCAACGGCTACTGGGATTTCTGGCAGAAGCAGAGCCTGATCCCCGGTCAGGACTGCGAGACCATCTGCGGGCTCCTGGACAGCATCAAGGGCAAGCTCGATGATTACGGCGGGAGCGAAGCCAATTCCTTCGCCGGCCAGATCATGGGCTACATCAGCGACCCGAAGGGTATCACCTGCGCATGGGGGTATCCCCGCGCGGAATGCTACGGCGTCCGCCTGCCGGCGGACTACAGCGGCGAGGTTCCGGCGCAGATGCAGCTTCTTGACGTGCCTGAAGGCGAGTACATCGTCTTTGAGCACGGCCCGTTTGACTATGAGCAGGAATGCAGATCTGTCGAAGAGAAAATCGAAGCCGCCATGTCATCCTTCGACTACAGCAGCTCTGACTACGCGCTTGACTACACCCACGGGCGCGTGATGTACTTTTACCATGACCCTGCGCGGCATTTCAAATACGTGCGCCCGGTGAAGAGGCGCTGAGCAAAAGAAACTGCGTACAGCATGCTGTACGCAGTTTCTCTGTTTATTCATCCGTTCAGGCGCATGTAGTTGGCATATGCATACTCCTGCAGCATCTTATACAGCCCCTGAATGTTGTATTTCTTGGGGAATTCATACTTTTTGGATGCATACTGAATCCCATGCGCCTTCAGATACGGCGTCGCAATATAGTATATCTCAAGCTCGCTGTCGTCAATTCCGAAGCCAGCAGTCTCCGCAGAGACGTTGAAGATCGAGTTCAGGTAGATGGAATTCACCCGCATCTTCTGCCCCGTCGCGCCCTGCTTATCAAACTCCAGAATCCGCCGGTCCGTGATGATCATCACATCGCGAATCAGCTTGAAACCGGTGACTATCCTCTCCCCCTCCATCAGATACTGGCCATACTGCTGATAGAGCTGCTCCTGCGTTACTTCGGACATGTTGCCAAGGAATCCCTGCATGAATCCCATAAACCATACCACCTTTCATTCTGAGTGCATCCGCCGCAGTCCCTGCGATTCGGCTGCGCAGGAGACTGAACCTTTCATATGTAAATCTTTCCGGACAAAGCTGTCACTGTTCAAAGATGAACCGCATGAAGTCCGCAGCGCCTTCTCCCTCAAAGGTAAAGTACAGGGGCTTCTTCCCCGGTTCGATACTCAGCGGCGCAGCATACACCGCCCACTCTTCGCTGGGCGCAACGGGAATTCTGGCCACAACGTTCCCCTGCCGGCCGTCCCGGACGACAAACTCGCCCTTTGCGCTGCCCCGGATCTCAACGGCAATCCTCTTCGCCGCAGTAAAGTCGAAGTAGCGGTAGCCTGCCGTTGCGCCGTCCACCATGTTGTTGATATACTGGTTCGGCGTGTCCATCCGGTCCTCACCCTCCTGCGTGAAGGCGGGATGATGCTCGTTCTGCTGTTCCGGCAGGCTCTCCGTGGTACCGTTCTTCGAATAGAGATGGCAGGCGATGCGCGCCTCGTAGGCGCCTTCATCCTTCAGCGGGCCGCCGTTGAGGCCGCAGGAGGTGATCTCCGCCTGATGGAAGCGCTCACCGTCAAAGACAATCTCCTCAGCACAGGCCTGACGGGAGAAGAAATGGCGGTTGGTCTGGCGATGATAGAACACGTACCACTTGCCGCCGACCAGCGCAACAGAGCCATGCGTGTTGCCGCGGTAGTTCAGCGCTTCGGTATTGCCGTTCACGCCGATATCGGCATTGGATACCAGCACACCGCCGAAATGATACTCCCCCAGCGGGCTGTCCGCCACAGCCCAGCACAGCTCATGCATCCATGTGGACGAATAGATGAAGTAGTACTTACCGTTGATCTTGCGGATGGAGCTCGCCTCAAAGAAGGGATGCGCCTCATACTCCGTGCCGTCTGCATCATTGATAATGGGCAGGTTGTGATACGGGCCGTCCTTCACGGTGATCATATCCTGCTCCAGCTCCATCTTCAGGCTGTCTTTATCTGTAGGCGTCTGCTTATAGCGGGGGCTGTTGCCGGAGAAGAGATAGATGCGCTTGTCGTCATCAATGAAGATGCCGGGATCGAACTGACGGATCTCATCCGGGCGCGCGCCCAGAATATCGCCGTTGGGATAACGCACAAAATCAAGGAACTCGAACGGACCCACTGGAGTATCCGCAACCGCCACGCCGATCTCCTTGAGGAAATCCAGACAATAATACAGGTAATATCTCCCATCATTGCCCTGACATACATCCGGCGCCCAGAGCGCGTGCGCGCCGTCGGCATTGCGCGGATCCTGCTCCTTGCGGAAGATCACGCCCTCATAGCGCCAATCGGAGAGATCATCCTCCGGCGCAGACCAGCAGACGTAATCATTCTGACAATACACTTCGCCATTGAAGCAATCGTGGCTGCCATACACATACAGCCGGCCGTTGAACACGCGGGGCTCTCCGTCGGGAATATACTCCCAGCTGGGCAGATAGGGATTGTAAACCTGCTGTTTCATGGCTGAATCTCCTTTAGCTCTGATTCTCAGCAATTCAGATTCCGGGCATGGCGCTTCAGACTGCGCATTTGCCGCCAAGGGAACGGACAGCTCTTCCGCTGCTCTTTCTCTGCAGCGCCCATCCGTCCTGATGATCAATATGAGTATATCACAGATCACCATGACTGGCAAAGAGTTTCATCCGATGTCGGCATTCAGAGAAAGCGAGATATGAGCCATGGACTCCTCCGCCCCTCACAGCATCCTGTTAAAGGCATACGCCGTGCTTCTCATCTCCATACAGATGACGGCATAATGAAAGGCGCCGCCTGTGAAGCAGCGCCTTCTGTATGCATATCACATTCTTCTGCGATAATCCTCCTCAATTCTGCCCGCCCAATCATCCGGAATCTCATCGCCCCGACGCATACGGCATACGGCCTCGCTGATCACTTCATAATTGAGCCGGGTTCCTTCATGGTCACTGTGATAGCTCACGGCTCGCTTCGGGCCGATACCAATATGCCCAGCCGTCTCAACCGCGTCCATATTCGCGCCGAGGAAGATAAACTCCCATCCATACTTCGTCTTCTGCCGCTCTATCCTTTGCCTGATCTGCTCTGCCGTATAGCAGCGGCTGGCATTCTCCATGCCGTCCGTGGTGATCACAAACAGCGTATGCTCCGGACGATCCTCCTCCTTCGCATACTTGTGGACATTGCCGATATGATGAATCGCCTTGCCGATGGCATCAAGCAGCGCCGTGCAGCCTCGTACGCTGTACTGCGCTTCCGTCATAGGCTCAATCTTCTGAATACTCACGCGATCATGGATCACCTCGCATACATCATCAAAGAGAACGGTGGAGACAAGCGCATCCCCCTCCGCCTTCTTCTGCCGGGCGATCATGGCATTGAATCCGCCGATGGTGTCGCTTTCCAGGCCGCCCATCGAACCGCTGCGATCCAGAATCAAAACCAGCTCTGTCAGATTCTTCTTCATACATGAAAACCTCCTGTAATGTGATGTTCTGCCGATGATCACATTATAGGAGGTTTTCCCATCATACAGGTCGCTTTCAAAGCGACATTTTGCTATGCGCGTCCGCCCAGCGGAACCTGACCAAAGCTGTAAAGCGCAGCATTGATCTCAAAGATGTCATACAGTCCATTGACGATGAAGTACTCAACAATGATATCCCCTTTGTCACTATGTGAAAGCGCATAGCCTGCTTTCATCAAGAGTTCTTTTGCCTCCTCCAGCGGAAGCTCAAGCGCAACAGCCAACGCCAGTGCCGTCTGTTTCTTGGGGCGATAATGGCTGTCCTTACGCAGCTTTGAGAAAAGCTTCCTGTCAAGGTTCGCCTTTTTGTAGCACTCCGGGTCCGTCATTCCCTTTTCATCGATCTTGCGCATCACCATCGAGGCAAAGCTCTCATCCATCTCATGAAGCACCTCTTCAAGACTTGCGGACGCCCGCACGGCAAGCATGCACTCAGCAGGCGGCTCCTCAATGGCACAGGCCGATTCCATCTGCGCAATCCGGCGTCTTCCCCTGTCCGCATGCTCCCATGCATAGTGATCGTCGATGTATTCGGCAATCCCTGTATACAGCTTCTCGCTGATCCTGAAGCTTGCCTTATCAAACACCACGATATACACATGCAGATCCGCATCATCCGTATGCTCAATCAGATAATCGCGGATCGTGTCCGTCGCAATCCGCAGAGCCTGATCCTTGGGATAGCCATAGATCCCGGACGAAATCAGCGGAAACGCCACGCTGGAGCACCCATACGCCGCCGCCAGAGAAAGAGACTTTTGGTAGCAGGATTTCAGGAGATCCGCCTCTCCATGCAAGCCGTCCTTCCATACCGGCCCGACTGTATGGATGACATACCTGCAGGGCAGATTGCCGCCGCTTGTGATCTTGGCATCCCCCGTCCTGCATCCGTTGAGCAGCCTGCATTCAGCCAGCAGCTGAGGCCCTGCCGCCCGATGAATGGCGCCATCCACACCGCCGCCGCCTGAAAGAGATTCGTTGGCCGCATTGACAATGGCATCAACCTGCATCTTCGTGATGTCATGACGAATGATTTCAATCGGCATTCCGCTCACGCCTCCCTCCGCTTCTTGCCTGTATTCCTATTCTATCATGCGCGAAGGGAAAAATAAAGAAGGCAGCGCTATCCGCTTCATCAGCAAACACAGCAAAAACGCCCGCCTGTAAAGGCGGGCGAAGCTGCATCGCAGCAGAGAATTACTCGATAATCAGCACCTGACGCGGATCCTTGCCGAAAGTCGGGGATTCCGGATCATAATACTGCGGGCGCAGAGAGCCTTCCTTGTTGTAGGACCAGAACAGGGAGGTCACGTTATACTCAGTCGGGATGATCTCGATCCACTCATTGAAGCCGCCAACGCGCTCGATGGTGGCCTTCTGGGTGGCTTCGTCCATAGCGTCCCAGCGCTCCGGGCCATACAGGGTACGCATGTACAGGCTTGCGCCGCGGAAGAAGGTATCCTCAGTACCATCCATCAGCTTCGCAGTACCCTTGATCTGCACGCCGTAGGAGTTGAAGTAGTCGTTAACCTGCGGCACATACTGGTCTTCCGGAATCTGCTTGTACCAGTACATCACGACATTCGGGTTGGAGGCGATATCCACGCACTTCTCCGTGCCCTTTTCGCTGGAGCAGTACAGACGCATGGTCTCCGGATCCAGAACGAACTCCACAGAGGAAAGACCCGGCATATCGCCGTGCACAGTCGCAATCTGATACATCTCGCGGTAAGCCCACTCCTTGGTGGTGCCGTCCTCGTTCTTCGTGAGCGGGAAGCCGCGCAGATAATCAAGGGTCATGGCCTTGATCTCTTCCTGCGTCATCTGGGTTTCGGGGGTCGTGACCTGAGAGGCGCCGGTGGTCGCATCCACGCCTTCAGCCATCGCCGCAGTGCACAGCAGCATCAGCGCGAACACAAGAGCAAACAGTTTCTTCATGGTAGAGTCTCCTCCTTTTGTATTGGTTTCAGTCACTTTTATTGTAACAGAGAGGCCGTCATGCGTCAATCAGAAAAGACATGCCCGGAGGTATCTGAAACGGCATGTGATTCTTTATTCAGTCTTGCTGATGCGGTAGCCCAGCTTTGTGATCAGCTTCAGCACCTGCACAGCAGTGCTGCGATCGTATTCCTTTTCCGCCTCGCTCAATTCTTCATAAGGCACCAGACAGGGATGCTGCCTGCGATGATCATCACGCTCCGCACCATATGTCCATCCCTGTGCCATTCGCTCTCTTGCCCATACCTCATGTGTATTGCGGGCAAGCTGTTCAAGCAGTTCGTTCACATCTTCGCCGAGCACAACGCCGCTGGTATCCATCGGATCAGGCTCATACACAGGCCTTGCCTCCCTTCTTATGATCAACTCATTTGTATGATCACAGTATACAGGATGTCAGGACATGTTTCAAGCGCCGCCATCCTCTGCCGGACGGAGGCATGCATGGCAGAATGAACATCCGGTCAACAGGACAAAGGCGGAATCCCGCCTGGAGAATAACGCCGCTTTTCCCTCCGCGGCTTTGCTTCCATATGGCAGGATCCGCTTATTCCCCCTGTGATGATGCCGCCTTCAGGCGCTTTGTACCCGCAGCAGGCGAAATCTGCAGAGGTTCCGGATAAACAAAAAACCAGCACCCGAAGGCACTGGTTTGTGGAGCGGTAGACGAGATTCGGACTCGCGACATCCACCTTGGCAAGGTGGCACTCTACCACTGAGCTACTACCGCATCGCTCACTTGCAAGGAGTATTATATCTCACCATTCCGCATTTGTCAACCCCTAAATAACAAAAAAAGCAAATCCCGTGCAAATATGCTGCACGGGATGATGGATTACATTTCTCTTCTGCCTTCAATCGCCTTGGCGAGCGTCACCTCATCGGTATACTCCAGGTCGCCGCCGACAGGCAGGCCATGCGCGATGCGCGTAACAAGGATGCCCATAGGCTTGAGCAGGCGCGCAATGTACGCCGCCGTCGCCTCGCCCTCGATATCCGGATTCGTCGCGAGAATCACCTCGCGCACCTCCTCGCTGCCCACTCGCGCCAGCAGCTCCCTGATCCTGATATCCTCCGGACCGATGCCTTCCATCGGCGAAATCGTGCCGTGCAGCACATGATAGGTGCCGCGGAAGTCACGCATACGCTCCATCGCCGCAACGTCCCGCGGATCACGCACCACGCAGAGCACGCCGTTATGCCGCCGTTCATCCGCGCAGATCGGGCAAGGATCCTCCACGGTATAGTTGCCGCAGACGGAGCAGTACTTCACCGCCTTGCGGCCCTGCCAGATCGCAGCGGCAAGCTCATGAACCTGATCCTCCGGAAGGGAAACGATGTGGTACGCCAGCCGCTGGGCAGACTTCGCACCGATGCCCGGCAGACGTGAGAGCTGCTGCGCCATTCTGGCGATGGGCTCAATCTGTCCGGCCATAATCAGAACATACCGCCCATACCGGCCGCGCCGCCGATCTTCGCCATCTCACGCTCGCGGGTCTCCTCACCCTTCTTGAGCGCGTCGTTGACAGCCGCAAGGATCATGTCCTGCAGCATCTCGACCTCCTCCGGGTCAACCGCATCCTGATCGATGTTCAGCTCGATCAGCTGGCGCTTGCCGCTGACCTTGCAGGACACCGCGCCGCCGCCGGCCGTGCCCTCATACTCACGCTTGTCCAGATCTTCCTGCAGCTGCAGCATCTGCTGCTGCATCTTCTGCGCCTGACGCATGAGCTGCTGCATATTGCCGCCCGGAATGCCGGGGAAACCGCCTCTTGCCATGTGTGTATCCTCCTGAAGATAAGAATATTTCCTTACGATTATACACCATCCATCAAGAAATGAAAAGATGAAAAATCACAAAAGGGATCCCGAAGCGTATTGCTCCGGGATCCCTTTTCCCCACGGTTATGCTCTCAGGAGATTACTTGCCGCTCATGGAGCGCTCCGCTTGCTCCACGAGCCTTTTCACCATATACCCTCCAATGTATCCGGCCTGACGGGACGGCAGATCGCCGTTATAGCCCTGCTTGAGGTTGATGCCAATCTCGGAGGCGATCTCATACTTCATCTGGTTGAGCGCGCCCTTTGCCTCCGGCACCACCGTGCGGTTGCTGCGGCTGCCGTTCTGGTTCTGGGTATTCTGCTGCGCGCCGGCATTCTGCTGGTTATTCACATTCTGCTGCGCGCCAAACTGCTGATTCTGATACATCAGTCAAGTCCCCTTTCTCATTACCGAAAGTCTGCGCCGTTACCTCAGCCCTGGCCGGCCATCTGCTGCTCCGCCTGCTCCACAAGACGCCGCACCATATAGCCGCCGACGTAGCCCGCCTCGCGGGAGGTCAGATCGCCGTTATAGCCCTGCTTGAGGTTGACGCCAAGCTCCTGCGCGATCTCATACTTCATGTTGTTCAGCGCGTCACGGGCCTGCGGCACATTGATCTGATTGCTGCCGTTCGAATTGCTCGCCATGTCTCTCACCTCCTTCGGTGATGCTATTGTGGCGCTGCACGGCTCGCTGTATCCTGTCAGTTTCCGTCTGCATTTCCATGGAAATGATCCCATTGCGACCTGCCCATCACGGCTCATATGCAAAAGGCGGCATTCGCCGCCCCAATGCGCTCAATCGTCAACCGAAAGATCTGTTTCGCGGCATCCGATCATCTCCCCGGTCATAAAGAAGCGGACACGTCTCCTCCCCAGCAGATGGCGGAGCAAGCGCGCATTCCGGATGTCCGCCTCATTCGGTATTTCATCTCCCGTGGGATGATTGCTCATCAGCCATGCAGAGCATGCTCCCGCAGGCAGGGGTAAACCGATCCGGCCGTACTCCGTGTCAAACAGGCATACGCCCAGACATGCCTGTTCATGATCAAAGACAAACAGCGCACTTGCCGCATACTCCACGCGGCACAGCAGCGCAGCCGCCGCTGTGACCGGCTGTTTTTCATCCGCATAGCGCAGACCTTCGGTGATGATCATCGTGGTTCACTGTCCTTCACATGTTCTGCATCATCACTATACCGCATTCTGTCAGATCATGGAACACGCCATAAGCGTGGTTTTTTGTTTTTTCTGTCGGTCATTCCGCAGAAAAAGGAGCCTTCCCGAAGTAAGGCTCCCCCATATGCATTTTACTTGCCGCCGGTGGGGCACTGATGGTTCTCATCGCAGACATAGCTCTTGCCGCACTTGCAGGGGCCATGGTCGCCCTTTGTCAGGCACCAGTAGTGCTTGCCGCACTCCTGCAGATGCTTCCTGAACATCTTCTCCGGATAGCCGCAGTACTCGCAGGCCGGCACGCACTTGGTATTGCCATGCTCATAGCCGTCGCAGACGTAGGAGCCGCAGTAGCCGCAGAATTCATGCTTCGCACGGACGTACGTCTTGCCCTTCATGGTATAGACGCAGGGCCTGTGGTTCGCGTTATCGCAGGGCGTCTCATGCCCGCCAAGGCTCCTGTCGCACCAGAGCAGACCGCACATGCGGCAAGCCGTATGCGCATTGGAGCGATGGCAGAGATAGGTCTCGCCGCATCCGCCGTAGGACGGATCGCAGTAATGCTCCGGATTGTTCTCGCACGGCTTATGCTGCGGGAAAGCATTGCAGTACTTGCTGATCGGCTTGCTGTAATGGCGGCCGCCCATGCAGGAATAGTGCCCCTCTACGCCGCAGGGCGCAGGATTGTGATTCTTGCCGTCGCACTCGTTGTGCCCGGCGATGCCGCAGGGCGCGCCAGTGTGGTTCAGGCCGTCGCTGACGCAGTGCCTGTACAGGCCGCAGGCCGGCGTGGTGTGATCCGCGCCGTCGCAGTTATAGTGATTGTACACGCCGCAGGATGCGCGATCATGATCCCTGCCGTCGCAGTCGCCGTGGCCGTCCTTGTTGCAGTCCGCATCGTAATGGCTCATGCCGTCGCAGGTATAATGCCCCGCCACGCCGCAGTACGCCGGCCAATGATTCTTGCCATCCGAGACGCAGTGCCCGGCAATGCCGCACATCGGCGTTTCATGCTCGCGCCAGTCACAGACGGCATGCCCCTCCGCGCCGCAGAACGCCGGAGAATGATCACGGCCGTCGCAGACATAGTGCAGATGAATCTTACACTCCGCCTTGCCGTGATCAAGACCGTCACACTCAAAGTGACCCGTAATCCAGCAGGGCTCCGGACGGAAATGCTTCAGACCGTCGCCTACCCAATGCTCAGGATTACCGCAATACGGGATCTTCTTCTCTTCCTCCGCCAGTACACCCGCCGCCATACCGGCAAGCAGGCACAGCATCAGAAGAATGCCAAGCCATTTCTTCATCGTATTCTTCCCTCCATCAATAAATGTATGCGCACAATACAATTTTTACTATTATACGCCCGGGCTGCAGCCTCTGTCAATGCACAGTACGCCCCTCATGCCTCCAGCCCGAAATGCGCAGCCAGCGCTGAAAGCATCTCCTCCCGCGTATCGCGCCCATCATCCTCGCGCACCAGCGTAAAGAAACCGCTGCTGAGGTATTCTTCATACCGCTGCGGGCTGTTGATCCTTGCAATGCAATTGCGGAAATTGCTGAGCGCCGCCGCAGGATCCGGACATTGGTCGATCACCGAGAGCAGGAACTGCTTCTCCGGGTCGCTGCGGTCAAAGAAGCGCTCCACAGACATCGCCTGCGGGGACAGCATGATGGCCACATGATCATAATCCGAAATCTCCCACAGAAGCCGGCAAGGGATGTTGGTATCCACAATCACCTTCCTGTCCGCAGAGAGCCGGATCAGCTCCGCAACCTCAAACTGCGGAAGTTCCCTTGCGTTGCCGTCAACCCACGCCTCGTACTCATCCGGCGTACGCATGACGAAATGCTCCCACGAAGGCATCGTTTTCATATAGCTGACATTGGGCTGCAGCTGCAGATCGGCAATCTGATGGATCGTATCCAGATTGTAGTTTTCCCCGCAGTGAATCATGCCGTACCGCTCCGCCAGCATCCTGCACATAGTCGACTTCCCGGCATAGGCCGTTCCGTTGATGAAGTAGCAGTTCCTCAGGTAATGCCTGAGGATGTTGTTGCCGATTTCCATTTCCTATCCTCTTGTTCAGTCCGGCATCAGATCTTTTCGATGATCTCCAGCACATCCAGAATCTGCTGTTTGGGCACATATGGAGAGGGCTCATTCTTCTGCGCGCACTCCAGCAGATGGGACAGCTCACGCAGGAACCATCCGCTGCGGCCAAGGTTGATGCCGCAGTCCACCGTCACCTCTTCAGCAATGTCATACTGCGTCACCTCGCCGTCCGCGCTGTAGCCCGTCACGCCGTTATGGTCGCAGACCAGCATGCCATGCTCAAAATACACGCGCCAGCGCGCGGTAAACGGAATCGCTGCGTTGAACCACGCCGCCTCCGCACAGACATTGAAGCCGCTGTGCCATACATACAGGAAGCGGTACTGCTCGGAGTACGCCTTCCCCTCGCCGGCGCATTCGGTGAAAATCACATCGTCCGGCTTGCCGAACATGCTGACGATCACATCCAGATCATGGATATGCAGATCAAACGGAAGCAGACCGCTCTTGCTCTTGTCAAAGAGCCATCCGCCCTGCGTCCATTTCGGGCAGGCCGTCAGGCGCTCAAAGCAGGCGTCCAGCGGCTTGCCGTAGCGCCGGCTGCGCACGACGTCGCGCAGCACGCCGACCTCACGCGTAAACTGAAGCACCTGCGCCACATAGAGCTGCACGCCCTTCTCCTCTGCGGCGGCATACATCTCCTTCGCATCGGCAAGGCTCAGCGCGATGGGCTTCTCCGTAATGACATGCTTGCCCTGCGCGACAGCCTCCAGCACAAGCTGCTTGTGCAGGAATGTCGGTGCGCAGATATCCACAAGATCAACATCCGCATGTGCACAGGCCTCAGCGATTGTGCCGTAGATCGGCACGCCCCACACCTCTGCCGCCGCGCGGTCCTGCTCCGTCCGGCCGACGGCGGCAGCGACCTGCGCGCCCTCAATATGCTGATAATTCTTATAATGGCAGGCGCCCATGCCGCCCAGACCAACCAGCAGTATTCTCATAAGCAGACTCCTTTTCTTCAGAAAAGAGCATCTCTTCGGATGCTCTTGTATTAAGCTCAGAGTGTATAACCCTGTGCGCGCAGGTAGTCCGCGCTGTCACGCACAGCCTGATTGACTTCTTCCAGATCCTTCGGGCCGGCGGCCGTGAACTCAATCTCAATGCTGAACGGGCTGTTATTCCCCTTCTGCTCCAGCCGGCGGAAGAACTCCGGGAAATCGACGCGTCCCTTGCCCACGGCCGGGAAGTCCCACACATCGTCCGCACCGGCCTTGTCCTTCAGATGGACATAGGCAACGTCGTCGATGCAGTCCATCAAATCCTCACAGGGATCCACGCGCCCGTAGAAGATTACATTCGCCGTGTCATAGTTAACCTTCACGCGCTCGCTGCCGACAAGGCGCACAATCTCCGCCAGCACACGGCCCGTTCCATGCTCATGGCCATGCGTCTCCAGCACCAGCCTGAGGTTGTATTCCTCCAGATACGGCACCAGCGCCCGGATATGTCCGGCGACCGTCTCGTTGTCCGCAACGGCGTTGTCCTTCAGATGCGCCTCGCCGATGGAGCTGACGATATAGTCGCAGCCAAAGAACGCCGCCAGACGGATATTCTTGACGAAGTCGCCGATGCGCTCCGTGTCCATCAGGTTGCAGTGACCACTCATGGAGAAGGGGATCAGCTCCGCCTCATGCAGCAGATCCTTGACCTGCAGCAGGCGCTCAAAGCTCTGATCCGGGAAGACATGCTCCGTCCATCCCTTGGTCGCTGTCAGCTCAATGTAGCGGAAGCCCGCCGCGCTGATGCCCGCAATCGCGTCCTCAATCGAAAAACCGTGGTAGCAGTTGGAATTTACCGCAATGATTCTATCCATATGGTTCTCCTGTCCCTCCGCTCAGCCGTTCACAGAAACCGTGCAGCCCTTCTCGCTGGATTCGATCGCGCCGAACACCGCGCGCATCGCCGTCAGCGCGCTCTCGCCGGTGATGTACGGCGCATTCTCATCAAGGATGCAGTCCACAAACATATCGATCACGCCGGACGCTGTCTGGTTGTCGTTTGTCTGGATCTGATCCACGTCGTAGTACTCCGTCTCGCCGCTCTTCTTCACCAGAACGAGCGTATGCTCCGGATGATCATAGATGCGCAGCACGCCTTCCGTACCCCAGAGCACGGTGGAGTTATCCTCCGCGCCGTAGTCCGTCCACGAGACGGTCATCGTGCCCATCGCGCCGCCATCCATCCGGTAGATGCAGAAGGCGTTATCATCGACCGTGATCGGCGTGCCGTCGGCATATTTCTTGTCAAGCACGCTCAGTTTCGCCGTGACCTCGACAATGGTCTGCCCGGTCAGGTACTGAATGAGATCCGTCTTATGCACGCCAAGATCCGCCATCGCGCCCATCGCCGCGCGCTTCTTGTCAAAGAACCATGTACCAAGGCCCGGATCGACACTCCATGTCTCCGGTCCGCCATGGCAGAACGCCGTCTTGAACGTGATCACCCGGCCGATCGCGCCGGCGTCGATCAGCTCCTTCGCCTTCACATGCGCGCCGGCCAGCCGCTGGTTCTGCCCGATCATCAGGCGCTTCCCCGCCGCCTTCGCCGCAGCGACCATCGCCTCGCTGTCTTCCAGCGTCGTCGCCATCGGTTTTTCGCAGAGCACATGCTTGCCCGCCTTCAGCGCGGCGATCGCGATCTCCGCATGGCTGGCATTGGAGGAACAGACGCTCACCGCATCCACATCGGAAGCGAGAAGCTCCTGATAGGACGCATAGGCCTTCGCGCCGTATTTCACCGCAAGCTCCTGCGCCCTTTCCTGATTGATGTCATACAGCGCCGTGATCTCGCAGTGCGGATTCGCCGCATACTCCGGGAGATGGCGCACCTGTCCGATCTTGCCGCAGCCGATCAAGCCAATCTTCAACATGGCAGTCTCTCCTTTTTTATATTGTTATGCGGTGCGCTTACGAATTGCGCTCCTTCTTCTGCAGCAGCACGGCTGCGACGACGATGAAGCCCTTAAAGGCCTCGCGCAGGAACGGCGGAACGCCCATCAGGTTGAGCAGGTTGTTCATGACGGCGATGATCAGCATGCCCAGCACCGTGCCGACCACAGAGCCCTTGCCGCCGCTCATGCTCGTGCCGCCGACGACAACCGCCGCGATCGCGTCCATCTCATAGCCGCTGCCCGCATTGGCGTAGTCCATCGAGCCGATACGCGCCACCTGAATGACCGCAGCAATCGACACGAGGAAGCCGGAAAGCACATACACCAGCCATGTCACGCGTTCCACATTGATGCCGGAGAGGCGTGCAGCGCGCTCATTGGAGCCGATGGCAAACACATGCCGGCCAAACGCCGTCTTGCGGGAAACGATATGCAGAATGACCGCAATAATCAGCCAGTAGATAATGGGCAGGATCACCTGACCGCCGATCTTGGTATTGGCGATCGCAAGGAATTGGGACGGCACCTTGACGCCGGCCGTCTGCATCACCTGCTGGGTCACGCTGCGGCAGATCTTCATCATGCCAAGCGTCGCGATGAACGCCGGCAGCTTCTGCTTCGCCACGAGGAAGCCCGATACGCCGCCAAGCAGCGCGCCCATGAGCATCGCGGCAGCAATACCGATGATATACACCGGCACACCAGTCATGCCCATGGCGGTGAACAGGCCGTCCGGATAGCTGTTCACGCAGACCATCAGCACAGCGCCGACAGCCACCAGCGTGGAGCCGACAGCGAGGTCGATGCCGCCGGAGATGATGACAAAGGTCATGCCCAGCGCGACGATGCCGACGCTGGCGTTATTGCGCAGGATGTTGATCCAGTTCCTGGACCAGTGAGAGAACCACGCGCCAAAGCTCTCAAACTCGAAGCCAAGGGCAATCGTCTGCAGGATCACCATCAGCACCAGAACGCAGGCCGTGGAAAAGAGCGGATTGGTCTTCCACTGCACGACCAGCTTCTCAAGGATTGTCTTGTTGTCTTTATTCTTCCTCACAGTCATATTCTGTCTCCTCCCCTGACATCAGCCGCCGGTCGCAAGGCGCATCATTTCGTGTTCGTTCATCGTCTCCCCGGAGACCTCTGCCCGGATTTCGCCGTGATACATCACCAACGCACGGTCGCACAGGCGGATGATTTCCTGCGCCTCGCTGCAGAGCACAACCACCGCCACGCCCTGATCCGCCAGCCGCAGGATGATCTCATAGATCTCCTCCTTTGCGCCGACGTCGACGCCCTGCGTCGGGTTATCCAGAATCAGCAGGGACGGATTGGCGCTGAGCCACTTCGCCAGCACTACCTTCTGCTGGTTGCCGCCGGAGAGGCTGGTGATCGAGTTCTTCTCGCTCTCCATCTTGATGTGCAGATTCTTGCGCTGCTTCACAAACTGCGCCAGCTGCTCCGCAGCCTGAATGAGGCCATGCTTTGTCAGCCTGGGCAGCGTGACGATGGAGCCGTTCTCAAGGATATCCATATCCTTGATGATGCCGTTCTCCTTGCGGTTGCGCGGCAGATAGCCGATGCCAAGATCCAGCGCCTGCGTGGTCGAAGAGACCGTGACAGGCTTTCCGTTCATATAGATGCTGCCCTGATACTTTCCCTCCGCGCCGAATACCGTGCGGAAGAGCTCGCTGCGGCCATCGCCCAGCAGGCCTGTGATGCCCAGCACCTCGCCCGCGCGGACGCTCAGGCTGATATTGCGGAAGTACGGCTCCTTCGTCAGCCCTTCAAGGCGAAGCACTTCGGCGCCAGCCTCGGCGCTGCGCGCCTTGCCGCCGGTATGCACCTCATGACCAACCATGTGGCGCGCAAGCTCAGGGATGGATGTATCCCGGACATAGCCGTCCGCAACCATCTGTCCATCGCGCAGGACGGTATAGCGGTCGCAGATCTCCATCACCTCGCGAAGCTTATGCGAAATGAAGACCACGCCCACCTTCTGCTGCCTGAGCGTACGCAGCATATCAAAAACGCGCTCGATCTCCGGATCAGTGAGCGACGTCGTCGGCTCATCCATGATGATGATGGAAGCCTTCATCATCAGCGCGCGTGCGATTTCGACAATCTGTTTGAACGAAGCGTCCAGCGTGGAGACCATGGCCCGCGGGTCAATGTCGATCTCCATCCGCCTGAAGAGCTCCTCCGTCTGCCTGTACATCGCCTCATGATCAAGGAAGCCGCTCTTCTTCTTGAGCTCGCGGCCGATGAACATATTCTCATACACAGGCAGGTCATTGATCAGGTTCAGCTCCTGATGAATAAAGGCAATGCCCTCCCGCAGCGACTGCGCAGGGCTAGCAAACTTCACCTCTCTGCCGTCAAGCAGAATGGCTCCCTGATCCGCCGGCAGCACGCCGCCCAGAATATTCATGAGCGTCGACTTGCCAGCGCCGTTTTCGCCCAGCAGCGCGCAGATCTCACCCTCATTCAGGTGGAAATCGACGGACCTGAGTACGTCGTTCGCGCCGAAGGACTTGACAATTCCTTTCATTGCCAGATTCATGCGTTCACATCCGATCTGTGAAGTGGATTCACTGTATTCGCGTTTGATGCAGCGGCAGAGCCGCCGAAAAGATTAACCGGGGGCATACGTTCATCAAGGAAAGAAAGGGCCATGGCGAAGCCACGGCCCTTTGCATGAATGACGGATTAGTAGATGGTGTTGGCCGGGTCGAGATACTCGTCAACATTCTCAGCGCTGACGATCTGGGACGGGATGACCTTCACAGCGTCAACGGTCTCGCCGCCGACAACAGCGATAGCAACGTCCATGCAGTCCTTGATCATGAGCGGGCTGTAGAGCGCGGAGCAAGCGCCGATCTGCTCAGCCTTGTCCTTGATGATGCCAAAGTACTCCTGGCAGCCGCCGCCGCCGGTGATGGCCTTGATGTCAGTGCGGCCGGCGTCGTCGATCGCCTGCAGCGCGCCGATGGAGGTCTCGTCGTCCAGAGAGTAGACGGCGTCGATCTTCGCATTTGCGGTCAGGATGTCAGCCATATCCTTCAGGCCGTCCTCACGGGTGAAGGCAGTGGCGTACTCGATGATCTGGACGTTCGGAGCGATCTGCGCCATGGTCTCGGTGAAGCCCTTCATGCGCAGCTCAGAAACGGAGCCGGACGGCGGAACCGGCAGCGCCACGACGACGCCCTCGGTGCCGATCTTGTCAACGATGTACTTCGCGCCGGCAACGCCCATGGACTCGTTGTCGCCGGTGACCTTGTAGATGCCCTCGGCCGGGATGTCCATATCGAACGCCACGACAGTCAGGCCAGCGTCAATCGCATTCTGGGCGGCAACTTCCATGCCGGTCCACTGCGGAGCGATAACCAGAGCCTGCGCGCCCCAGAGCATCGCCTCGTCGATCTGGGCGGTCATCTCTTCGGCGTTGGAGCTGGTGTAGAACTTGTACTCGATCTTGCCGGCAGCCTCGAGTTCCTTGCAGTACTGCTCAGCATGATAGGTGATGCCGCCAACCCAGCCATGGGTCACAGCGGGCACGAGCACGCCGACCTTGACCGCGGCTTCAGCCTGCGCCAGCGGGAGCAGACCAAGGCAGAGAACGAGCGCCAGAGCGATAGCCAGAATCTTCTTCACAACAGATTCCTCCTTAGATATAGATTGTTCCTCCGGAACGGCCCCGGAGCGGCCTGCAGCAAACAAACAGATTTCACAGAACAACTGCTGATTGTTTGTTCACTTACGCTAATCGTATGATACCACGGCGTCTTTGCTTTGTCAATCACGCCGCAGCCATTTTCCGTTTCTTCATCGTCATTTTCACGCTTCTGCACCGCTGCCCGCCCCCCGTCCTGCAAATTTGGCTCAGGTTTATCCGCTGCGGCGTTTACATCTCCGGCAGGTTGATGGTATAATCATGTCAATGAAGACCGCATGTCTGATCTCCCTGTATCTGCCCCGGCCGGAGGATGCCGGGTTCGCATTATAGAACACTTAGCAAGGAGGAAACGGTATGAAACTCGGTTTTGTCAGCGCCATTCTGGATGGATGGACGTTTGAGGAAATGATCGACACCGCCAGCGAAATGGGCTATTCCTGTGTGGAGGTTGCCTGCTGGCCCTCGGGCAAGGCGGAGCGCCGCTATGCCGGCGTGAGCCATATCAACGTCGACGAGCTGGACGACGCGAAGATCGCCTATATCAAGGAATACTGCGCGAAGAAGAACGTAGAGATCTCCTCCCTCGCCTTCTATCCCAATACCATGGACGGCAACCTTGAAAAGCGCGCCGCCGCTGTGGAGCACCTGAAGAAGGTGATCTGCGCCAGCAGCAGGCTGGGCGTGGGCATGGTGACCACCTTTATCGGCCGCGACCAGACGAAGACCGTCGAAGAAAACCTTGAGCTCGTCGCCGAGATCTGGCCGCCGATCATCGCGCTCGCTGAGGAGAAGGGCGTGAAGATTGCCATCGAGAACTGCCCGATGCTCTTTGGCCGCGACCAGTGGCCCGGCGGGCAGAACCTCATGACCACCCCCGCCATCTGGCGCAAGGTCTTTGAGATCCTCCCCTCCGCGAATCTGGGCATCAACTACGATCCGTCCCACTTCGTCTGGCAGATGATCGACTACATCCATCCGCTCTACGAGTTCAAGGATAAGATTTTCCATGTCCACTACAAGGACATCAAGCTCTACCCCGACAAGCTGCGCGAGGTCGGCATCATGGCTTATCCGCTCGACTTCATGAGCCCGAAGCTCCCGGGTCTGGGCGACGTCGACTGGGGCAAATATGTCTCCGCCCTTACTGATATCGGCTACGACGGCTATACCTGCGTCGAGGTCGAGGACCGCGCCTTTGAAGGCAGCCGCGAGAAGGTGCTCGATTCCCTCCGCCTGTCCAAGCGCTATATGGAGCAGTTCGTCATCTGATGCTTTTCACCCTGCAGCCGCCGGTTCTCCGGCGGCTTTTTCTTCGTCCTGCATTGCATAAAGGGACATAATTCGCCATAATCCTTCTTCCGTTCTTGAATTTTGACAGAATCGCTAGTATAATTTAACTTGTATATATTTGCTCTTTATCCCGATTCATCACATATCAAGGAGGATGTTCCACATGATCGCTTGGAAGAACATGGATACCCTGGCCGCTTATCAGGCCATGCAGGACGCCGCGCGCGTCAATCTGGCTGAGGCGATGTCCGGCGAGAACGGCGCTGAGCGCGTGAAGCGCTATACGGTTCCGATGGGCGCCGGCATGGATTTCAACTTCGGCGCAAGGCCGGTCGATGACGGCGTGCTCGCCGCCCTCGCGCAGTTTGCCGCCGAGGCGCAGCTCACTGAAAAGTTCGCCGCGCTCTACAACGGCGAGGTCATCAACACCGGCGAAAAGCGCCGCGTGCTCCATCATCTGACCCGCGGCCAGCTGGGTGAGGCCGTCATCGCGGACGGCGTTGACAAGCGCGAGTTCTACGCCGGCGAGCAGAAGAAGATCGCTGAGCTTGCTGCGAAGGTGCACGCTGGCGAGATCACCAATGCCGATGGCGAGAAGTTCACCACCGTCGTGCAGATCGGCATCGGCGGCAGCGATCTGGGCCCCCGCGCGATGTATCTGGCGCTGGAGAACTGGGCGAAGGTCAACGGCACGCTGAAGATGAAGGCTGAGTTCATCAGCAACGTTGACCCGGATGACGCCGCCGGCGTGCTCAGCAAGATCGACGTCGCGCATTCCCTGTTTGTGCTGGTCTCCAAGTCCGGCACCACGCTGGAGACCCTCACCAACGAGTCCTTCGTCAAGGATGCGCTGGCCAAGGCCGGCCTGGACGCCTCCAGACATATGATCGCCGTCACCAGCGAGACCTCCCCGCTGGCCAAGAGCGCGGACTATCTGGCCGCCTTCTTCATGGACGACTACATCGGCGGCCGCTACTCCTCCACCTCCGGCGTCGGCGGCGCTGTGCTGTCCCTCGCCTTCGGTGCGGATGTCTTTGCCCGCTTCCTCGCCGGCGCTGCCGAGGCGGATAAGCTGGCCAAGAACGAGGATCTGCTCGCCAACCCGGCGATGCTTGATGCGCTGATCGGCGTCTACGAGCGCAACGTGCTGGGCTACCCGACCACCGCCGTCCTGCCCTATTCTCAGGCGCTCAGCCGCTTCCCGGCGCACCTGCAGCAGCTCGATATGGAATCCAACGGCAAGTCCGTCAACCGCTTCGGCGAGCCGGTGAGCTATGTGACCGGCCCGGTCATCTTCGGCGAACCCGGCACCAACGGCCAGCATTCCTTCTATCAGCTGCTCCATCAGGGCACCGATATCATCCCGCTGCAGTTCGTCGGCTTCCGCAGCAACCAGATGGATTCCGACGTCGTCATTCAGGGCAGCACCAGCCAGCAGAAGCTCTGCGCGAACGTCGCTGCGCAGATCGTCGCCTTCGCCTGCGGCAAGGAAGACGAGAACCGCAACAAGTACTTCGCCGGCGGCCGTCCCTCCAGCATCATCATCGGCGACAAGCTGACCCCCGAAGCGCTTGGCGCGCTGCTGGCGCACTTCGAGAATAAGGTCATGTTCCAGGGCTTCGCGTGGAACCTGAACAGCTTCGATCAGGAAGGCGTGCAGCTGGGCAAAGTTCTGGCCAAGCGCGTGCTTGCGCACGAGACCGACGGCGCGCTGAAGGTCTACAGCGACCTGCTCGGCATCTGATCCCACCTCTTTTCACAAGCCAAAGCAGCCGCATGCATCAGCATGCGGCTGCTTTTCTGTTCTCTCTCCACTCCGTCACTCAGTCAAGCGGCGTCTCAATGATATACGGTCTGAGCAGATCCATGATCCTGTCGGCGGAGGCCGGGGCATATCGCGGCGACTGCGCCATGGTGACGAAGTCATAGCCATGCTGCCTGAACTGCCGGTAGTCGTCAATCACCTCAAAGGGAACAACCGGCTCGCGGCCGTTCAGCCCTTCCATCATGGCGGAGATGTAGCTGCGCAGATGGATATTCCCCTCTCTGTCCAGCAGCTGCGCCGGAATATCCTGATGGGATTTCGGATTGCGGATATAGGAAAGACGGCTGATCCAGCGGAAGGCCAGCGCAAAGAGCAGATAATTCGCCTCATCCAGCTCCGTCGCCTCTCTGTATCCCGCAATGCCGCCGCGCAGTTCCGGCCTGCGCGAGAGCACAACGTTCATCACAAAGCCTGTGCCGGGCGGGCCGAAGGCCAGATCCGAATGTGTATCCACGTGGACAACCTCGAACGGCGCAGTCAGCGTCCCCTCGCGCATTCTCGCCTGCCAGAAATCAAGCGCCTTATCATGCGTATCAAATATCGCGCCCGGAACGGGATGCTCGCGGCTGAGGCCGCACTGCT
Source organism: Clostridia bacterium (assembly GCA_017938795.1). Classification (GTDB taxonomy): domain Bacteria; phylum Bacillota; class Clostridia; order Christensenellales; family Aristaeellaceae; genus Ventricola. Next base: position 63,919 of record JAGBAV010000010.1, read on the forward strand.
CCTCGAAGAAGCGGATCACCTCCTCGTCGCTGTATACATCAGCGCAGGACTCGTCCGGCCGCTCCCCCAGCGGCGCAAGCGGACAAGGCCCTGTCAGAAAAAAGTCCATATCCAGATCCAATACGCGCATATTCTGTTCTCCTTATCATTGGTAGTATCAGGTAGACGCATTGGGTACGCCGCCCGCATGCATCTGCATCCGGCAAGCTGCTTATCCAGCCCACGGGGACGGAATTCTCCATACATACAGAAAGAGCGGGCCCGCTGTCTCTTACCACAGCAGGTCTGCTCTTTATTCTTTCGCCGGTTTTCTCCCGCAGTGATGCAGGAGTCGTCCGCTCATTGTACCCGATATCCGTACATTTTGCAATACATGTCACATGTTATATGCACACATTCCATCATAATTGAAGCAATCGCCCTCCACTACAAGGGAGAGCGATTGCCGTTATGAGATGATTCACGCTTCTGCATCAGCTTTACAGTGCTCCGTCGCCGCCGCATGCCGCGCACTTCGCCTTGCCGGTTGAGCGGCCAAGGCCCATGCACATTTCGCAGTCCACATAGACCTTGCCGGAGCAGGCCCTGCAGACGCCGCGGCCGCCGCATGCGCCGCAGGTAATGAACGTCGAGAACTCCATCACATAATTGTACTTCTCGATGCTGCCGCTGCCGTCACACACGCCGCAGATGGTGTCGCCCCTGCAGGTCATGCAGAGCTTCTCGCCCGTACCGTTGCAGGCGCGGCAGTCGACGTTCTTCACCGTCACGTAGCCCGTACCGCTGCAGTCATGGCAGACCTTGCCCTCCGCAGTCTGCGGCACAGCCTTTGCCGCTTTCTTCATGTTCTCCACGGTCTTCGTCATCACGCAGGCCTTCTCGCACGGGAAGGCGACGGAGGCGCTGAAGTGCGGCTTGGCCGTGTAATTGGTCTCATGCCACATCTCAAGATAGAAGAACCTGCCTTTCTCCATCGGGTACATGAAGGCGATATCCTCGCCGGAGTCGGCATTGGCATGAATCTCTCCGGCAGCCTGATCCACCCACAGCATCAGATCATCGTCGAGCCTGCCATGAAGCCCCTGTACAACGGTCAGCGCCGACCAGATCATATCGTTATAGTGATTCAGATCAGATGTCTCGGCGGTGAACACCTCCAGCTGTTCGTTATGTCCCTTGAGGGTGCAGAACGTGTTGCCGGACTGATTGGTCTTGGCAAAGTAGCTGAAGCCAAGCGCCTTGCTGAACTTCGCGTTGCGCGCTTCATCGCACTCGGTGAAGTGATACGTGATGCCATTCAGCTTGAGCGTATCCTCCATATAGCCAAGTACCAGCTCCGCCCCCTCCTCAAAGGTCTGGGCAGCAGCACAGGCCGTGAACAGCATAAGCAGCAGCGCGAGCATCAGGCTGATGTTCTTTTTCATGTTTATTCCTCCTCTGGTCGGTTGTTCCTGCTTCATGGCCATATGATAACACAGCATGCCGGAAGCATATGTACCGCCGGTAGAGAACAGCAAACCCTGCTGAACATCACAAAAAAGCAGCGTATCCCCTCCTCACAAGAAGAGCATACGCTGCTTTGATTATCCGCAAATACCCAGTCCGCCTCAGGCAACGCCGCCCTGCGTGGCTGCCGCCGCCTGAATATCATGCATGCGCGCATAGCTGCCGCCAAGGGCGATCAGCTCGTCATGCGTCCCCTGCTCCGTGATGCGCCCCTCCTCGATAACGAGGATGCAGTCCGCACTGCGGATGGTCGACAGCCTGTGCGCAATCGCAATGATCGTGCGCGACCCGGCGATCCCGGCGATGGCGCGCTGGATCTGCTGCTCGGTCTCCACATCGACAGAAGCCGTTGCCTCGTCAAGGATGATGATCTGCGAACGGCGAAGGATGGCACGGGCGATCGCAACACGCTGCTTCTGCCCGCCGGAGAGGCGCAGGCCGCGCTCGCCGACGCGCGTCTCATAGCCGTCAGGCATCGCCATGATATCCTCATGGATGTTCGCCGCCTTTGCCGCCTCCCGAATCTCCTCAGGCGTAGCATCCGGTCTGGCATAGCCGATATTTTCAGCAATTGTGCCGTTGAAGAGGAATGTATCCTGCAGCACCGGAGAAATATGGCTGCGCAGGCTCTCAACCGTCACATCGCCGATATCCTGCCCGTCGATGAGGATGCGGCCGCTGTCCGGCTCATAGAACCGGGAGATCAGCTGCGTCAGCGTCGTCTTGCCCACGCCCGTCGGCCCGACCAGCGCAAGCATCTTCCCCGGCGCGCAACTAAAGGAGACATCCCGCAGCACCGGCGATTCCTCATTGTAGGCAAAGCTCACATGGTCAAACGTGATCCCGCCCTGCACATGCGCCAGCGGCTTTGCCCCTGGCCTGTCAGCGATCTCATACGGCGCATCAAGGACGGCCAGCACACGCTCCGCACCGGCAAGAGACTGCTGCATGCTTTCCAGCAGATTCGCAATACCGGCGATGGGCGTATAGAACAGATTCAGATAGAGCATGAAGGACACAATGTCCTCCACGCTCAGCCCCTCGCTGTAGGCGAGATAGCCGCCGCACGCGACGACCAGCACCGTTCCCAGAGAGGAGATAAACTCCACCGTCGGATGGAATACCGCGCTGACCTTGAGCGCATAGAGCATCGCGCGAACATGCTCAAAGTTCTTCTCGTTGACCCGCTCCGCCTCATAGCTCTCGCGCCCGAAGGACTGGATTTCATGCACGCCGGAGAGATTGTCCTGCAGCTTGCCGCTGAACTCGCCCATCTTCTTCTGTGACACGCGGAAGAACGGCCGAACCTTCTTTGAGAAGATCACGCCCGAGATGAGGATCAGCGGAATCGGCGCGCAGGTGATCAGCGCCAGCTTCCAGTTGATCATCAGCAGCACAACCAGCACGCCGCCGAAGGTCACGAAATTGGTGATTGTCTCCGGGATGATGTGCGCATAGAGCAGCTCAAAATCACGCGTATCGTTGATCACGCGGCTCATCAAATCGCCCGTCTGCTTGTCATGAAAGTAGCCCAGATGCAGCCGCTGCAGCTTGTCGTATGTTTTCGTCCGCAGATCGCCAACCAGATACCATGCAGCCCGGTGGGACAGATAGCTGCTCATAAAGCGGAACAGGATGCGCAGCAGATACAGCGCCGCCAGCGCAGCGGTCAGCCATGCAATGGTATTCAGCGCCTGCGGCGTCACGCCGCGCTCCACAAGGCCCGTCATCGCGGACAGCACACGCGGCGCAGTGAGGTTGACAAGCGTCAGCACCAGCGTCGCCAGAATGGAGACAATATACAGCGTCCTGTAGCGGACAGCCTCGCGGCTGAGTCTGAGCAGCAGTTTCATAAACGGGATCCCCCTTTGAATCCTGATATATTGTTGTGATCAGATACCGTCCAGTTTGTCCTTCTTGCGCTGGTTGCGGATCCTGCGGCGCTCTTCGCCATGCGCCCACGCCAGATGCTCATCCTCCGTCTGCAGCGTCAGACGCGGCACGCGCACAGGATTATCGTTTTCATCCAGCGCAACCATCATGAAGTGCGCATTGTTGATCCTGCGGCGCTCCCCAAGATGATTCTCCACATAGGTATCCACGCACACCTCCATCGAGGATGTGCCGACCCACGTCATCTTCCCCTGGATGACGACCATCTCATTCTGATACGCGCCATGCAGGAAGGTCAGGTTATCCACAGAGGCTGTGGTCACGTTGCTCATTGAGTGCCTCTTGGCGACAATGCCCGCCACCTCGTCGATCCACTGCATCAGAATGCCGCCAAAGAGACGATTGGCTCCGTTGAGATGATTCGGCCGGACGATATGCACCGTCTCCACGCGAGATTCGTCCACGGTCTTTGCTTCGATATTCATAGGCTCTCCTTCTGCTCCGAGGCTGATTGTTGATTTCTGAGACCACTATAGCATCTTTGCTTCCTTTTTTCAATCGTCTGCCGGGCAATTGAGCGGATATACCTTGAGCATGCAGGGCTTTCTGCCCTATGATGAACACATCATCCATATGCGCAAAGAGAGACCTTGCGAATCGTTTCGAGGGACAGAATCAGCAGTGCATGGTATTAAGAATCTCTGTCGGCCTTATCCTCGTTTCGTCGGCAGCATGGCCATATACGCGGCGAATTGTCCCTTCACTCTTGTGTCCTGACCTCCTCTGAATCTCCTGCTGGATATGCCTGCCTCTGCAGGCTCTGATGTATGTATGCAGGAGGCTGTGGAAATCAAAGGCAGTATATCCCGTTTCCTTATGAACGACGCTGGAACAATGCTGCATTATGCGGGGCTAGATATACGTTCCATCACATCTTTCCGTTACCATCTGAACCTCTTTTCTATTACATTCCGTATTGATGTATTCTTCCGCGTCCACATACAGATGCATATAGTATTTTCCATATCCAATTCGGAACTGATGCCGCCTCCCTTGCCTTAAATACTCCATGGTTTCGTGTTCCATATCGATTCTTCGGTATGAATCATACTTTGTCGTCACAAGACGCCCTTGTTTTCGTTCCTCGTATCATTAAACCTGTTTGTTGATAATAATCTGACCATTGGCGAAATCAATATCGCCCCTGAAGAATGCGAAAGCTTCGCCTGCCTTGACATTACTGAATAAAACAGTTTCCATTGCCAGATGCACAATGGATGCTGTTCTGTTTTGATTATCGTCAAAAGTTCAATCATCAGCCGGCTTTTCACACGATAACCGATTCTCCCAAATCACACATTGTTCTCTATCCCAGTATTTCTGATATCCATATGGTAATCATTCTATTTCGCTATATCTGCCACATGCTAGAGTTATGATATCTATTTGGATATCGGAGATGGTGTATTATGGCATACTACAAACGACTACGCGAACTTAGAGAGGATCATGACTTATCCCAGCGAAAACTTGCCGCATATCTCAATCTCACTCAAACGCAGTACTTCCGCTATGAACAAGGCTACCGCGATCTTCCTACCGACATTCTGATCCGTTTAGCCAATTTGTATAACACTTCTACCGACTATATTCTAGGACGAACAGACGAACCACGCTGCAGCAATGACACAGACAATATCAACTGCTCATAAGCACAGAGGGACACTATGCAAAAGAGACAAAGCGACTTGAAGCTTCTCGATTCCCTATATTGCGAGTATCACCAACTTGTCTACAAATTGATTTCAAACCGGCTTTATAGAGGGCTTGGCACAAAAGCTGATGCCGATGATCTCATGCAGGACGTCTTCATCATAGCAGGAAACAACATCAGTACACTTCGCAATCATCCAAATCAAATAGGTTGGTTAATACAAACAGCAAATAACGTCGTCAGAAATCATATACGTTCCAAAGCTCGTCACAGAGAACAATTATTCCATTCCCTCGACCTTCATCGCAGCGATGAAGACTTCGATGCCGTTGATTTCGATGCTTCTTTACAAAATGTGCTTAGCCCTGATGATTACGCAATTCTCCGTGCGTACTGCTTTGATAATCGCCCTCATGACGAAATCTGTGCCAAGCACGGTCTGTCTGAAGCAGCCCTTCGGGTGCGTATCTCACGAATAAGGAAATCCCTCAGGAATTTTTTCATTCTTGTTGTAACACTTTCCTTCGCCAGTACATATAAGATTGGAGCGTGCAGAATGATGTCAAATCAAAAGAAATCGAAAATCATGGAACGCCTGGCGAATGATCCTATACTGGAGATGAATGATGATGACCTAGAGCTTCTGTTAAATGCTGAGCTTGCCAAGCCAGCTGATGAGATTGATTCAAGTCTCGTAGAAGAAATCCTTGATGCGCTAAATGCCCCTGCGCCGACTCCTGAACAAAGCGAAGCCTCATGGCGTGTCATCAAGGAACATTATACTCGTCAGGCAAAAGCTCGCACGATCAAAGCCTTCTCGCGCTTTGGTGCTGCTGCTGCAGTCGTCATCATGATCATGTTCGTTCCGCTCAGGGATGCAGAAGCTTTCAGATGGACATTCATCGAAAAGATTCTCAAACCTGTTGCGGAGACATTTGGTATTGTCATTGATGATCAGGAGAGTATTCCCAAAGAGAGTGAATCTACATTGTACTCCATTGAAGATACACCATCTGAGTACGTCGAGTATGACTCGCTTGAAGATGTACCCAAAACTGCGTATGGCTATCACGTAAGACCAAACTGGATTCCTGAGGGTTTTGAGTATTCTTCAGCATCACAATTCATAGGTCCAGATTCTGAAATCTATTCGATTGATTTCGTTAATCGAGATGCATGGTTTGGTTATAGAGTATATATTGTCACATCCGATTCAGCAATATACTCTCAAGAATTCGAAAGGAATCTAGAAATCCCGATCGAAGAGCAACTCGGTTCTCATGTCGTGACTTTCTATACAAATGATGACGATAAAACTCAATCAGTATTCTGGATTCATGAGAATGCTCACTACAGTGTCATTGGAGATCTATCTGTTGATGAAGTTAAGCAGTTTATCCTCTCCCTAGAATGATTTTTCTTGATCAGTACGCTCATAATTAACCTTTTCCACCCTCAACAAAAGGAGCACTGAGTATGAAGCGTATTATTTCCATCTTTCTTATTTCGCTGAGCCTTCTTTTTCTTTTCTCTACGGCGCTCGCTGATGAAAGCTCCACTTCCCGAGCTAGCAACTACTTCAGCAGCTACGGAATCTCCCTTTCTGCGCTTGGCAGTGGCGATTTCAGTTTTACAATGAATTGCGCCAGCCAAGGCACCGCCTCGCAGCTTGGCGTAAGCACCTACACCGTCTATCGCTATGACGATGGTTCCTGGACTTACATCACCAGCGGTAACGGCAGCTACAAGTACAATACCTCCAGCTACGCCCTCTCTAAGACCTTCAACGGCGTCTCCGGCGAAAAGTATCGCGTGAAGTGTACGTTCCTGTGCACGAAGTCTGATGCGACCAGCGAAAGCAAGACCTACACCTCCCGCACGATTACAGCCAACTAATTGACTATGATACATGAATGTGCAGAAACTGATACGCACTGTACATGCGCACTCAAAGACACGCTTTTACAGCAGCTCATCGAACTTCATGAGATGAATCCACAAGATGAAGATCATTGGTTCAATGCACTGCTCGGAATGGATGCATGCAACGGCGAGTACACACCATGTTGCCTGATCATTTATCTATGCTACTACGCATACTTCGAGGAATCCTACCTCAGCATCAGCGAACATGCCCGCCGTGCGCTGGCTCCTGTTGTGAATACCATTTGAAAGGCGGAGCTTCGGTGAATTCCGGAGCTCCGTTCTTTTCTCCGTTCATCCAGTATTCAGTCACCCTGAATAGTTCCTATTCATGTAAAGAAGTTGAACTCAGCAGCAAAAGCTCCTTGAAGGAATCCGTATCGTTATCCATACTAAAGAAGAGTGAACCGGAGCTGTACCTATGTGCAGTAGACTCTGGGTTGATCCCGAAACTCAGAAGCTGAACTCCAGCGAATCTCTTCTCTCAGCCGCAGCACATATTCCTTGTCCTTCTGCTCATTCATTTCGGAAAGCAGCATATCCCGATCAATGTGCTTGTAAAACCGATGATAACTCTGATGATAATGCCTTTTCGTGTCCTCTCTGAGATTGCGCTCCCTACAGTTCTGAAGATAGAGATTACACCCCTCTTCAAAGGTAATTGATTCCCGATAATCCATCTCAATTTCGCACGCCCATCACTCCTTCGGCCAATCAAAAAAGGTAGACCCATCATCAGGAGCAAATTCCAAATGATGTGTCTACCTCGATATCCTCAGCTATATAAAGCTTAGGGCGTAAGATGCAGCTGAATAATCCAGCTATTCCTTACTTCGCCAGCGCCTGGGAAACCGCAACGGCAACGGCGACGGTCATGCCGACCATCGGGTTGTTGCCCGCGCCCAGGAAGCCCATCATCTCGACGTGAGCCGGGACGGAGGAGCTGCCCGCGAACTGAGCGTCGCCGTGCATACGGCCCATGGTATC
>JAGBAV010000062.1 GCA_017938795.1 Clostridia bacterium
CAGAATGATGAAGGGTGGCTGACACATTTAACTGCGGGCGTGGTGTCCCAATTCCAAATTCCGTCAGACCGGTCCCCTTCATCATATAGGAAAAGCGAAGGCTGTTAAACCCTCGCTTAAATATTACCAATTCCAATTTGTTGAGCAAACGCAACCCGATTCCTACCTTCTCAGGAGGGCGCAATTATACGCACCATTCCGGTGCATTGCGTTTGGGGACCACATAAGCAAACGGGCATCCGAATGTCGGATGCCCGTTTGTTTGTTGTTGGATAGATGGTTCCTTTAGAATCCTCCCGCCAACGGGGGGGCTTTTTCTTTGCGATAAAGAGTTAGGGATGAGAACTGGAGACCGGAGCTGAGCGCGTCCTGTGGACGCAAAGAGCGAGGCGGAGCGTCGGGAACCGCAAGGAGCGGCCGAAGGACGCGACTATGCGGGCTCCCTGGATCGGGAGTGAATGAGGCCACAGTGTGGCCTCAGAGCCGCCCTGACCGACGAGCGCCGAGCGAGGAGAGACGAATCCCTGACTCTTCGCCAATATACAAAAGCCCTTGAAAGCATTGCACTTTCAAGGGCATTATGTTTGCTCTCACAGCTTTGTTCGATCCGGAACGGAATGCTTACAGCTGCTCACGAAGCTCCGCCAGCAATGCGGCGGTCATCTCTTTGGCGATGGCAGAGGCTCTGGCGCAGTTTTCCTCAAAATGCGCAGAGCCGCTGTGCGCTGCTGTGTCTGTGATGCACCGGATGGAAATAAACGGTATGCCGTTCACATGGCAGACATGCGCAATGCTTGCCGTTTCCATATCCACGGTCAGGGGAGAGAAGCGTTCATTGATCGCCTTGCGGCCCGCATCGGAAATGAATGCCTCGCCGGTGACCATTCTGCCCCAGTATACCCTGCCTTCAGGTTCAAGGCGGCGGACGGCTTTCCGGCTCAGCTCCAGCAATTGAGGGTCTGCCTTGAAATATACTGTCTCCATCCATGGATGAAATCCGGTCAGGATGTCCGGCGCGACGTCGTGGTAGGCGGTCTCCGTGGAGATCGCCAGATCAAAGACGTTCAGGTCTTCGCGCATGCCGCCTGCTGTGCCTGCGTTGATGATGATGTTCACGCCGAATGAGTCGATCAGGATCTGCGCGGCAATGGCGGCGTTCACCTTGCATACGCCCGAATACAATGCGGCAATGTCCACGCCGCTGATCTGCCCTTCATAGAACCTCAGCATGGCCTTTTCCGTGACCCGACACCGGTCGATGACCGGCAGGAAAGGGGCGACTTCCCTGTCGCCTGCGCATATGATGCCCACACGCATGACAGATCCCTCCTGTTCAGGCTTGCTGCTGCTTATTCCCCGATCTGGTCAAGGAGCATCTGCATCTCCGTGCACATGATCAGGAATGCGCCGACGCCGTGCAGATCGTTGACGGACACGGGGCGGGCGCAGTAGAACGGATAGTCGCCGACGCCTGTGCCGATGCAGACATGTCCGATCTGGATATCCTCGCCGATGAAGGTGAGGCTGTTGATCACGCCCTGATAGCCCTTCTGCGCGTTGGTGAGATAGTCCCTGCTCAGGAAGCCGCGGCGCATGGCCTTGCACAACCCGGCGACGTACAGGCAGGAGCAGGAATTTTCCAGCCAGTTGCCGGGCTGGTCGCCCTTGTTGGTCACCTGATACCAGCGTCCGTCGTCCGACTGATAGCGGCACAGGGCGAGCAGGAGGTCGACGGCCATCTGCGCCAGATCCTCATAGCCCGGATCGTCCGGGGAGAAGAAGTCGAGATCATTGAGCAGCGCGACGGGCATCCAGCCCATGGAGCGCCCCCAGAACTCGGCGGAGCAGCCGGTGATGGGGTTGGCCCATTCCATTATGCCCGCGCCGTCCCATGCGTGGTAGTACAGGCCGGTTGCCTTGTCCTGCGTCTTCTCGCGCATCAGCAGCGCATGGTTTACGATGGTCTGCCGCAGCTCAGGCAGATGGAACCGCTGCGCATATTCGCAGCTGAAGGGGCCGACCATGTACAGCCCGTCCAGCCACATCTGATCCACGGTATGAACCTTATGCCAGTAGCCGCCGAGGCTGTTGCGCGGGATGGCGCAGACCTCCTCATAGACGGAGCGGAGGCACCTGAGGTAGTAGGGGTCGCCGGTCTTATCCAGAATCGGATAGAGCAGGATGCCGGGCTGGATGTCGTCCAGATTGGCGAACGTACAGTCCCGGATGCGGCCATCCTCATCGAAGACAGAATCAATCCATGCCTTGATGTATTCGAAATAGGCCTCGTTTCCACACAGCGCATAGGTCTGCTGCATGCCGGAAAGGAACACGCCCTGATGGTAGTGGAAGTGGCCCTTGGGCGGCAGATCCGCGGCGGCGAATCTGCGCATCATGGTGTCGCAGGCGGATTTGGCGTAGTCAAGGGGAGACAGCATGGGAATATCCTCCTTTGCTATGTGACGGGTGATGCATGAATGTGTATGCTCTATCTTATCATGCGGCGATACGGTTTGAAAAGGGGGCGGATGATGGGATGTTGCCCTTGCTATCGCTGTGCATTCTGTGATACGCTATAGAAAAATATGAAGGGGCGGATCCGGATGATTTTCTCCAGCATCTATGCCAACGACAACCTGAATTACTATCCCGCGGCGATTGCGAAGGCGATCACCTACCTGACGCAGACCGACTTCGGCGCGATGGAGGACGGCGTCTATGAGATCGATGGGCGGCGCATGTTCGCGCAGGTGTTCCATCATACCTCCAAGCCCGCGCAGGAGTGCAGGCCCGAGCTGCACAGGAAGTATCTGGATGTGCAGTTCTGGATCTGCGGCGAAGAGCTCTTCGGCGTCGCGCCGAGCCATGGCGTGGGCGCCTGCATCGAGGAGATCGATGAACGCGACCTGTATTTCTATGACGGCGTGGCCAATGAGAGCTTTGTGCATGCGACGAAGGGCTGCTATGCGGTGTTCTTCCCCAATGATGTGCATCGCCCCGGCGTATGCCTTGACAATATCCCTCTGACCTACCGCAAGGTCGTGGTCAAGGTGAGTCTCGAGCTGCTCTGATCCTGACTACGATCAGCCGTTCCGCCCCGCGCGGGGCGGCAGTTTTTGCGCGGCGCATGTTTGCCTGTGGGAAGAAGTGATCCTTGACACCGGGGCTGTGCACGCGGTATCGTATGGACAGAAACAGAACCTGCGGGAGGATGAATATGGAGTTCAGGCTGATGACGCAGGAGGACCCATGGTGGGCGGGGGTTATGGCGTATGCCGCGGCCTGCCCATGGTCCGCCGGGCCGGCGCTTGCCCGGGATATGGAGCGCGGCGCGTTTGCCGGGTTTGAACGCGTGCTGGCTGCGATTGACGGCGGGCGGGTCTGCGGCTTCTGCACGGTGACGGCGAGGGACTGCCTGCCGGATGCGCCGTATACGCCGTACATCGGCTTTGTCTTTGTGGATGAGGCGTGCCGCGGGCATCGGCTGAGCGAACGGATGATCCGCGCGGCGGAGGCATATCTCGCGCAGGCGGGCTTTTGCGAGGTCTACCTTGTGAGCGATCATGTGAATCTGTACGAGAAGTATGGGTTTGAGGCGATCGGTCAGGGGCGCGCCTTCTGGGGCGGCATGGAGACCATCTACCGCAGGGCATTGGGATAAACACGCCGGTCACACCGGCGGACAGGAGAACGGAGGGATCTTTATGACGATGGACAGGACGCGGCTCCCGCGCTGCACGCCGGCGCAGGCAGGCCTTGAACCCAAGCGCATACTGGCGATGATCGACGCCTATCAGGCGCGCGGCAAGCAGCTCAACAGCTTCATGCTCGTGCGCCATGGGCAGGTGCTTTGCGAGGGCTACTATGCGCCCTATGGGCCGGAGCAGCTGCAGACGGTCTTTTCCCTCTCCAAGACGTTTACCGCCATCGCGCTGGGCATCGCGGCGGACGAGGGGATCATCGGGCTGGATGATCGTGTGATCGATATCTTCCCGGAGGAGCTGGCTGCGTCGGGCGTTGCGCCGGGGCCGGAGCTCTCCGCGCTCACGCTGCGTCATCTGCTGCGCATGTCCACCGGGCAGGACAAGGAGCCCTTTGCCGAGGGTGCGTGGGCGGATATGCGCGTGGCCTTCCTGCGCATGCCGTTCACCGAGATGCCGGGCGAGGTCTTCCGCTACAACACGGCGGCGACGTATATGCTCTCCGCCGCGCTGAAGAAGAAGGGCGTCGATCTGGAGGCATACCTGCAGGAGAAGCTCTTCACGCCGATGGGCATCTGCGGCACGCGCTGGCAGCGCGACAGGCATGATATCTGCACTGGCGGCTTCGGCTTCTCGCTCTATCCCGAGGTCAGCGCGAAGCTGGGCGTCCTGATCCTGCAGGACGGCGTATGGGAGGGGAAGCGGCTGATCCCGAAGGATTTCCTCTTCCTTGCCACGCGCCCGCAGATCTACCAGCCCCGCGGGCCGGAGGATGAGGAGAACAACTGGAACGTGGGCTACGGCTACCAGATCTGGATGTGCCGCAGCGGCGCGTTCCGCGGCGATGGCATGTATGGTCAGCTGTGCATCATGGACAGGCGGACGGACAGCGTGATGGCGATCACCGCGCTCTGCCCGGATATCGGCGCGCTGATCGATCTCTATACCGAGCATGTGCTGGTCGCTTATCGCCCGGAGCCGCTTGAGGAGGACGAGGCTGCGATGGCTGCGCTTGCGGCGCGGCTTGAGACGCTGCGCCATGACCGGGCGCTGCCGCAGGACGACGGCGGCGAGGTGCCGCAGGCGCTGCTTGGCAGCTATGCGCTGCCCGTCGGCGAGGTGACGCTCTCTATGGACGGCGGCAGGCTGATTATGCAGCATGCCGGCAGGCACATCGTCGCCGGGCGCGGCGAGTATATCACCGTGATGTGCGCGCCCTTCAACGATGAGCTCACCCTCAGTGACGACCGCCCCTCGCCGCTGCGCACGGCATACGGCGTCATGGATGGCGCGCTGATCATCCGTCAGTATGACGTTGAGTTCATCGAGGAGCTGACCCTGACCTTCACGCCCGCGGACGGCGGCGTTGAGGTGCGCATGCAGGAGACCAATAACCCGGAGGAGCCGTACGACTGGTTCATGGTGACGGTGCCGAGGGGATAAACCGCAGTATGCCGCAGGAGATTTCTTCCTGCGGCTTTTTCTGTCGGCTTTCCGGGGGGCTTGCCCTTTGCGCGCGGCTGGGATACAATATCAGCAGAACAATGACGGGAGGGCATGGCGATGGATGCAGGGCTGCTGGCGCGGTTCATGGAGCTGACGGCGGAGGAGAGCCGCCTGCTGTCCGGCGGGCTGCTGGAGCAGGCGGAGTATACCGGCGGGGCGTCGTCCGTCTTCCGCAGCAGCAAGCTGCTGCCGCAGAGCCGCATGATCGCCCTGCGCAAGCATACGCGCTTTGTGGAGTTCCCCGCGCACAGCCATGACTATATCGAGATCCTCTACATGCTCAGCGGCGAGACGACGCATGAGATGCCGGGCTGCCCGCCGCTGACGCTGCGCGCGGGCGAGCTGCTGATGATCAACTGCCAGACGGTCCACAGCATCAGGCGCTGCGGCGAGACGGATATCGGCGTGAACTTCATCATCCGTCCGTCCTTCTTTGATGATGCGCTGGCGCTGGTCGGCTCGTCCAATGCGCTGGGCAGCTTCCTGCTCGATGCGCTGGGCAAGGGGGAGCGCAGCGTGCCGTATCTGCATTTCATGGTCGCCGATGTGCCGTCTGTGCAGAAGCTGATGGAGAGCGTGCTCTACCGGCTGCTGGAGCAGGAGGATATGCATCAGCGCACGCTGAAGGCGGCGATGAACCTGCTGCTGCTGGATCTGCTGGATCATACGGCCTATCTGTCCATGCCGGACAGGCGCGGCAACGCATTGGTGCTTGCCGTGCTGGAGGAGATCGAGCAGCACTATGCCTCCATCCGCTTTGATGACCTCGCGGCGAAGCACCGCGTTTCCCCGGCGTATCTGTGCAGGATGGTGCGCAAGACGATGGGGGAGAGCTGCACGCAGATCCTGCAGCGCAAGCGCATCGCGCAGGCCAGATGGCTGCTGCGGGATACGGACCTGACGATCGGCGAGATTGCGCAGGCGGTCGGATACGAGAATACGGGGCATTTCTATCGTCTTTTTGAGCGGGAGACGGGCATGGCGCCCCGCGCCTACCGCAGCGCGCAGCGCGGCGGCGCATGAACAGCAGGAAACGCCGCCCGGCAGCGCCGGGCGGCGTTTGTCTGTTCGATCAGAGATTCTCCGGCACCAGCCAGCCCTTGTAGGGCAGGATGTACTGGCGCTGACGCGCGGCGGAGTGCTTGCTCTGCCGGCGGTACTGCTGGGGCGATATGCCCATGGTCTGCTGGAAGTTCCTGTTGAAGCTGGAGATCGAGCTGATGCCCACGGCCTGCGCGATGGCGGTGATGGGCTCGTGCGTGGTGGTGAGCAGGATGCAGGCCTGGCGGATGCGGATCTGGATGACGTACTGCAGGGGCGAGGTGCCCATGATGGAGAGAAACAGCCGGCGGAAATGCGTCTGGCTCAGATGGCACAGGACGGCCAGCCGGTCAACGCCGCAGGGCTCCATATAGTGGTCGTTCACGAATTCCAGCGCGGGCTTGAGCGCGAAGGCGCGCTTGTTGACGGCGGATTTCTGCGGGCTTTCGCTGAGCATGCGGCGCAGCTCGGCGGAGAGGGTGAGGGCATAGAGCCCCAGCAGCTGCATATCCTCCGGCGCATGCTCAAGCGCTTCGTCCAGCAGGAAGCGGCAGAGGTGATGCAGGCGCGGATTCTCACTCAGCGTAATGTGCAGGAACGAGCCAAACAGGCTGTTGAGGCTGGGCTGACGGCTGTAGCTGCCGGGGATGGAGCCGGGCAGCGCGTCCGGGTCGATGTACAGATAATTCCACCGGCTGCGGCAGCCCGGCGCGGAGCAGGTGGTATGCGGCATAAAGCGCGGGATGATGAAGATATCGCCGGCCTCGAAGGGATAGGTCACGCCGTTCTCAAAGCCGAGGAAGCCGCTGTCGGAGAAGCAGTAGCCGATCTCAAGGCAGTTATGGAAGTGCAGCCTGTCGCTGAGCACATCGGAAATACGCCATTCCTCACCGGAAAGACAGACATAGGGCTTGTCCGTATCCAGCTCGTAAATGCGGTATTCGATAACATTCTTCCTTGTACGAGGCATATTGACCCTCCTTCCGCTGCAGGGAAGGTCAATTTCACCAAAAAGACCGCCTGCCTAAATCAGTATATCATCAAAAAAGAGGTACTGCAAATGGGTTTCGCAAAAATAAATGGTCGATTTTGGGCGTGTTATGGATGTTTTGTCGTAGATGGATGCTGCCCGTGAGGGCTATAATGTACATAGATCACAAAGGGCTGTACGCCCTTATGGGCATAATGGATGAAACAAGGGGGATTTCTCATGCAGAATAAAGCAGTTTCCCGGCCGGATCTGCGCGCAAGGAAAGCGTGGGTCTATGTGAAAAACAATTGGCAGCTGTATGCGCTGCTGATGATCCCGATCGCGTTTGTCATCATCTTCAAGTATGCGGCCTATCCGGGCATGCGCATCGCCTTCATGAACTACAAGCCTGCCAAGGGCTATCACGGCAGCCCGTGGGTCGGCATGGAGACCTTCCAGAAAGTATTCAAGGACAAGAGCTTCCATACCGCGCTCAAGAACTCCCTGATCTTCAACTTCCTTGATCTGATCGTGGGCTTCCCGGTTCCGGTGATCCTCGCGCTGCTGCTCAATGAGCTGCGCTTTGAGCGCTACAAGAAGGTCTCCCAGACCATCCTCTATCTGCCGCACTTCCTCTCCTGGCCGATCATCGCCTCCGTCATGCTGACGCTCTTCAAGCCGGAGACCGGTCTTGTCAACGTTGCCCTGATGAATGCGGGCATCATTGAAACCGGCATCCCCTTCCTGACGGAGAAGTGGCACTGGGCGGTGAGCTATCTGCTCATCGGCGTCTGGCAGAACATGGGCTGGGGCTCCATCATCTACCTTGCCGCCATTACCGGCATCGATGCGGAGCTGTATGAGGCGGCGACCATCGACGGCGCGGGCCGCTGGCGCAAGATCTGGAACGTCACCCTTCCCTGCATCCGCGGCACGATGGTCACCCTGCTGATCATGAATCTCGGCCGCGTGATGGGCTCCAACTTCGAGCGTCTGGACGCCTTCGGCAATGTGCAGGTCAAGGACTTCCAGTACCAGCTGGCGATCTACATCTACGAGAAGGGTCTCGCCGGCGGCAACTTCAGCCGCGCGACGGCGGTTGGCCTGTTCCAGTCGCTGGTCGGCCTTCTGCTGGTGCTCGCCTCGGATAAGGTCGCCAAGAAGCTCGGCGAAGACGGACTTCTGTAAGAGGGGGGAGGGAATTACATGGCTACCCAGGAAAAGAAAGGCTCTGTCTGGACGGGGATCAACCGCGTCCGTGTGAGCGATTTTGTCATCGCGTTCATCATCCTGCTGCTCTCTCTGACCTGCATCCTTCCGTTCATCCATGTGACGGCGAAGAGCGTGTCCTCCAATACGGCGGTCATGTCCAAGGCTGTGTACCTGTGGCCCAAGGGCTTCAACATCGAGGCGTATATCTCCATCTTCAAGGACGGCCAGCTGACGCACTCCATGATCTACACCATCTGGGTGACGCTGCTCTTCACCGTCATCGGCATGGCGATCACCATCTGCGCGGCGTATCCGCTGTCCATCAAGGGGCTCAAGGGCCGTCCGGTGTTCGCATTCATCCTGATGTTCACGATGTATTTCTCCGCCGGCCTGATCCCGGAGTATCTGCTGTACAAGGATCTGGGGCTGCTCAATACCATGTGGGTGCTGGTGCTGCCGCTGTGCTTTGCGCCGTACAACATGCTGATCATGCGCTCCTTCCTCTCCTCCACCATCCCGGACAGCCTCTATGAGGCGGCGAAGCTGGACGGCGCGAGCCATTTCCAGACGCTGTTCCGCATCGTGCTTCCGCTGTCCAAGCCGATTCTGGCGACGCTGTCCCTGTTCTATGCTGTCGGCCGCTGGAATGCCTACGCCGATGCGAAGTACTATGTGACGACCAAGTCCCTGCAGCCGCTGCAGTACCTGCTCTCCAACATGGTGCTCAATTCCGGCAACGACGCGATCTCCCTGGCGGAATCCGCTGCGGCGGATACCACGCCCGAGGTGCTGCAGGCGGCGACCATCATGTTCGCCACCATCCCGATCATCATGATCTACCCCTTCGTGCAGAAGTACTTCGTCAAGGGCGCGATGATCGGCGCGGTCAAGGGCTGACCGGCCATTCCTTCCGCCAGTCTTCAGCTGTCTCCCCTCCCTCTGTGAGGAAACTGTCGGCGAAGCTGACTGAGGGAGTTCCCATCGGTATAATGGCAGTGAGAATCTGTCATTACATAATATCTTAAGGAGGAATTGTATCTATGAAGAAGATGCTCTCCCTGCTCATGGCGCTGGTTCTGGCGCTGTCCCTGGCGACCGCTCTGGCGGAAGTCCCCGCTTGGGAGCCCTTCGCGGAGACCGTCACCATCACCGTCCCGGTGTATGACCGCTCCAAGGTCGGCTATCCGGCCGTCGACGACAACTACTGGACCCAGTACATCCAGAAGGAGTTCGGCGACAAGTACAACATCGACGTCAACTACGTGGCGATCCCGCGCGGCGACGTCATGACCAAGTACTCCCTGCTGATCGCGGCCGAAGAGACCCCGACCATCATGATGGAGTATGACTATCCGAAGGTTGCGCAGTGGGCCACCGACGGCGCCATGCAGACCATCGATCTGGAGGCCTTCAAGGCCGTCGCGCCGACCTACTACGGCAAGATGGTTGAGAACAACCAGCTGGGCTACACGGACATCAACGGCGAGACCTACTTCGTCCTCTCCGAGCGTCCGTACTACAACACCACCTACACCTACCTCACCTTCGTC
>JAGBAV010000011.1 GCA_017938795.1 Clostridia bacterium
AGCACCTACGACTCTGACTCGTATTGTCTAGGTTCGAATCCTAGTTCCCCAGCCATAAGCCTCCATGGTCAAGCGGTTAAGACGTCGCCCTCTCAAGGCGAAATCAGGGGTTCGATTCCCCTTGGAGGTGCCACAGCGCTGGTTCGAAAGAGCCAGTGCTTTTCTTTGGAGCTTCAGCGCAATAAGAACGTCTTCGACGTGGGCGTCTGCGTGATCTTCGGCGTCGTCGGCTGGCTGATGAACAAGTTTGAGTTCCCGCTCAGTCCGATCCTGCTCGCTCTCATTCTCGGACCGATGTGCGAGCAGAACTTCGTCCGCTTCATGGACCTCAACGGCGGCAACTTCATGGCCATCACCGGCCATCCGATCGCCATCGGCTTCCTCGTTGTCGCCGTCGGCACCGTTCTCTTCTCCATCTACAACCAGCAGAAGATCAACAAGCGTGAGGCCGAGGCCAAGCGCGCTGCCAAGGCTGCCAAGTAATCGCTCCTTCTTTTTCCATGTTTACGCCCCGTCTTCGGACGGGGCTTTTTTCTTAACGCCCCCATTCAGATTTTATAACTATCATGTTTACTTATCTTAACTTGCATCAAATTCCATTTCCTTGTATAGATCACCAATTTCCTTATATTGCATGCTTTTTCATTATGCATTATGCATCTTTTTACCATATGCATACTGTTAAATTTTATTGACACCCAAAGAATCCTATGCTATAATTTGCATAAACTTCCGGTCGATTGTCTGTATGACAATGCAATCGGAGAAATTTTTTAGGAGGAATTCTCTATGAAGAAGCTTCTCGCTATCGTCGTCGCGCTCGTTCTGGTTATGAGCCTGGCGACCGTCGCCTCTGCGGCTGAGTACCCGACCAAGGGCATCTCCGTCATCTGCCCCTGGGGCGCCGGCGGCGGCACCGATGCCTGCCTGCGTGCGTTCTGCCTCGCTCTTGAAAAGCAGCTGGGCGTTACCCTGACCGTTGACAACCTCACCGGCGCCGGCGGCGTCATCGGCCATGAGGCGATTGCCGATGCCGATCCGGACGGCTACACCTTCGGCATGGTGACCTTCGAGCTCTCCGCCTACCTGGCTCAGGAGATGTCCGATTACACCTACGAGAACTACGATCCGCTGTGCCGCGTCAACATCGACGCCGCTGCCGTGACCGTCAACACCGAGTGGGCGGCTGCCAACAACATCACCGATCTGGCGACCTTCATCGACTACGCCAAGGCTCATCCGGGCGAGGTCATGATGGGCGGTTCCTCCTCCGGTTCCGTCTGGCACATCGCCGGCGGCTACCTGATGAATGCGACCGGCATCGACATCAAGATGATCACCTACGCCAACGGCGCTGCTGACGCTGTTAAGGCCGCTGCCCAGGGCGAAATCCAGGGCGTGACCGTCTCCCTCGCCGAGGCCAAGTCCTTCATCGGCAACGGCCTGACCGTTCTGGGCGTCATGGACACCGCCCGCAACACCGCCTTCCCGGATGCCCCGACCTGCCAGGAGCAGGGCTTTGACGTCGTCTACGCCACTCAGCGCGGCCTCGCTCTGCCGCTGGGCGTTGACGAGGAGATCGTTGCCAAGCTCGAGGCTGCCTGCGCCGCCGCGATCGAGGACCCGGACTTCGTCACCTTCATGAACAACAATGGCCAGACCATCGCCTACCAGAATGCCGAGGAGTACACCGCTTACCTCGCGCAGTCTGCTCAGGATGTTCCGGAAGCCATGAAGGCCGTCGACCTGCTGTAATTTTTCAGCCGGATAACGAGCTAACTGGCGGGCAGGCTCATGCCTGCCCGCCTTTATTCTCTTTCATTATCATTCACTCGATTAACGCAAGGATGTGATTCAGTTGAAAAAGACTCAGACAAAGGCATTTTCCAACCTCGTCGCTTCCGTGATCCTGCTGGTTATTGAGATCTGGGCCTATACCCAGACCCTCGGCTTCAAGGTCGTCAAGAAGGCTGCCGTCCAGCCTGCTACCTTCCCGCAGATCATGTGCATCGGCATGATGATCTTCACCGTCATCCTGCTGGTTCAGTCTGTCTTCAAGCTCAAGAAGGCTGACCCCGAGGATCCGATGATGGAAGCCTGCGCCTCCATCAACATCATCAAGAACAAGGGCGTTCAGGCCGGTGCTTTCGTCATCGTCCTGTGCGTTGCCTATGCCGCTCTCTTTGAGGTGCTGGGCTACGTGCTGGCCTCCACCATCGTCGCTGCCGTCATCATGTGGCTGATCGGCAAGCGTGATGTGAAGCAGATTGCGCTTGTTTCCATTCTCGTTCCGCTGCTCATGTGGTTCGTGTTCTACAAGCTGCTGACCGTGAATATCCCGATGGGCGTTCTGACTCCGCTCAAGAACCTCGTCGACATGATTTAAGAAAGGAGGCGCTTGTATGAATTGGGGTTTGCTCTTTGAAAGCTATGGATCTGTTTTTCTCAGCCCGCAGGTGCTTCTGATGACCCTGCTCGGCGCCACCGGCGGCGTTCTGCTCGGCGCTATCCCGGGCATGACCGCGACCATGGGCGTCGCGCTGCTCATCCCCTTCTCCTTCGGTATGGATCTGATTCCGTCCATCGGCCTGCTGCTGGGCATCTACTGCGGCGGCATGTACGGCGGCTCCATCTCCGCCATCCTCATCCATGCCCCGGGCACCCCGGCTGCCGCCGCCACCCTGCTGGACGGCTATCCGATGTGCCAGAAGGGCGAGGCTGGCCGCGCGCTCTCTATCGCAATGTTCGCTTCCTTCTGCGGCGGCGTCATCGGCGCGCTGATCATGACCTTCCTCTCTCCGGTCATCGCTGACATGGCCATGAAGTTCGGCCCGGGTAAAATGTTCATGCTCGCCGTCTTCGGCCTGTCCGTCATCGTCGCCATCTCCGGCAAGTCCATTGCCAAGGGCATGGTTTCCGCCTTCCTGGGCATGCTCATGTGCACCGTCGGCCTCGACCCGACCAACGGTATTCCGCGCTACATCACTTACTCCCACACCGGCCTGCTGGAAGGCTTCCCCTTCATCCCGCTGCTGATTGGTCTGTTCGCCGTGGCCGAGGTTATCGCCGGCGTCGAGCGCATCATCCTGGGCGAAGAGAAGCAGGAAAAGTCCAACGAGGTCATCAAGGAAGTGCTGCCGAACTGGGCGACCATCAAGGCCATCTGGCCGCAGATCATTTCCGGCGGCG
>JAGBAV010000063.1 GCA_017938795.1 Clostridia bacterium
TAATCCTCGATGAAGATCATGCTGTGCGCGCCCACGCCGTAGTAGTAGTTTGCCGCCATCTGGAAGTAGTCCCCGCGCTGCACCTGCATGAGGAACTCCCGCGCGAGCTGCCTGTTCTCCTCCTTGCTCAGGTCGCTGTTATAGCGGAAGGTCGCCGCGGCATAGAAGGGATTGCCCTCCGCGGCGGAGACGTCCTGCCATTCCACGCCGTAGACATAGGGCGCGCAGTCCGCCTTTTTCTGGTTATTGGGGATAACCAGCGGCACGTCGGGGTATTCTGCGATGCGGAAGGCTTCGCAGTTCTCCCGGAAGAGATGGACGGTGAAATTCTTGCAGACGTAGATATCGCCGCTGTACTGCGCGCGTCTGGCGCGGCCGCCGGCGTTGTCATAGAGCGTCTTCGCGGTGGCGATGATCCTGTCGATGAAGTCCTCCCGCGCAGCGGAGGGCGCAGCCTGATCGACAAAGGCAAAGGCCTCCTGCGCGGCGAGCATCTCCTCCATGGAGAGGGACTCGCCCGCCGCAGACTGCGCGGCGAGCAGGAGCAGCAGAAAAACAAACGCAATCCGTTTCAATTCAGATCAACCTCACTATCGGCATATTCCGCCTGTATTATACCATGCCGCGCCACACGCCGCAACACACACAGATCGTATTAACCCCGACAGGATCAAAAAGCCGCAAAGAAAAGAAATTTTTGTTCGATTTTTTAACTGAATTCCCTCGCAACGAGTACCGAAATATAACGATATTTTGTTTGAAAAAACCTGATGCCATCAGGAATTAAGACACAAAAAACTGTGTCCAAACAGCTGATATAGAATCATTCGTATCTGCTCTTCGCTGTGTTGACGAAACCAAAAATGTGTGATAGTATTGAGAAAAATTAAACTTCGAACAGGAGTGTATGGATATGCCGCCGAAACAGAGAATTACAAGAGAGATGATTCTGGAGAGATCCTTTGCGATGTTCTGCCGCGAGGGCATGGAGGCTGTGAACGCGCGCTCCGTCGCGAAGGCACTCAACTGCTCCACTCAGCCGATCTTCAGCTACTATGCGGGCATGAACGATCTGAAGACCACACTGGATCAGCATGCTCACGAGCTCTGGGCTCAGACGCTGGAGGGCGCCTCCCGCGAGGGCAACTGGTTTGAGAATTGCTGCTGCGCCTATCTGCGTTTCGCCTGTGAGCAGCCGCAGCTGTTCGCGCATCTGTTCATGCGCGTGGGCAAGGATACCTCCGCGATGGGCGGCCCCGCCGAGTGGCGCGAGGACATGATCCGCTATGAGTGCGAGGCCTACGACCTTAACGAAGCGAATGCGCAGGAGCTCTGCGTCCGGCTGTTGACGTATGTCCACGGCCTTGCGACGGTCAAGGCGACCCGCATGGAGCCGTACACCGACGACCTGACCGCGCAGGTGCATGCCGTGCACAGCGCGCTGAAGGCCTCCCTGTAAATCCATAATATGTGCGTACAGATAAGCCCGCCGGGACAGCCGACGGGCTTATTTGTTTTTGGGCGGGCTGTGCCCGCGCCCGCTTCCGACCATGTTGGTTGGTTATTGTTTCTTTTGCGCACGAGGCCGGTGCTGTGCTGCGTTCGCGCAGCAGGCGCTCCGCAGCGCTGTCGGGCTGTGCCCGCGCCTCTTACTCAAGGGAGCCTTTGGGTACAGTTATGGATAGTGTGATATCAGCTGCTGCCTCCGGCGGGGCACTCCCTCAGTCCATCTGACGATGGACAGCATCCCGGGGAACTCGCATAGTCGCGCCCTAAGGGTCGCTCCTTGCGATTCCCGACGCTCCGCCTGCCTGTTTCCGCCACTGGCGGCGGCAGGCTCCGGTCCCTCACGGAGGGAGCTTCAGGCTCCGCGAAACAGGCATCAGTGCATCCGCCTCCCTGCAATGAGCGCGGGAGGAGCAGAGCCCCTCCCCGACAGGGGATACGTCCATCTCTCAGTCAGCTTCCGTTACACAAGGGAGCCTCTTGGAGACGCCGCGTCCATGGAATTGCTCAGGCATCGGCTGGCGCAATCCCCCGCGGCAGAAAAAAACCGGCGGCCGAAGCCGCCGGTCTGATTGCCGGGAGGAAATTACTTGGAGAGCTGCTTGCCGATGAGGTAGCCGAAGGTGACGTTGCGGCCGCAGCACATGCCGGTGGACAGGTTCGGATAGGTGTTGGCGAAGTAGCTGCCGGAGTCGTTGCCGATGACGTAGAGGCCCTCGATCTTGTTGCCCTCGGTGTCGATGGCGTTCATGTCGGTATCAATCTGGATGCCGTCCATGGTGCAGAGCATCGCGCCGGTGGTCTTCGCGCCGTAGAACGGAGCGGTCTTGACCGGGGTAAGGCGGAAGGACTCCTTGCCGAAGTCCTCGTCAACGCCGGCCTCGCACAGGGCGTTGTAGCGGTCGACGGTCGCGCGCAGGGCGTCAGCCGGGATGAGCAGCTTCTCGGCGAGCTCCTCGATGGTGTCGCAGCGGAAGACGAAGCCGTCGGCGACGAGGCCCTCGAGCATGCCGGCGACAGCCTGATGCGGGATGTTGGGGTCCGCGCCGTTCTCGAACGGATACAGGCGGGAGCAGCCGTGCATCTTGAACTGGGTGGCATAGGTCGTCCAGTTGCTGTCAAAGATCGTGTAGTGGACGTGGCCCTTCTGGTACTCGTCCGCGTGCAGGATGCCCTCATAGGTGCCGGACTCGTTGAAGAAGCGCTTGCCGTCGGCGTTGACCTTGAGCCACGGCTGGCTGCCCATCCAGAAGAAGCCGTTGTCGCCCTTCTTGGCGGTTTCCGCGCCGGTCTCCTGATCCGGGCGCAGCGCGCAGCGGTCAAACATCATCATGGAGTGCGTCTCATCCATCTTCGCGCCGGCCCACAGGCACGCCTTGATGCCGTCGCCGAACGCGCCCGGCTCGGAGCCGTTGCGGCCGATGATGCGCAGGTTCCACGGCTGGAGCGCCTCCATCATCTCATAGTTGAGCGAGTAGCCGCCCGTCGCCACGACGGTGCCCTTGCTGGCGGTGTAGCGCACATACTGGCCGTCGCCGTTCTCGGCGATGCAGCCGGTCACGCAGCCGCCGTCGCGGGTGAGCTTGATCATCTTGGTATTGTAATGGAACTCGGCGCCCAGCTTGGTGGCGTAATCGTAGAGCACCTTGTTGCCGTCGAGCTTGTTGCCCGTGCCGTCGTCGCTGCCCGTCCAGCGCGGGGA
>JAGBAV010000012.1 GCA_017938795.1 Clostridia bacterium
CGTCAGCGCGTTGCGCTCGGCCGCGCCATCGTCCGTGACCCGAAGGTCTTCCTCTTAGACGAGCCGCTGTCCAACCTCGACGCCAAGCTGCGCGTTCAGATGCGTACCGAGATCACCAAGCTGCATCAGCGCCTGCAGACGACCTTCATCTACGTTACTCATGACCAGACCGAGGCCATGACCATGGCTTCCCGCATCGTCGTCATGAAGGATGGCTTCATCCAGCAGGTCGACACCCCGCAGAACCTGTACGACTATCCGACCAACCTGTTCGTCGGCTCCTTCATCGGCAGCCCGCAGATGAACTTCTTCAACGCGAAGCTCGTCAAGCGCAACGACGGCGTCTGGGCTGAGTTCGGCACCAACGCTGTGAAGGTTCCGGATGCGAAGGTTCGCAAGTTGGTTGACGAGTCCTACATCGGCAAGGAAGTCGTCATGGGTATCCGTCCGGAGAACGTCCACGACGAAGAGCGCTTCATCGCTGAGGCTGACGGCAACCTCGTCGACGCTCACGTCGAAGTCGTCGAGCTCATGGGCTCCGAAACCTACCTCTACCTCAAGGTCACCGGTAAGGACGGCAACGTCGTCGCCCGCGTCGATCCGCGCAGCACTTCCCGCACCGGCAACACCGTCAAGGTTGCCTTCGAGACCAGCCGTCTCCACTTCTTCGATAAGGACAGCGAGAAGAGCATCCTGAATCGTTGATTGATCCCCTGAGTTTTGACCGCCTGTACCGCAAGGTACAGGCGGTTTTTTGATTCAATACAGGTCATACAGTAAGCATTGCCGCTGCACAGCAATACGGAAGAATGAAAAGCGGATCTGAAACGGAGCAGATGCCTGCCGGTTTTCCTGCCCGCGCTGCTGCTTTGGCAGACGGAATGATAGCATTGGGGGAAGCAGGCGAACCTGAATTGAATAATTGGATTTCGCAAAGTTTCGCAGATGGATATTCTTTGTGTAATTCGCATAAATTGGCGGTATATTATGCCAAAAACACGGAGATATTTTTTAAAGCATATGGATTTTTGGAGAATATTAAGGTATAATGTGTTCGTATCTGTGAGCTAAGCAACGTTCTCGAAAGGAGAATGAAGATGATACCTGAAAAGCGTTTTCTGAATCAGATCCAGCAGGTTCTGGCAAGGCTGATGCAGCCGCTCTGGCTGCTCGATACTGAGGGTACTGTCCTCCTGCCGGAGGAGAACCGCAGCAAGGTCAATCTCCCTGAGTTTATGGAGCCCGGCATGCCCGTCGCTTTCGAGGGAAAGACCTTCCTGATGATCGGCATCACGCCAGAATTGATTCTCTGCGCGGATGCCCAGGGCGTCGCCACGCATGACTGCATCGTGCTGGCCGGCGCGATGGTTCAGTCCATGGGCCGTGGCGAGGCTCCGATCCAGAGCCGCTATGACGTTTACAGGCGCGTGCTTCGCGAGGAGCTCACCGGCTCCGAGCTGGAGGCGCTTGCGCATGAGCATCAGATCGAGATCGATCGCGAGCGCTGTGTGATGACCTTCCAGATCCTTCAGACGGAGACAGAGACGGCCTTCAATATGCTCGAGGAGATCGTTCCGCGCGGGAACGGCGACCTCCTTGTCGAGATGGATCGCCATACCGTCGTCTTCCTCAAGAGCATGGAGAATGTCGAGTCCTTTGATGAGCTTTACCAGCTTGCCGAGGCGATTGAGCAGACGCTCCTTGACGAAGCGGGCAAGAGCTGCGTCGTGGGCATTGGCGAACCGAAGAAGTCCTTCCCGGAGATCGGCGAGAGCTATCGCGAGTCCCGCCGTGCGGTTGAGGTTGGCCGCATCTTCCTGATGGATCAGCATATCTACGTGTATCGCAGCCTTGTCCTTGAGCGCTTCCTGATGGATATTCCGCGCGAGATGGGCACCCGTTATCACGGCATTCTCTTCAACAGGAAGACTGCCAGGCTGTTCAATGACGAGATGCTCCATACCATTGAGATGTTCTTTGCGAAGGATCTCAATCTCTCTGACACCGCGAGGCAGCTGTACATCCACCGCAATACGCTCGTGTATCGTCTTGACAAGGTGCAGCGTCAGACCGGCCTGGATCTGCGCAAGTTCGACGATGCGGTGACGTTCAAGATGATGATGCTTCTTGGCAAGAGCGGCAAGGATAAGCCGCGTCCCGTTTATTAATCCATTTACAAAAGCCGGCCTGCAGTGATAGGTCGGCTATTTTCATATGAGGTGAGCGTTGATGAAGCATATCCGTCTGTTTTCTCTGACCGTGCTGGTTCTTGTGCTGATGAGCATGCTGATGGGCACGGCTGCCGCATCGTCCATGCCGAGCTTCTGGCAGGGGGATGACGATGCGACTGTCACAATCCCGCGGGAGGAGTATGAAAGCCTGCTGAAATACCAGAAGCTTGAAATCCTCCATGAACTGCTGGATATCTATTATTATGAGGAGCTCGATGATGAGGCACTCCTTGACGGCGCTGCGGCCGGTCTGATGCAGGGCGTCGGCGATCTGTATACCTTCTACTATACCAAGGAGGATATGGAGGCATTCAATGAGGAATCCGAGGGCGAGTATGCAGGCATTGGCTGCCAGTTGATTGCAGATCCGACGGACGAGGCGATCACGGTCACGCGCGTGTTCAAGGGCAGCCCCGCAGAGGAAGCCGGCGTGCGCGCGGGTGATAAGATCGTCTATGTCAATGACGTTTATTGCTCCGCGTATGAGATGGATGACGCTGTTGACGTCATGCGCGGCGAGCCGGGTACGTCGGTGAAGATCACCGTTGTGCGCGGGCTGGAGACGATGGATTTTGATGTTGAGCGCAAGATCATCAATATCAACTATGTCGAGCACAGGATTCTTGACGGCAACATCGGCTATGTGATGGTGTATGATTTCCTTGGCGATGCCTATGACGGCTTTGCGCGTGCGGTGGAGGAGTTCAAGGCAGCGAATGTTTCCGGCATGATCATCGACCTGCGCAATAACGGCGGCGGCTTCCTGTCGGCGAGCGTCGATATGGCTGATCTGATTCTGCCGGAGGGCACGGTCGTCAGTACGAAGGACAACACCGGCTATGAGGAGAAGCTGACCATCGACGGTGAGTATTACGATGTGCCGATGGTCGTTCTGGTCAACGGATATTCCGCCAGCGCATCTGAGATCCTCACCGGCGCGATCCGCGATTATGACGCGGGTGTTATCGTCGGTACGAAGACCTTTGGCAAGGGCATTGTGCAGACCGTGATTGAATTCCCGGACGGAACCGGCGCGCAGATCACCATTGCCAGATACTATACGCCCAGCGGTGAGTGCATCCACGAGGTGGGGATTGAGCCGGATGTGGTTGTCGAGCTTGACGAAGAGGCTGTGACGCTCTACGGCATTAATAACCTGCCGCTTGAGCATGATGCGCAGCTGCAGAAGGCGATTGAACTGCTGACAACCGGTCAGGTACAGTAAGAGTGACAGGCTCCGCAATGCGCGGAGCCTTTTTCTATGCTCAAGAAGGACGGCGATCGGAAAATGCGGATAAATGACAGTTTTCTGTGCGTATGTTTTATGGTATAATCAAAATGTATGCGAATGCTTATGTGAGAATGACTGTCAGGAGGAGTACTGCCTATGTGCAAAGTCAGCGTGATCGTGCCTGTCTATCAGGTGGAGGCGTATCTGCCGCGATGCATCGACAGCATTCTTGCACAGTCCTTTCAGGATTATGAGCTGATCCTGGTCAATGACGGCACGAAGGATGGCTGCCCGGCGATCATGGACGCCTATGCTGCGCGGGATGGAAGGATCCGTCAGGTGCACAAGGAGAATGGGGGCCTGTCCTCGGCAAGAAATGCCGGGCTTGATATCGCCTGCGGAGAGTATATCGCGTTTGTGGATTCGGACGACTATATCGCGCCGGATCTGCTGGAGGACGCCGTTGCTGCTGCGGAGCAGACAGGCGCCGAGCAGGTGCTCTGGAATTACCGATATGTGGATGACCGGGGGGAATATGATGCCCGTCTGAGCTTTGAGGACGAGGTGATCGATGTGGAACGGCTTGGCCTCGCGGCTTATTTCTATCAGTACTGGATGCCGTATCGCCATGGACAGGAGGCGTGGAGCAAGCTTTACCGCCGCAGCATCATCGAGGAGAACGGCCTGCGCTTTGCGCCGAATAAGGAGATCTTTGCGGAGGACACGCTGTTTTCTGCGATGTACCTGATGCATACGCACAGGATTGCAGCGCTGAGCAAGCCTTATGTGTATTATTATCAGCGCGGTGATTCGCTGATGGGGATGAAGAAGCCTGCGCTTGCACGCCGGCTGATGAATCTGGGCATCCGTCTTTTTGAGTATGCGCAGGCATGCGGCAAAGGGGACGAGCTGTATGCTGTTCTGCCTGTGCTGTGCTATGACAAGCTCATCTGCAAGGGGATCCGGCTGGATCCTGATGCGGAGGATGTTGTCGCTGCGATGCAGGATATGCAGGGGCATCCTGTGATGCGCACGCTGCTGCGCAGGCTGCTCGGCGTGCGCCCGCTGCTGGCCTATACGATCCGCACGGGCAAGGGCATCCGCACGCAGCTGCGTGGGCGTTTGTTTGCGTGGCGCTGGCTCCGGGGCGACGTCCGCGGGGCGATGGCGCTTGTTCAGGGACGGGAGGATGCGGCTAAATGACGATCAGCGTGATCATCCCGTGCTATAATGCTGCGGCATATCTGGAGGACTGCCTTCGCGCTGTGCTTGCGCAGAGCATGCGCGATTTCGAGGTGATCGTGATCGACGACGGGTCGAAGGATGATACGCTTGCGATTGCGCAGCGGATGGCACGGGAGGACAGCCGCATCCGCGTGTTGTCTCAGGCCAATGCAGGCGTCAGCGCAGCGAGAAATCTGGGCCTTGAGCATGCGCTGGGCGAGTATGTGACATTTGTCGATGGCGACGACCTGATTACAGAGGATGCATTTGAGCGGATGCTCGCTGCAGCGCAGGGAGCAGACATGGTGGTCTGTGCGCATGAAACATTCAGCGATGACGGAAAGCGGGAGGTCTTCTGGCCGGAGACCCGATGGATGGATCTGACTGGCGAGGCGCAGAAGCGCGCCGCTGCACTGCGGCTGATTGAAGGAGACAGCATCCTTAATATCATGTGCAATAAGCTGCACAGACGGGAAGTGCTTGAACGCGAAGGTATCCGTCTGCAAAAGGGGTTGAAGATCGCGGAGGATGCGCTCTTTAATCTGGAGGCGGTGCTGGCAGGGCGCGGGATTGCCTATGTCAATCATGTGACCTACCGCTACAGGATGCATGCGCAGTCGGCGATGCACAGGACGGATGGGAGCACATTCGATGTGCATACCCCATGGTTTGCCGCCATGCGCAGCATGCTTGAGCGGCGCGGCTGCATGGAGGCGTACTATACCGCGTATCTGGATACCATCGTGCTGCGATTGTATAAGGACGGCGGTCTGCCCGGCGTCCTCAGGAATTTCGGCGCAAAGGCGAAGCCTCTGCTGCCGGACGCAGACCTGAAGACAGAGCGGATGAGCGCGGGGGCGAGGCTGCTGCGCGCGCTGGTGGGCGCCGGGATGTACCCGGTAGTCTACCCGGCGATCTGGCTCATACAGGTGATGAAGCGAAAGGCGCTGGCTGCACGTTGCAGGCTGCGCAGGGATAAGGAGATGCCGCGATGAATAAACCGCTGATCAGCGTGATCATGCCCTGCTATCAGAATGCGCAGTCTCTTGCGGCTTCTGTGCGCAGCGTGCAGGCGCAGACGGAGCCCCGCTGGGAGCTGATCGCTGTGAACGACGGATCAACGGATGATACCGGGGCCGTGCTGGAGCAGCTTGCGGGCGGCGAGCCGCGTATGCGCGTGATCACGCAGGAGAACGGCGGCGTCTCGCGCGCCCGCAATGCGGGTATTGCCGCCGCGAAGGGCGAATGGCTGTTCTTTCTGGATGCAGATGATCTGCTGACGGAGGATGCGCTTGCGCATCTGCTCTCGATGACCGGCGACGGGATGGATATCGTCTGCGCTGCGTATGCCATGCGGTATATCGACGAGGGCGGCCGGGAAGAGATCCATACCTGCGCAGACGGAGATCTGATTTCCATACTGGAGAGCCTGATCCGCGGTGACAGCGCGCTCAACAGCATGTGCGCAAGGCTGTACCGAGCGGAAATGATCCGGGAGCATCGGATTCTGACGCCGCCGGGCGTGCGCGTGGGCGAGGATGTGCTGTTTAATCTTGATGCCTTCCGCGCGGCGAGGGCGTGGCGTATCAGCGATCAGGTAATCTATATCTATGAGTTTGGCGGGGATTCCGCGATGACCCGGGCAAGAACGGATCGGTACCTGCGAAGCAAGGATATGCTGGAGGGGATCGGGCGTTTCCTTGATGAAAGCGGGCTGCAGACGCAGCTCTTCCGCGCGCATATTGACGTCTATCTGAGGACGCTGCGCGTGGATCGCGGTCGTTTCCGCGCTGCGCTGGCGTTTGACCGCTGCATTGTACGGCGGATCTGCAGAGGCGTTGACTTTGGCGCGCTCTGCGCCAAGCAAAAGATCTATTATGCAGCGCTGACGCTGCTGCCATTCTCAAGCATAATGCTGCCGTGAACAATGGGTCATGGCATGGGAGGAACTGCGAATGACGGAACGGGTCGATATCAGCGTGATTGTGCCCTGCTACAATGCGCATCGCTACCTGAACGTGTGTCTGGAGAGCCTGCGCGCGCAGAAGCAGCCGCAGATTGAGATGATCCTGATCGATGACGGATCGACGGATTCGACCGGCGCGATGCTGGATGCCTTTGCGCTGGCTGAGCCGAGGGCGCGGGTCATCCATACGCCGAACGGCGGTGTGTCTGCTGCGCGCAATCGCGGTATCGCACTGGCGACGGGGCGGTATCTCGCTTTCATGGACGCGGATGATGCGCTGGAGGAGGATGGGCTCTTCCTGCTGTATCAGGCGGCTGTGCACAGCGGCGCGCAGATTGTCTCTGCCAATCACACGCTCTTTGATATGGAGAAGGGATGCCGTGTGCCTGTGATGACGGAGCCTGTTGTCCAGCAGCCGCTGGAGATTGTGCGCGAGATCATTCATATGCACAGGATCTATAATAATCTGTGGAACAAGCTGTATGTGCGCGAGCTGTTTGAAGGCGGCCTTTCGCTGGACGAGGGGGTGCGCATCGGCGAGGATGCGCTGATGAATCTGCAGCTCTATCTGCGCGCGAAGAAAGTGCATCATCTGTCCGAGGCGACCTATGTCTACCGGGTTCACGGGCAGTCTGCGATGGCGACCATTAAGGGTCATTGTCAGGCGCATCTGCCGATGCTGCGGGCGATGGATCGGATTCTCCGCAACGCCGGCGTCAAGGAGCTCTTTTTCCGGGATTATCTGCAGAGCAGCGTATGGATTTTTGAAAAGGAGTCCGGTATCCTTGCCAGCATGAAGCGCTTTAATGGAGAGATCCGGCCGTATGTCATTGGCGGGATCATCGAGAGCCGGATTGCGAAGCAGGATGAGCGGCTGTATGCGCTGGTGAAGAGGGGGCTGTTCCCGGCGTTCTATCTGCTCATGCGCATCAGGGAAAAACTGATCGGTAAGAAATGGGGGATCAGAAGATGAGTATTCTGCTCTATAACCATGGCGGCTGTGAAAACAGGGGCTGTGAGGCGATTGTGCGCGCGACAAGCGAGCTTTTTCGCGCTGCTGCGGGGGAGGATGTTGTTCTCGCCTCTGCGCAGCCGGAGTATGACCGCAGCGTCGGGCTTGACGCCATCGGCAGCATCATCCCGGATACGATCAGTCCGTACAGCATCCATCGGCTGATCAATTCCATCGGCTTCCGTCTGGGCATGCCGCGCGAGCAGGAGGTGGCGCGCCGCCATCATCCTGTGATCAGTGCAGGCAGGCGGAGCGATCTCTGCCTTTCTGTCGGCGGGGACACCTACTGCTATGGCCGTCAGGAGCATCTGCTTGTGATCAACGGGCGGCTGCGGCGTGCGGGCAAGCGCCTTGTGCTCTGGGGCTGCTCGATTAATCCGGAGCTGATTGAGGGCGAACGGCTGGAGGACCTGCGTCAGTATGATCTGATTGTTGCGCGTGAATCCATCACTGCGGCTGCGCTGCGCGATGCCGGCCTGCCCGTGCGTCAATGGTGTGATCCGGCGTTCTTCCTGCGCAGGGAGGAGCTTGCGCTGCCGGAGGGATGGAAGGAAGGCGGCACTGTCGGCCTGAATGTCAGCCCGCTTGTGCTGGGCTGCGCGAAGGACAGCCAGACTGCGTTTAATGCGTTTGTCCGCCTGATCCGCCATATCCTTGATACGAGCGAGGACAGCGTGGCGCTTGTGCCGCATGTCACATGGGCGCATGACAGCGATCTGGATGCGCTCGGGAGGCTGAAGGCGGCGTTTGATGATGAGCCGCGCGTGTTTATGCTGCCGGGCCATCTGAATGCCATGCAGCTCAAGGGATATATCTGCCGGCTGAAAGCGCTGGTGACCGCGAGAACACATGCCTCCATCGCCGCATATTCTACCGCTGTGCCGACACTGGTTATCGGCTATTCGGTAAAAGCAAAGGGAATTGCTCGGGATCTGTTCGGTGATGAGGCAGGGCATCTGATTCCCGTGCAGGAACTGACCGGCGCGGACGAGCTGCTTGATGCCTATGATGCGCTGATGGTCCGTGCGCCGCAGGAGCGCACCTATCTGCAGGAGAGGCTTCCGGCCTACACAGCGGGCGGAGAGGCGCTGGCGCGCGACCTGCTCGCGCTCGAGCCGAAGAAGGCGGGAGGAAGGGCATGAGAACGACTGTACGGCAGAAGAAGGCTGAATGCACGGGCTGCGGCGCATGCGTCAGCGTATGCCCGAAGGCGGCAATCACGATGAAGGCGGACGAAGAGGGGTTTCTCTATCCGTCCGTTGATCCTGCGCTGTGCATCTCCTGCGATCTTTGCGAGAAAAAGTGCCCGGTCGGCCAGCCGCATGAGCCGCATGATCAGAAGGTCATCGGCGCGCAGAACAAGGACGCCGATCTCAGGCGCGGGTCTTCCTCCGGCGGCGTGTTCACCGCTCTGGCGAAGAGCATGATCGCGCAGGGCGGCGTTGTTTTCGGCGCAGCCTTTGACGAGGAGATGAGGGTCGAGCATATCGGCGCATTTGACGAGGCGGATCTTGCCTTGATGCGCGGCTCCAAGTATGTCCAGAGCGACAGTTCAGAGGCGATTGCCCATGCGAAGGCGCTGCTGGAACGCGGAATCCCCGTACTGTTTTCGGGAACGCCCTGTCAGATTGACGGCCTTCTCGCCTGCGTGAAGCCGCAGCATCAGGAGAGGCTGCTGACGGTGGATTTTGTCTGCCATGGCGTGCCGTCTCCGGGGGTGTTTGCCTCTTATCTGCGTGAGCTGGAGGCGAAGTACGGCAGCCGCGTGACAGGGTATACCTTCCGGGATAAGCGCTTCGGCTGGAAGAACTTTGCAGCGGTGGCGACCTTTGCGGACGGTCAGGAGCATATCGGAACGCAGCTGGAGGAGCCGTATTTGCGCGGCTTCCTGAAGAATCTGTATCTGCGCCCGTCCTGCACGCAGTGCCACGATCTGCGCGGGGACAGGCGGCGGGCGGATATCACGATGGCGGATCTCTGGGGGGCGCAGGAGGCATGCCCGCATATGGACAACGATACGGGTCTGTCCCTGCTGATGATCAATACGCCCAAGGGACGGAAGGCGATGGACGCCTGCGCGAGGGAATTGACGGTTTTCCCCATGCGCACGGAGAAGCTTCTGCGGTTTAATCCGAGCATTGAGAAGACGGCGGCTGTTCATGAAAAGCGCGCTGCGTTCTTCGCCGGATTCGCAAAGAATGGATTTGAGACGGAGGCTGTGGAGAAGCTGCTCGCCGGCCCTGGGCGGGTGGAGCGGATGATCCGTCGGATTGCGCACCTGCCCAAGGGAGCAATGCGCAGGCTGAGAGCGCTGCTGGCAAGGGTCAGAGGATAACAAAGTGCGATCCGCATTGGCGGACGGAGGATTCTTATGAAGCGATTCAGGCGGGATGTGAACGGGATCACGCAGGGCGTCATCTGGCAGCAGCTGCTCCTGTTCTTTTTTCCGATTGTGCTGGGTACGTTTTTCCAGCAGCTGTACAACACGGCTGACGCCATCATCGTTGGCAAGACGGTCGGCAAGGAGGCGCTGGCGGCTGTCGGCGGTTCTACGGGCACGCTGATCAACCTGCTGGTGGGTTTCTTTGTCGGCGTGGCTTCCGGCGCGTCTGTGATTATCGCGCAGTACTACGGCGCACGCAAGGCGAAGGACATGAGCCGGGCTGTGCATACGGCGATTCTGCTGTGCACGATCTGCGGTGCGGCGCTCACAGTGGTGGGCATGATGATCGCCCCTGCGGTGCTGCATCTGATGGGCACGCCGGATGATGTGATGGCCTATGCCGTGCCGTATATCCGCGTCTACTTCCTCGGTATGATTCCGTCTCTTCTGTACAATGTGGGCTCCGGCATCCTGCGGGCGACGGGCGATTCCCGCAGACCGATGGTGTTCCTGATCTGCGCGGCGATGGCCAATGTCGTGCTGGATGTGCTGTTTGTCATGGGCTTTGGCCTTGGTACAGCGGGCGCCGGTATCGCGACGGTGCTCTCGCAGGTGCTCAGTGCTTCGCTGGTGATGGCGACGCTTATGCGCTCGCATCAGCCGTATCAGGTCTCGCTCAGCAAGCTTGCGCTTGACGGCGGTATGCTGATGCAGATTGTGAAGATCGGCCTGCCGGCCGGTCTGCAGTCGGTCATGTATTCCTTGTCCAATATCATCATTCAGGCGGGCGTCAACAGCTTCGGCACGGACGTCATTGCTGCGTGGACGGCATATGGCAAGGTGGATGGCCTGTTCTGGATGACGGTCAGCGCATTCGGCGTGGCGATCACGACATTCGCCGGGCAGAACTTTGGCGCAGGCCAGATTGCGCGGATGAAGAAGAGCGTCCGCGTCTGCATGGGCATGTCGGCCGGAACGACGATCTTCATGAGCACGATTCTGCTGCTCTTTGGCCGTGCGCTGCTGGGGATGTTCACGGATGACGCGCATGTCCTGGATACCGGCTATGGGATCATGAAGCTGATTGTTCCGACGTACATTGCGTATATTTCCATTGAGATTCTCTCCGGCGCGATGCGAGGCACAGGCGATTCCCTGATGCCGACGATCATGACGCTGACGGGCGTGTGCCTGATGCGCGTGTTCTGGGTGGGCGTTGTGCTGCCGGCAAACAGGAGCCTGACGGTACTCCTGATGAGCTATCCGATCACATGGGTGATCACATCGGCGATGTTCATCGTGTACTATCTGCGCGGTAATTGGCTGCGCAGGCGGATCGCAGCGGCGGGCATTCGCTGCGTGGAGGAGGAGAATACATAAGAGCGGCAGAAGGAGGCGGACAGATGGAGCGTATCGGGGTGTTCCTGCTGCCTGTCCGCCGCCGCTTGCTGGTCGTTATCGTGGGATGGCTGTGCGGGATCTATGCCGCGCAGCTTGCGGCGCTCCCCATGGGCGTTGCTGTGATGGTCTGTGCGCTTCTGGGGGCTGCGGCGGTGATTTCCTGCCTGCAGCACAGGAGCGCGCTGCTTTATTGTGTGCTGCTGAGCGTGCTGGCCGGAAATGCGTACGCAGGCATGCAGCTCGGGCAGAAGGATTTCCCGACGGCATACGGTGTGCATATTGAGGGGTCTGTCTGTGCCATCGAATCCGGCTACCGTGTGATGCTGCGCGATGTGACGGCGGACGGCGTGAAGCTGACTCGCCGCGCGGTTGTCACGCTGATGACCGGGGAGGAAGAGACACGTACTGAGGCGATGGTCGGGCAGAGAATCATTGGCACGGGTCGTCTGTTCGCGCAGGAAGAAGCGAGGAACCCCGGCGCGTCAAACGCAAGGATTCGTGCACTGAGTGAAGGATATGAGCTATCCGGCTACATTCTGCCCGGATGGACGGCTGAGGGAAAGCGCATGTTCTCTCTGCGTGAATGGATCCGCGGTCTGCGGACGTCGCTGCTGGAGGCCATGGAGAGGGTGTTCGGCGAGCATGCGCCATTCTTTCAGGCGGTCATGCTGGGCGAGCGGGATGAGCTTGACGCAGATCTGGTGGAGGCCATGCAGCTGACGGGCACCGTGCATATCCTGACGGTATCCGGCCTGCATATGACGATCATCGCCGGTGCGGCGTCGTGGCTGCTGCGGCATACCGGCCTGAGCCGCTGGGCCTGTCTTGCGGCGGAGGCTCTGCTTCTGTCGTTCTTCACTGCCCTGACCGGCGGCGCGGCAGGTACGCTTCGGGCGATGTGCATGGCGCTGATGCGTACCCTGGCCAGATGCTGCGGCCGATCCTACGATTCGCTGACGGCGCTTGCTGTGTCTGCCGCCGTGATCACTTTGGCGAATCCAGTACAGGCATTGACGGTGTCGTTCCAGATGTCGTATTTCATTGTGCTGGGGATTGTGCTGCTTTCACGCAATGCAGACCGCCTGATGCGGGGCGTGCCGGATGCGCCGCTGCTGCGCGAGGCGGCGTCCGGCATATGGATTGGCTTTACAGCGCAGCTGGCAGCAGTTCCGATCAATCTGGTGTATTATGGTTTTCTTCCTGTACTTGGCCTGCCGATGAATCTGCTGACCAGCGCATGCGTTCCCGTGATGATGCTTGCCGGATGGATTCTGCTGCCGATCGGTGTTCTTGTGCCGGAATTGTGCGTGATCCCGGCGCAGTGTATCGGGCAGGCCGCTGCGCTGTTTGAGCGGCTGTGCCTGTCTGTCGGTGCGCTGCGCTATGCGATTCTCCGCCTGCCTGCGCCGCATGCGCTGACGCTCGTCCTGCTGATCGCTTCTGCAGCGCTGATCAGCCGAAGGATACGCTTCGGGCGCGGGAATGCGGTTTGTGCCGCAGCTGTTGTCGGGTTGTTTGCTGCGCTTTACATGCCGCGGTTTGATCCTGCGCCGCGCTATGTCCAGCTGGATGTCGGTCAGGGCGACTGCGCTGTGCTGCGCAGCGGCAGGCATGCCGTGCTCATGGATGTTGGCCCGGCGTACTGCTATGACGCGCTCCGCTATCTGCGTCATGAGGGATTGTTTGTCGATGCGGTGATCCTCTCGCATCTTGATGAGGATCATGCCGGTGCGCTGAGCACGCTGATCCGCTCGGAGATCTCTGTGCCATCGGTTGTGATCGCTGAAGGCGCGCTTCGTGATGCGGATTCTGCAGTCGTGACGGACGCGCTTGCTCTGGCGGAGAGTAAGGGGATTTCGCTGCGCGCGGTCGATGCGGGCGATCGGCTGAGCCTGTCGTGGTTGCAGGCGGAGGTGCTTTCGCCGCCGCCGGGTATTGAGGGCAGCAATGAACGGTCGCTGCTTCTCCATGCGCAGATCGCCGGGAAGCATATCCTCATGACGGGTGACCTGCCGGCAGAGTGTGAGCCGGAGGTGCTGCCGGATTGCGACATCCTCAAGGTTGCGCATCACGGCAGCAAGAATGCGACAAGCGCTGCGCTGCTGGCGATGACAAGCCCGGAGTGTGCGGTGATCAGCGTTGGGGCGGGCAATGCATATGGTCATCCCTCCCCGCGGGTGCTTGATGATCTTGCTGCGGTGGATGCACATGTATACAGAACGGATCAATCCGGCTGTATCACGCTGTGGCTGGATGAGGACATCCGCGCGCAGACGTATATTCATGCCGTGGAATGAATCTGCATAAGGCACATATACTGTATCACAATCATCGTGACGGAGTGTGAAGGTATGGTGCCTGAGAGAACGGAACGGATGCTGCAGATTATCCGTGTGAATACCAGCGATATCGGCATCGGCGTCTGGTCAATTGCTCCGGAGGATTCTCTTGCATTGCTGATGGCGTCCATTGCAAGGCATGGGCTCCTGCAACCCGTTGTTCTGCGGCCGACGGGCTATGGCGGTCGGTATATGCTGGTCTGCGGGGGACGCAGACTGGAGGCGTGCAGGCGGCTTGGAATGAAGCAGATTGACGCTGTGCTCGTGGAGGCGGATGCGCATGAGGCGATTGCCATCAGCATGGAGGCGCATCATACGGCGCGCAGCGTTCATTTTCTTGAGGAGGCTGAGGCCATCCGCGGGCATGGAGGCATGCGCCTCTCGCGCTGCAGTGCGCTGAGCGACGCCTTTTTCGCGCGGAGGCTGCGTCTGCTTGACATGGGGCAGCGCGTTTGCGGGGCTGTGCGCCGTGCCGGGATGGGTATGGGGCAGGCGGAGCCGCTGCTGATGATTTCCGGGGAGGCGCGCAGGCTGGAGGCGGCAATGCTGATCGCCCAGCGTGAGCTGACGCCATGGCAGGCGCGGCGTCTGATCTGCGGCGGGAGGCGCAGCAGACGGCTTCACATTACGGGAGCAGATGGAAAGACGGCGCTGGCTGCGGCCAAAGAGGCGCTTTACAGTATCTGTGCGGAGCTGACGGAGGCGGGCTGTGATGCTGCTGTGGGGATCCATGCAGAGGCGGATGAGATGACCGTGCGCATGACCGTCCGCACGAAGGCAGCTGCGCAGCCTGTGCAGCCGCAGGAACAGGGCAGGAAAAGGCGAAGACGCATCGAAATGGATAAGCAGGATGAATGCCGGAGGGATACGGATGAATGACAGGGAGCGATATATGGCGATGGCGCTGGAGGAAGCAGAGGCTGCGCTTGCACAGGGCGATGTACCGGTTGGCGCGGTGATCGTCTGCGGCGGTGAGGTGATTGCCCGCGCGCATAACGAGAGGGAACTGACGGGCGACCCGACGGCGCATGCCGAGGTGCTTGCCCTGCGAAGGGCAGCAAAGCGGCTTGGCCGCCGCAGGCTGCAGGGATGTTCGCTTTATGTGACGCTGGAGCCTTGCCCGATGTGTGCCGGTGCGCTGGTGATGGCCGGGGTGGACGAGGTATGCTTCGGCGCTTATGACGAGAGATGCGGCTGCGCCGGCAGCCTGTATGCGCTGACGGAGGATCCTGCATTCGGTCACTGTGCACAGGCGTTGGGAGGCCTGATGGAGGATGCGTGTACGCAGCAGCTCAAGGCCTTCTTTGAACAGTGCAGAGAGTGATGCAGAAAACGCCGCGCGCGGCAGGGTGCGCAGCGTTTTTGTTTTGGTCAGGCACCAGCCTTCGATGCGGGCATGGAACGGCAGATAATGAAATGAAGAGGAAGCAGGAGCGGGCGTTTTCTGCACTGCCCGGATGATATGGGCGGCAGGGAAAGACTTCCGGGCATAATTTATGCCATACCGTCTTGACAAGCGCAGTATGGCGAAGGTATATTTGTATGCATAACGCTGAGGGCGTATCGGGCAGCTGCCCGCATATCCCTGAAAGACAGAGGAATCTGCCGCAACGGCAGAGCGAGGTAACATCATGAGTGAAAAGAAACCGTTCATCACCCTTGAACAGGCGAAGCGCATCAAGGCGGAGTATCCGACGCCTTTTCATATTTACGACGAGGCGGGGATCCGCCGAACGGCTCGCGCGCTGAATCAGGCGTTCGCGTGGAACAAGGGTTTCCGCGAGTATTTCGCTGTGAAGGCGACACCGAATCCCGCAATTCTGCAGATCCTGCGCGAAGAGGGCTGCGGTGTGGACTGCTCCTCGGAGACGGAGCTGATGCTGAGCAAGGCGTGCGGCTTCAGCGGCGAGGAGATCATGTATTCCTCCAATAATACGCCCGGGCATGAGTATGCACGCGCGCATGCACAGGGCGCGATCATCAATCTGGACGACTATACCCTGATTGAGACAATGGAGGAGGCGATCGGCGTTCCTTCCGTGATCAGCTGCCGCTACAATCCGGGCGGCGAGTTCTCTATCGGCAACAGGATCATGGATCAGCCGAAGGATGCCAAGTACGGTATGACCCGCGCACAGCTGACGCAGGCCTACCGCGAGCTGATGCAGAAGGGCGCGAAGGACTTTGGTCTTCATGCTTTCCTTGCGTCGAATACACTGACCAACGCGTACTATCCGACGCTGGCGCGGATTCTCTTTGAGACGGCTGTGGATCTGCACAGGGAGACCGGCGCGCATATCGCTTTCATCAATCTGTCCGGCGGTGTGGGCGTGCCCTATCGTCCGGAGGATACGGAGAATGACATCGCAGCCATCGGCGAGGGTGTGCGTATTGCCTATGAAGAGGTGCTCGTCCCGGCGGGTATGGGCGACGTGCGCATCTTCACGGAGCTTGGCCGCTTCATGCTTGCGCCCAACGGCGCCGTGGTGACCGAGGCCATCCACGAAAAGCATACCTATAAGGAGTACATCGGCGTGGATGCCTGCGCCTGCAACCTGATGCGCCCGGCGATGTACGGCGCGTACCACCATATCACCATCCTTGGCAAGGAGCATGCTGAGGCGGATCATCTGTATGATATCGTCGGCAGCCTGTGCGAGAACAACGATAAGTTTGCCATTGACAGGAAGCTCCCGCAGATTGACCGCGGCGACATTCTCTATATCCATGATACGGGTGCGCACGGTTTCTCCATGGGCTACAACTATAACGGTAAGCTGCGCAGCGCGGAAATCCTGCTGCAGGAGGATGGAAGCGTGCGCCTGATCCGCCGTGCGGAGACGCCTGCGGACTACTTCGCAACGTTTGACTTTATGAATCTGCAGCTTGATTGAGCCGCGGGGGATGGAAGGATCGGCGGGTAAGCGATGCGCCGTCCCAAAACATGAAAAAACAGCGGCGATGCAATAGCATGCAGCCGCTGTTTGCTTACAGCCAGACGAGCGTGCGCATACGCCGCTCGATAGGGGTGTGAAGGCGTTCGTCCTTGAAGTAAACGTATCTTGCGGATGAGGGCACAGCGCGTCCGTCCGGCCAGATGATCCGCCCTGTACCGTCGTCTGCGAGCCCATAGGACGTGATATCCTGATCCTTGGGCGGGATGATGTGGGATACGCGCGCGTGGCAGCGGTTGCCAAGGAACAGCACAAAGCGCGACCTGACAGGATCGATGGACAGATGGTTTCCCGTGAATCCGCTCAGCCCCAGACTTCTGTCGCTCATCCATGCGGGCACCTCGCTCAGATGCTGCCATGGATGCTTGGCAAAGCACTGGAAGCCCAGATACTGCCGGTAGGTGCCGTCTCCGTAATCGATGCCCGTACGGTCCGTGCCGATGGCGCAGAGCGATTCACTGCTGAGCAGCTCGCCGCGCAGCAGCGACTGGGCAAGACGCACCATATCGTCCCGGGTTGAGAAGAGACCGGCATGGCCGCAAAGATCCCTGCCGCCCTCGGAGAGGAGAAGCGACTTGGGGTCGTGCGGCGTCCCCGGCGGCACGTCCGTGCGCAGGGAATAACGATCCCCGGCGATGCGGTGCTCATAGTTGTAGCAGACGCAGCGATCGCGCTGGGCGGGCGGTATGCAGGCATATGTATCCTGCATGCCCGCGGGATCAAGGATGTATGCGCGGACGGCGTCGGCAAACGCCATGCCGCTGCGTGCCTCGACGATGTATTTAAGCACCATGGCGTTGATATCGGAGTAGATGCGTATACGCGGGAGCGGCGCTTCATGCACGGCGAAAAGGCGGGCAAGCCCCTCATTCCTGTCCGGCGCGTCGTCGATGCGCCCGGGCGTCTGCAGGCAGGCCCTGAAGCAGAGAACGTCAAAGACAGTCGTTTCACGCAGATGGATGAACCGGGGATCGATGCCGCCGATACTTTCATTGAGATCGAGCCGACCCATCTCTGTGAGCCGCATGATCAGAATCGCTGTGAAGAGCTTGGTCAGCGAGGCGAGATCAAAGATGCTGTTCTCCTGCAGGGGGCGGCAGCAGGGGATAAACCCGCTGTCCGTGAGCGCGGTTTCCTGCGCATTTCCATAGAGGCAGGCTTCATGCTGCGATGGGGTGCCGTAAGCGGCGGTGATTCCGGTAAGCATGTGCGTCCCGTCACAGAGAAAGCGCATGCCGTCAAGCAAAGCATTCAAGAGATGACCTCCGATACAAATACAGACTGAGCAACAGAGGAAGGGAGCAACCCGAAATGATGATGAAAGAAACCATCCGGCCGCTGACCGCGCAGCAGGAGAAGGACGTCGAGCAGATGCAGGCGGAGACCATCAGCCTGCTCAAGCAGCTGTGCGCCATCCCTGCGCCGAGCCATCATGAGGAGCGCCGCGCGGCGTTTATCCGCGGCTGGTTCGAGGCCAACGGCATGCATGCGGTGATCGACGATGCGCTGAACGTACTCTGCCCGGTTGGCTTGGACGAGCATAAGGATATGATTGTCGTCGCAGCGCATACGGATACCGTCTTCCCGGATATGGAGCCTATGCCGATGCGGGAGGAAGGCGGAAGACTGTACTGCCCGGGTGTGGGCGACGATACAGCCAATGTGGCGGCGCTGATGATGCTTGCGCGGTATCTCAGGGACAGAAAGCCCTCCTGCGGTATTCTCTTTGCAGCCAATTCCTGCGAGGAGGGGCTGGGCAACCTCAAGGGCTGTAAGGCCATTATGAAGGCATATGCGCCGCGCGTCAAAGCCTTTGTGTCGCTGGACTGCGGGCTTGACGGGATTTGCTGCAGTGCGGTCGGCTCCTCCCGCTACAGGATCACGGCGAAGACGAAGGGCGGACACAGCTTCTCGGACTTTGGCAGCCGCAACGCCATTGAGGCGCTTGCGCAGCTGATCACAAAGCTTTATCAGCAGGAGATCCCGCATCATGGTGCGAGCATCACCACCTACAATGTCGGAATGATCGAAGGCGGCACATCCGTCAACACGATTGCCCAGCAGGCGCAGATGCTCTATGAGTACCGCTCAGACGATGCGTCCTGTCTTGCGCAGATGGAGAAGCAGATGCAGCAGATCCTCGGTCAGGTCATGGGCGGGGACGTGCAGTATGAGGTTGAGCTGCTGGGGACAAGGCCTTGTGCGGATGGCGTCGACCCGCAGGCGCATCAGGCGCTGATTGATCTCGCCGCCGGTGCGCTCAGGCGTTATACGGATCATGAGCCTGCGCTGGGCTGCGGCTCGACGGACTGCAATATCCCGCTTTCGCTGGGGATTCCGTCCGTTTGCTATGGCGTATACAGGGGCGCAGGCGAGCACACCCGCGAGGAGTGGATGGAGCCGGCTTCGATGAAGTATGGCATGAAGGCCGCGCTGTGCATGCTGCTGCACTGGTATGAGACGGTATGACGGGCGGCGTGAAGGCGATGCTCCTGAAGACGCCGATCGGTCAATTGCTCATTGAGGACGACGGCGGCGCAATCAGCTGCATTCGTTTATGTGCCGGTGATTGTGCGTCAGGCGAAGGCTCTGTGCTCCTTGACGAGACGGCGCGGCAGCTGACAGCGTACTTTGAAGGGCGTCTGCGTGTGTTTGATCTGCCGCTGCGCGTGCGCGGGACAGAATTCGAGCAGAATGTCTATCGAGCGATGGCGCAGGCAGCATACGGCGAAACTGCCAGCTACGGCGATATTGCTCGGCATCTGGGGAAGCCGTCTGCGTGCAGAGCTGTCGGGCGCGCATGCGGACGCAATCCGCTTCTGATTGTAATGCCATGCCACAGGATCGTTGCGGGCAGCGGCGCACTGACTGGGTTTGCTGCGGGGCTGCCGGCCAAGAGAATCCTGCTCACGCTGGAGGGGCATATGGTCTCGCCGCGCGATACGATTGACCTGAACAGGTGCAGACATTGTTTTGAAGCATAGAAGAAGAGGGATGCAGCGTGCATCCCTCTTTGCTTAGTCGGTCAGGTAGGTGTAGCGTACGGTCAGGCGCGGCATGTTGTTGTACAGGCCATAGGCGTCGCCGTAGATGCGGTATTTGGTGCCGACCTCCCATGTGGTCTTGGAGCTGTTCTCCAGCATGACCAGCTTTTCGAATGTATCCGAGCCGATGTTCATAATGGCCATCTGCGGCGCGGAGCTGATGACGCGCTGGATGGTGCCGGTGGCGACATAGATCGTGCCCTTACGCATGCTGATGTAGTTGATCAGATCGTTGTACTGGCTGTCCAGATCCCATGCGCGGCGCGTATACAGATCGGCGTTGGGCATGTAGTAGACGGTGTGGGTGATGACGGAGTCGTTCTTGCCCTCGATGGAGGCCCGGATCACGACCTCGTTGTCGCCTAGCTGGGAGAAGAGAGGAACGAAGCTGAACTTACCCGTTTCCTTATCGACCTCGAGCTTTCTGTGCGGGAATTCGACAGTGATGTCCGCGCCGGGCAGCGTTGTGCCGCTGATCGAGGGAATCTGCATCTTTGCCCGATCCTCATCGGATGCGGCGTCGTATTTCTCCTGCGAGATCGGCTCATAGTTCCATTCAACGAGCACGGTCGCGGCGAGCTCAAGCGGGATATCCTGCGCCTCGCGGTGGAGCGTGACCTCCATCTTGTTCTCTCTGCAGTATTTGCTCTTGACGGAGATGGAGATGATGTTATCGCCCACGGGCAGAACCTGAACGTTCTTGGAGACGTTGCCCGTCTCGCGGATCAGGGTGGAGACATTGGTGC
The DNA here is from genome assembly GCA_017938795.1 of Clostridia bacterium. Classification (GTDB taxonomy): domain Bacteria; phylum Bacillota; class Clostridia; order Christensenellales; family Aristaeellaceae; genus Ventricola. The sequence continues at coordinate 20,532 of JAGBAV010000012.1, forward strand.
CGTCGATGACGACGGTCGAACCCTTTTCAACGTTCAGGCGGACCTCATAGATCGACACGCCGACATCGGCGTAGATGGTGGCGGGGTTGAGCAGATAGATGGGGGAGAGCTTGACGTCAATGGTGAAGGTGATCGGATCCAGCTCGTACTGGTCGCCCTCCTGAGAGTAGCGGATAAACGGCGTGACCGTGACGTCCATGGTATCGGTCTCAACAGCCTTGGCGAAGGTCGAGGATTCCGTATCATACCACATATAGTCCGGCACGGTGACGGTGACCCTGCCGTCTGCGATGACATAGGAGGACTGCATCTCCTTGAAGAAGATGGTCGCGTTCTCCCTGCCGTAGATGGTGATGGTATGTGCGGGGTGAAGCTGCCCGTCCACCTCAACCTCAGTCTTGGTGAGCTCTACGCGCGTCTCGTTCTCCTTACGGACCTGCATGTTCTGATCATTGACAAACTTCCACGTGCCGAAGATTGCGACGCCGGCAATGACAGCGCAGGCAGCGACGATGAGCAGGATGGAGGTGATGAGCTTCATAATGCGGTTCTTCTTCCTGCGGGAGGAACTGTGGCTCTCGCTGATATCCTCGCGCACGGCACGGCTGGGGATGCGGCGCGGCATATCGCCGTGATCAACCGGGTCGTCGGACTCCGGCGTGAAGCCGTCGTAGTAGTACGGCGCATCCTTATCGTCGTCCGCATAAACCAGCGGCTGCTCGTAGGCAGGGTCGCCGAAATAGCCGTGTTCTTCATCGGTGATGGGATTGCCTTCTTCATCGCGGCTGCGGCGGATATACTGTTCCTGACGCGCTTTCTGCCTGCGGGTGATGACGACGCTGTCGCCCTCGCGCTCAGGGCTGCTGCCGCTCTGCACGGGACGGATGATCTCCGCCTCGCGGATGGAGCGGCGCACATGCTCGGCGCGCTCGCGGATCATCTGCGCTTTGCGCTGCTCGCCAAGCTCGCGGCGGGCTTCCAGCTCTTCCAGCTCATCCCGCAGCTCGGCTCTGTCGACGTTATCCGGGTCATAAAGGCGATCGTCCTCCGGGATGAAGACGTCTTTTTCGCCGGGCTCAAACTGCAGAACCTGCAGAGAAGGCTTTTTCTTATGCATCGCCTCTTCCCATGAGGCGGTCTTCTGGCCGTTGTTTTCTTCAAGCGGCGTGCCGCACTTGTTGCAGCGGGGCAGATAGGCCTGATTCCAGGCGCCGCAGTGAGGACACTTCATGACTGAGAGAACCTCCGAATCACATAATCGCAAGTGGTGTAAACAATATCATATTCTCCTTAGACGCTTCAAATCCCTTTTTTCATCCATCAAACGGAAGAAAAACACAGGATGAGCACCGAAATCTGTAAAACGCCCAAAAGTCAATGAGAAGCCTCTTGTTCTTTCTCTCATGTTGGTGTTATAATAAGAAAAGATATTGATGTCTGGAGGAATCTGTGATGATGGATAATTACAAGGAGGATATTGTCAGCAAGCAGGGGAACCTGCTCAACAGTGTTCTCTATATGCTTTGCTGGGTGCTGATCGTGATCAGCGGCCTGATTGCCATGATGCTGCTGCAGGTCGTGATGTATTCCTTTGATCTGCTGTCCATCGCGCTGCTGCTTGCCTTCGGCGGTCTGGCTGTGCTGCTGTATTTCAAGAAGGATAACCTGAAGCTGGAGTACGAGTATACATTCACCAACGGCACCGTTGATTTTGCCAAGGTCTACCGCAGCGCGAAGCGCAAGGAGCTGGGCTGCGTGAATGTCAATACCATTGCGGCCTGCGGCCACGTGGCGCATGACAGCTTCCATCGCTTCCTTGCACAGGGCGATGTTGAGAAGATGAACTGGTTCCTCAACCGCGACGGCAACCTCTTCTATCTCTACAACGTGAAGGATAACAAGAAGCGCATGATCATCTTTGAGCCGAGCGAGGAGATGGTCTCCATGATCCGCAATTATGTGCAGGTAGGCGCCTATCAGGGGTAATATCCCATGCCGCATATCAATCTCCAGCATGGCGGTGCCGTACTGGAGATTTTCTATGCCTCGTTGTTTGAGGGCGGGGTTACACGGACAGAGGGTGGACGGATGATGTATTTTGATAACAGCGCAACAACACGCCCGTTTGACAGCGTGATCGACGGGATGAGCGCCTCGATGAGGGATGGCTTCTATAATGCCTCTGCGGCCTACAGACCCGCGATGGACATTGAGAAGCAGATCCATGCCTGTCGGCAGGCGATCATCGCACAGACGGGCGCGAAGCGTGAGGATGAGGTGATCTTCACGGCGGGCGGTACGGAGAGCGATAATCTCGCGATCCTTGGCGCCGCAGCCGCAATCCGCAGGGCAGGCGTCTTTCTCGTCAGCTCCATCGAGCATCCCGCCGTGGCGGAGACCATGCGCCGGGTGGAGAAGATGGGGCACGAGGTCCGCATCATGCCGATCAATGCGCGCGGCGTCATCGATCTTGAGGCGTGCGAACGCCTCATGGATGAAGATACGGCGTTCATCAGCTGTATGCAGGTGAGCAACGAGACAGGCGCCATTCAGCCTGTTGCCGAGCTGTCTGCGATGGCGAGAGCAAAGAACCGGTCCGTCCTCGTGCATGTGGATGGCGTGCAGGGCTTTATGCGTGTGCCGATGAATATGAGCCGCATGGGGGTGGATCTCTATGCGCTCAGCGGCCATAAGATCCATGGCCCGAAGGGCGTTGGCGCGCTGGTTGTGCGTAAGGGCGTCAGGCTGATCCCGCAGACGACGGGCGGCGGGCAGGAGAAGGGGATCCGTTCCGGCACCTATAATTCGCCGGCAATCATCGGCTTGCATAAGGCCATCGAGGAGATGGCGGCGCGTCAGGCTGATGTGGAGGCGATGCGCGCGCTGAAGCTGCGCCTCTATGAACGCGTGAGCCGTCTGGATGGCGTGAAGGTCAATGGGCCGGAGCCTGCGGCGGCGGACAGCGCGCCGCATATCCTGAGCCTGTCCTTTGACGGCGTGCGCGGCGAGGTCATGCGCAATGCGCTGGAGGGCGAGGGAATCCTCGTCTCCACCGGCTCGGCATGCTCCTCGCACAAGCAGAAGGTGAGTGCGTCCCTGCGGTCGATGGGCCTGTCGGAGACGCAGGCGGATGGCACGATCCGCATCAGCTTCGGCCTGATGAACAATGAACAGGAGATTGACACGGCAGCGGAGAAGATGGAAAAGCTCTACGCGCTGCTCAAACAATACAGGAGGAGATAATCATGAGACAGATTCTGCTTGTCCGCTTCGGCGAGGTATTCCTGAAGGGGCAGAACCGTCCCTTCTTCATGAAAAAGCTCATTGATCACATCCGCCTTGCGATCCGCGAGGTGGGCGGTAATGTGTGGCTGAGCGAGGGACGCATTTATGTGTCGGACTTCAGCGATCTGGATGAGTGCATCCGCCGCGTGACGAAGGTGTTCGGAGTGCATTCCGTGAGCCCGGCAATTGAGATGCCGAAGGATGATTTTGATGCGATCTGTCGTCAGGCAGCGGAGATGATGCGCCCGAAGCAGGGCACGTTCAAGGTGCTTGCCAAGCGATCTGACAAGCGCTATCCGCTGGATTCTCCGGCGATCATGCGCGAGGCCGGCGGCTATATTCTGCAGAATGTGCCGCACCTGAGCGTGGACGTCAATCACCCGGACCACGAGATCACCATCGAGATCCGCGATCACGCGTATCTGTCTGTGGAGCGCATTCCTGCGGTCTGCGGTATGCCGATGGGCACCAACGGCAAGGCCTGCCTGCTGCTTTCCGGCGGCATTGACAGCCCGGTCGCCGGCTTTATGATCGCAAAGCGCGGTGTGGAGCTGTGCTGCGTGCATTATCATTCCTTCCCGTATACGAGCGAGCGTGCAAAGGAGAAGGTGCTCGAGCTGGCCCGTCTGCTCTCTGAATACTGCGGCAGGATGCGCGTGCATGTCGTGCCGTTCACGGAGATTCAGATGCAGATCCATGAGAAGTGCCCGGAGAATTTCACGACGCTCATCATGCGCAGGTATATGATGCGCATTGCGCAGATCATCGCGGAGCGCGATCACGCGCAGGCGCTGATCACCGGCGAGTCCGTGGGTCAGGTTGCCAGCCAGACCATGGAGGCGCTGGGCTGTACGGATGAGGTTGTGGGCATGCCGGTTTTCCGCCCGTGTATCGGCATGGACAAGAGCGAGATCATCGAGCGCGCCGAGCAGATCGGCACGTTCGAGACATCTTCTCTGCCGTATGAGGACTGCTGTACGGTCTTCACGCCCAAGCACCCTGCGACCCATCCGCGCAAGGAGCTGATCCGCAAGGCGGAGAAGGCGCTGGATACCGAGGCGCTGATTGCAGCAGCGATTGAGGGCACAGAGGTCGTCGTCGTTGGCTGAGTGAGCCATTGGGCTAAAAACGCATAGAACCACATATGATGAACGCAGAGCGCAGGCTCTGCGTTCTTTCTGTATACAGGGGGGATTGCATGGCATGGCGGGAGCAGATAAGCAGACGGCTGCCTGGGAAGGCCGCGGAGGCTGTCCTAGAGCTGAATGACACGCTGGCGCAGCAGGTCAGCGAGCTGCGCATCCGCCTCAACTGCCGTGCTTTGGCGATTGCCGGGGAAAGCTGCGTGGAATTGCCTTATTCGCCGGATGCAGAGGGGATGGAAACGCTTATGGCTGCGCTGAGCGGGTATTCGCTCTATGCCTGTGAACGGGAAATGGCTTCAGGGTATATCGCTCTCCCGGGCGGACACAGGGCGGGGATATGCGGGCGGCTTGGCGGTGAGGACGGCAGCCTTCGGATGAGCTCGGTAACGTCGGTATGCATAAGAATTGCCAGGCATATCCCCGGAGCAAGCCTGCCGATCCGCAGCTGCCTGATGGACGAGGCAGGGCGGCCGCGGAGCGTGCTGATTCTCGGGCCGCCCGGATGCGGTAAGACCACCATGCTTCGCGATGCGGCGCTGTATCTTGCGCGGGAGCGCAGGCTTCAGGTTGCTGCTGCGGATGAGCGGGGAGAGCTTTTTGCGGGGCTGATGCACTTGTCGCCGCCGGTCGATGTGATGACCGGCATGGACAAGGCTGCTCTGATCAGCATGCTGCTTCGCGCAATGGCGCCTGATGTGATCGTATGCGACGAGATCGGCGGAGAGGAAGAAGCGGAGGCGATCGAGGATGCTGCTCGCTGCGGGGCGGCTTTGCTGGCCAGCGCGCATGCGGAGGGGATGGACGCGATGACGATGCGGCCGTCCCTGCTGCGTCTGCATCAGGCAGGTGTGTTTGCGGTGACGGTATGCCTGAACAGGAGCGGTATCCGGATCTATGAACGGACAGGAGAATAAGAGATGCTGGTGAGCAGATGAGGAGGAATCCAGGTGGCGATGGAACTGGCGATGACAGCGATGCTTGGCGTTGGCGCTGCCGGCATGATGCTGGCAGACGGGGAGCGGCGGCGCATACGGTATGTGCAGGCCATGCGCAGGTGTCTGCTGCGGATGCATGAGATCATCCGGTTTGAGCAGCCGGAGCTGACCGGACTGCTGCGCCGGATTGACATGAGAACGACCCGGGAGGAGCGTGAACTCACGCGGATACTGCATGCCTGCGCGGACAGGCTGGCGAACTGTGTCTCTCCACGGCTGGCGCTGCTGTATGCCGGCGAGAGCGCGAAGATTCCCGGCTACGGCGTGCTGAGCGAGGAGGACCGGGAGGCGTTTGAATGGATTCTGTCCGGGCTTGGCGCCTGCGGCCTTGGAGAGCAGCTGCGCATGATCGACGAGGCGGACGAGCGTCTTCGCAGACGTGAGGCAGCGCTGGATCAGGAGTCTGCACAGAGAGCGCGCATGATAAGGACGCTCGGCCTGTCCGGCGGCGCGGCGCTGTTTCTGATTCTGATATAAGGGAGGATGCTGCGATGAATATCGATCTTCTGTTTCAGATTGCGGGCGTGGGTATCCTCGTGTTTGCTGTCAATCAGGTGCTTCAGAAGGCAGGACGGGAGGATATTGCTGTGCTGGCCTCCGTCGCAGGGCTGACGGTTGTGCTGTTCATGGTGGTGGATCTGGTGGCGCAGATGCTCAACAGCGTTAAAAGTATCTTCGGGCTGTACTGAAAGGGGGCGTGACGGTGGAATGGATGCGGCTGCTTGGCGGCTGTCTGCTTGCCGCTGTGATGGTGATGGTGCTGCGGCAGATGAATGCGCCTGCCGCCGGTCTGCTGTCAGCGGCGTTCGGTATCATGGCATTAACGGCTATGCTGCCGCAGATCAGAAGCTACACGGAGGAGATGCTGCGCTTCCTGCAGGGGATCGGACTGGAGGATACCTATTACAGGATAATGCTCAAAGCGGCAGGCATTGTGCTGGTGACGCAGATCGCAACGTCTGTCTGCCAGGATATGGGGGCGGTATCCGTTGCAGGGCATGCAGAGATGTGCGGGCGGCTGGCGCTGCTGGGGGTGACGGCGCCTGTGTTTCTGTCGCTGGCACGCGTTGCGGTCGGCGTGCTTGGCTGAGACGATGCGTCATTCTGCTTGCGGCTGCTGCGCTGCTTGCGCTGGCGCGGGCGGAGGCTATGGCTGAGCAGATGATTGAGGCGGAAGCCGGGCTGGAGGAGCAGCTGAACAGTGTGATCGACGGACTGGATTTTTCAGCGGTAGCCGGCGATACTGTCGGGATCACATGGTCAGGCGAAGCGACGGACAAGGACAGCATCCGGGAGGTGGTTGCGGCGATCAGCCGGGGAGAGACGCTGGATGCAGATGCGCTGCTGTCCTCGGTTCTGAATCAGTTTCTTCATGAGATCACAGGAAAAGGGCGGCTGATGCTCTCCCTGATGCTCCCCGTGCTGCTGATGGCTGTGCTCAGCCGTCTGATCTGCGGTCAGGGGAATGCGCTCAGCGGCATGTGCCAGGGGGCCTGCATGACCGTTGTGCTGATTCCGATGATCACGCAGGTCATCGGCGAACTCGAGAGCACAAAGGAAACGATTGTCTCACTGACCGGGCAGATGGAGCGCATGCTGCCGCTGCTGATCACGCTGCTGACAGCCGTCGGCGGGAGCGCCTCTTCGGCTTTCTTTCATCCGATGGTTGTAATGGCGTCGGGCAGCATGGTCTTTGCGGCAAGGGAGGTTGTGCTGCGGCTGGTCATCTGTGTTTGCGCTGTGACGGCTGTCAATCATCTCTGCGGCGGCGCGCATCTGACGCGTATGGCAAGGCTGCTGCGGAGCGCAGCGTGCTGGCTGCTGGGCGTGAGCTTTACGGTATTCATCGGAACGATGTCGCTGCAGGGGGTATGCAGCGCGTCGATTGACGGGATTGTGATCCGGGCAGCGAAATATGCTGTGGATAACTTTGTCCCCGTGGTGGGCGGGATGTTTTCCGATACGATGGACACGCTGATCGGCTGTACGCTCATCGTGAAGAATGCCATGGGCGTCACCTGCGTGCTGACGCTGTGCGGGGTGCTGCTCAGGCCGATGCTGCATACGCTGTCGTCCGTTGCGGTGATGAAGCTGAGCGCAGCGCTCCTGGAACCGGTTGCACAGGAGCGGATCATTCTGGCAATCGGGGATTTCTCGCGTATCATGGTATTGTTTCTCATCACCATGCTCTGCGTCGGCGCGATGTATTTCTTGCTGATTGTACAGCTGCTGCTGGTTGGGAATCTGACTGTCCTGCTGAGATAGAGAGGAAAAGCAATGATGACGCTTGTGGGCGGATTATGCGGCCTTTGCGCAATTGGCGCCTTGCTGGAAATGATCCTTCCGGATGGGAATGCGCGTGAGAATCTGCGGCTGATCTGCGGGCTGCTGATGCTGCTGTACGTGCTGCAGGGGATTCAGAAGCTTGGCGAATCGGCTGTGAATGCGTCAAGTGCTGCGGAGCTGATGGATGTGCTGATCGGATAAAGGGGGACTGTGCGATGTGGGGCAGAATCAGGGCGATATGCACGCCGCAGACAGCGCTGTATCTTGCGCTGATGCTGGCGGTCTCCTGCCTGCTTCTTTCGCGTGCGGAAACGAAACAGACCGTCGGTCTTGAAATGCGCGCATCACAGATTCTCTCGCGGATAGACGGTGCAGGAGAGGTGCAGGTGGTGATTGCCATGAGCGGCGAAATGATGGGAGGCGTGACGGGAGGACTGGCTGCCCGACAGGAACAGCAGACGCCTGTCGGTGCGGTTGCCGTCGCGGAAGGTGCGGATGATCCGATTGTCGCAATGCGCATTGTACAGACGCTGAGCTCGCTGCTGGGGCTGCCGGCGGCTGCGATCAGCGTAGTGGACGGAGGTGGATAACGGATGAGCATAAATGATGCGGGTATGCGGAGCAGACGTGTGTATACAGGGCTGTTTCTTCTGGTTCTGCTTGGCGTCAGCGCATATCTTGGTGCGAGGCCGGAACGAAGCGCAGGCACTGCCGCCGTGCCTGTGACAAGGCGCTCTCTAGAAAGCGCAGAGAATACGGCTCATGAGAGAATGACGCTCACTCAGGTGCAGCAGCGGCTTGATGCGGAGAGGGAAAAGGAGATCGGGCTCCTTGAGGCTGTGCTCGCCGGAGACGGAGCGGAAGCAAAAGAGAATGCTGCAGCACAGAAAGAAGAACTGCTGCGGCGCATGGAGACAGAGGCTCAGGCAAGATTCATACTGGATGGTCTTGGCGCGGCTTCTGCAGTCTGCTGCGGAGCGGGGATGATAACGGTATTCCTTGAAGAGATCGCGGGAACAGATACAGAACAGATGGTGCGCCTGCATGAGGCGGTGTGTTCGCAGACAGGAATGGCGGCGGATAATGTGAAAATCATTCTGGTAAAAAATGAAACATAAGATTGTACAGCGGGAAAAAATCTGCTATACTAATGAGTAACCATAGGGAGGTGTATTGAAATGAATGAGAATGTGACCATCGATATGGAGAAGACCCAGGAGAACGGTCAGATCACATATGCTAATGAAGTTATCTCTACCATCGTGACTGTGGCAACGACGGAAGTGGACGGCATCTCCGGCATTGCAGGCTCCGGCTCGATTACCGGCCTGCTGGCCAAGGGTAAGACGCCGCGCGGCGTGCGCGTGGATATGGACGGCGCGGATGTGAATGTTGACGTCAGCGTGACTGTCGATTACGGCATGCCGATTCAGAAGGTCGGCCGCAATGCGCAGGAGAATATCCGCAAATCCATCGAGTCCATGACCGGCCTGCATGTGGAGAAGGTTGATCTGCATGTGGTTGGCGTGAGCTTTGAAAAGGAGAACAAGGAGATGCAGCAGAGCCAGAAGCTGGCCGAGGTCTCCTTTGAGGAGGAGCGTCCTGCGATCGAGGAGCCTGCGTCTGAGGATGAGGAGCCTGTGAAGGAAGAGCAGGAAGCGCCCGCTGCTGCGGATGAGGCGGAGAAGGAAGAAGAGACTGTGGACGCCGAGGAAGCCGAGCCGGAGACGGAAGAGGCCGAGGCAGAGGACGAAAAATAATACAATACCATTGGGAGGATATACGTCATGAAACACCCTGTGAAGGATAGGCTCCTTATTCTGCTGTGTGCGCTGGTTGCCCTGTGCGGCACCGTTGCTGCGGTGGCTCTGATTCTTGGCAAAGTGACGCTTGAGCCGGTGCTCTATCTGCTTGAGCGCGCCTCCTACATGGGCCCGAAGACCAAGATTGTGCTTGGCGTGATCGCGCTTGTGTTTGCGCTGTTTGCCCTGCTGCTGATCCGCATCACGCTCCCGGCGAAGAAGAAGCGCTCCAGCACCTTTGCGATCCAGCAGAACGAGAACGGTATGGTCCGCATCTCTCTCAAGGCGCTGGATACCCTTGTGCAGAAGTGCCTTGGCAAGCATGCCGAGCTGAAGGTTGTTTCTTCCTCTCTGTACAGCGATGAGCAGAGCGTCCGTGTGGATGTGCATATCGCGCTGCAGTCCGATATCAGCATGCCGCTGGCGATCTCCGCCCTGCAGAAGCAGATCAAGAAGTATCTTGAAGCCTGCTCCGGCGTTGTGGTGAAGGAAGTCCGTATCTTTGTTGACGGCACGCTGCCGGCCAACGAGGAGACCGCGAAGTCCCCGTTTGCGATCCCGGCCTCCCTGCTGGGCGCTGAGCAGGAAACCCTGCCCGCCGCGAAGGAAGAGGAGCAGGAGATTGTGATCGAAGTGCCGAAGGCTGAGGAGAAGAAGGAAGAGCCGGCCCCCGCCGCGCAGCCCGAGCAGGAGCCCGCCGCAGAGCCGGAAGAGGAGCAGCCTGCTGAGGAAGCTGCGCCTGCCGAGCAGGAGCAGAATCCGAGCTGGACGCAGTCCGAGCCGCTGTTCTCTGACAGCACGGACGAGTACGGTCTGAAGAGGTGAGAAGCATGATGGATGTCAGGTCCTTCTTCAGTCAGCTGCTGACCACCGGCACAGCCGCATGCACGGTCTTCTGTGCCGTGATTGGCTTTGTGTTTGCGATCCTCTGCCTGTCCATCGGCGTTGGCAAGACGCTGATCATCGCGCTGTTCTGCGGCATTGGTGCGTTTATCGGCGGCGTAAAGGATAAGCGCGCTGTCTTCATGAGAATAAAGCATTTCTTCAGCGACGATGGCGGCGACATGGCCGAGTGATTCCCTACATACAGATACAAATTTGATCGGAGTAGAACAATATGGCGCGTCCTATTGCACGTGAAGCTGCGATGCAGCTTGTGTTTGAACAACTCTTTGGCGGAGAAGGCGAGGCGGAGACGCTCGTTGATCTGATTGATTATGCGCCCGGTGATAAGGATAAGGCGTATATCGAGTCCGTGGTGGCGGGTGTGCGTGAGCATGCTGCCGAGCTTGACGAGGAGATTTCCTCCTGTCTTCGCGGCTGGACGATTCAGCGCCTGTCCCGGGTCGATCTCTCTATTCTTCGTCTTTCTGTGTATGAGATGAAGTACGGTGATGTTCCTGTTGCCGTCTCGATCAACGAGGCTGTCGAGCTGACGAGGAAGTATTCCTCTGAGAATTCCTGCCCGTTTATCAACGGCGTGCTGGGCACGATCAGCAGGAGGATGAAGGCAAAAGCATGAAGGCTGTGCTTGGCATAGACACGAGCTGCTACACGACGTCGGCGGCTCTTGTGTCGCTGGATGGTGAGATCCTCGCATCCTCCCGCAGGCTTCTCGTTGTGGAAGAGGGAGAGCGGGGTCTGCAGCAGTCCCAAGGGCTGTTTCAGCATGTCAAAAACCTGCCGGATATGATTGCCGGTGTGATGGCGGATGCTAAGGATATACAGGTCTGTGCCGTATGTGCCAGCGTACGCCCGCGCCCGGTGGAAGAATCGTATATGCCCGTTTTCCGTGCGGGTGATAGTCAGGCGCGCGCAGCGGCAGCATTGCTGTGCGTGCCTTTTTATCCATCGAGCCATCAGGAGGGGCATGTCCGTGCAGCGCTGGTTGATTCCGGTGTGAATGAGCAAAGGCCCTTCCTTGCGCTGCATCTGTCCGGCGGCACGACGGAGATCCTCTCCTGCGATCAGGGGGCGCTCTCGCTGCTGGGCGGAAGCCTTGACCTGCATGCAGGGCAGCTGATTGACAGAATCGGCGTGCGCATGGGGCTGGGTTTCCCGGCAGGGCCTGCGCTGGAGCGGCTGGCGATGGACGGGGTGCGCAGCGGGCTTGTGAAGGGGCTGATCGGCGTATCGATCAAGGGCGTCAGCTGCAACATGGCCGGCGCGGAAAACAAGGCGGCGCTGTGGCTTGAGCAGGGAGAGATGTCCCGTGAGCAGATTGCTGCTGAGATATTCGATTTTCTGAGCAGATCGATTATCCGCATGATCGAGAATGCATGCAAACAGACCGGCAGTCGGCAGGCGCTGCTTGCCGGCGGTGTGGCTTCTTCAACGCTCCTTCGCGAGATGCTGACAGAGAGGGCGAAGAAGCGCAGACTGACCTGCAGTCTGCATTATGCAAGGCCGGAGCTTTCCGGTGACAATGCCGTGGGTGTCGCGCTGCTTGGCGCGCAGATGCATGCGGCGGCAATGAGACAGAAATTAGCAGGCAAATCTTTGGATTTGCCGACGGAGGGAACATGGCTGCGATTTTGATTGATGGCCGCGCTGTTGCTGCCAAATGGAAGGGCGATCTTGCATTGCAGGCCGCGGAACTATCTGCTGACGGCACTGAGCCGCATCTGGCGGTTGTTCTGGTGGGCGATAACGCCGCCAGTCAGGTCTATGTCCGCAACAAGGAAAATGCCTGCAGAAAGGCCGGAATCCGCTCTACGGTAATCCGCCTTGCAGAGGACTGTGATCAGGAACAGCTCGAGAATACGGTGCGTTCGCTCAATGACGACGCCGGTGTGCATGGCATTCTGGTTCAGCTCCCGCTGCCGCGCCATCTTGATGAAGCAGCTGTGCTGCGGCTGATCGATCCTAACAAGGACGTCGACGGATTCCATGCGATGAATTCCGGCAGACTGATGAACGGACAGAAGGGGTTTATCCCGTGCACGCCTCTTGGCGTGATGAAACTGCTTGAAGCGTATGACATTCCCGTCAGTGGGAAGCATGCCGTAGTGATCGGCCGCAGCAACATCGTCGGTAAGCCGATGGCGATGCTGCTCCTTGCGGCGGATGCGACGGTAACGGTTTGTCATTCGAAGACGGAGAATCTGAAGGAGCTTGTCCGTCAGGCGGATATCGTCGTTGCAGCAGTCGGGCGTGCTGCCTTTGTCACGGCTGATATGATCAAGCCCGGGGCTGTGGTGATCGATGTGGGTATCAACCGTGTCGACGGCGCGATTGTCGGCGATGTGGATCCTGCCGCTGCAGAGGCGGCGGGCTATCTGACGCCCGTCCCCGGCGGTGTGGGCCAGATGACCATCGCGATGCTGCTGCATAACACGCTGGAAGCGGTAAGGGAATATGGCAGGTAAGCTCACACTCTCTGTATCGCAGCTCAATGAATATGTGCGCCGGACGCTGCAGATGGATCCCATGCTTGCCAGAATTGATCTGCAGGGTGAGATCAGCAATCTGAAGCTGCATCAGAGCGGGATGCTGTTCTTTACGCTCAAGGATGATCTGGCGTCGATCGCCTGTACGATGATGGAATGCGACGTACAGCGGTTGTCCTCAATGCCGTTTGAAGGCATGCGCGTCGTGCTCACGGGCAGCGTCGGGTTGTATACGCGTGCAGGCCGTTATCAGTTCTATGCGTCTGAGCTCCGGGCGGAGGGAGTCGGCGCGCTGTATGAGAGGCTGCTTGCGCTCAAAGGGAAACTGTCGGCTGAGGGGCTGTTTGCGCCGGAGCGGAAGAGACCGCTGCCGGCATATGTGAAGACGATCGGCGTTGTGACATCACCAACAGGCGCTGTTATCCATGATATCTGTCATGTGGCGTTCCGGCGGGATCCGTGTGCGCACATTCTGCTCTGTCCTTCCAGGGTACAGGGCGTCGGCGCGGATGAGGAGATTGTTCGCGCGATTGGTATGCTGGAGCAGATCGAGGCTGTCAGCGTGATTATTGTCGCACGCGGCGGCGGATCCATGGAAGACCTTTGGAATTTCAATGAGGAATGCGTTGTCCGCGCCATCGCGCAGTGCAGAAAGCCTGTGATCTCGGCGGTCGGACATGAAACCGACGTCACGCTGAGCGATCTCGCTGCGGATCTGCGGGCGCCGACGCCTTCGGCGGCTGCGGAATGCGCTGTCCCGATTCGGAAGGAAACGGAGAACAGACTCCGGTCTGCAAAGGAAGCGCTGAGCGCCGGTCTGCGCGGCAGGCTTGAGGAAGCGCAGGGAAGTCTGACGCTTCTGCGGACAAGGCTTGAAGCGGGGAATCCTGCGCGGCAAATCGGCGCGGAGCAGGAGCGCCTTGAGCGGGCAAAGAAAGCGATGCGCAGCGGCATGATGATGACAATGTCCCGTGCACAGGACAGGCTTGATAAGGGCCGCCGCGATCTGCAGCTGCTCAGCCCGTATGGCGTGCTGGCGCGAGGGTATGCGATTGTCATGAGGGGCGGAACGGCGGCTGAGCGTGCAGAGCAGATCATGCCGGGTGACGACGTGACGCTGCGCTTTGCCGATGGCACGGCCTGGGCGACGGTCAGCCGTGTGAGTATCAATCAGAATGAGGAAGAAACATGACGCAGCGAAAAAAGAAGCTTTCATTCGAGCAGGGGCTTGAAATGCTGGAGTCTATGGCAGAGAGCCTGAGCGGCGGCGGCCTGTCCCTCGAGGAATCGATTCGCCTCTATGAGGAGGGGACGAAGCTGGCGGCGCAGCTCCAGAAGCAGCTGGACGAGCAGCGCAGGCGGATTGAGATTATCGATCCTGAGACAGCGGAGATTACCACATTTGAGGAGAATCAGGATGGAGTTATTTGATATTTTTGGCCGCTATACCGGCCTTGTTAAAGAAACGGTAAAGACTGATCAGGCGATTGAGCAGCTTGAGGCCATCACAGAGAGACTGAACAGCGACGATCTGTCTGATGAGGAAACGCTCAGGCTTTGCGAGGAAGGAAAAAAGCTGGCGGCTCAGATTGAAGCGCAGCTGGGTGAACAAAAAAGGCAGCTAAAGACAGTCGGTCGGAATACTGCAGAGATTACCGCGATTGAGGAGAATCAGGATGGAGTTATTTGATATTTTTGGCCGCTATACCGGCCTTGTTAAAGAAACGGTAGAGACTGATCAGGCGATTGAGCAGCTTGAGGCCATCACAGAGAGACTGAACAGCGACGATCTGTCTGATGAGGAAACGCTCAGGCTTTGCGAGGAAGGAAAAAAGCTGGCGGCTCAGATTGAAGCGCAGCTGGATGAACAAAAAAGGCAGCTAAAGACAGTCGGTCGGAATACTGCAGAGATTACCGCGATTGAGGAGAATCAGGATGACATATCATGAGATGTATGGCCGTTATGTCGCCGATGTTGAGGAGACGCTGATCTCTCTTCTGCCTGAGAGCGGGGAGTTTGCTCCGTCCGGGGAGAATGCGATCCCGCAGCATCTTTGCGAATCCATGCGCTATAGTCTGCTTGCCGGAGGCAAGCGCGTGCGCCCTGTGCTTCTGCTGGCGGCTTGTGAGATGCTGGGCGGCGAGCTGGAGCAGGCGAAGGTCAGCGCCGCGGCGCTGGAAATGATCCATACCTATTCGCTGATTCACGATGATCTCCCCGGGATGGACGACGATGATTACAGACGCGGCAGGCCAACCAATCACAAGGTATACGGCGTGGGTCATGCAATTCTTGCCGGTGATGGTCTGCTCAATTATGCCTATGAATGCATGCTGCAGGATGCGCTGGCATGGCCCGGGAATCTTGAGGGTCATGTGCGCGCTGCGAAGGCGATTGCCGGGCGCGCGGGCGTCTGCGGCATGATCGCAGGGCAGAGCCTTGATTTGCTCAGCGAGCATATGGAGCCGGATGCCGATCGGCTGCGGTATATTCACATGCATAAGACCGCGGATCTGCTGACGGCGCCGCTGCTTGCCGCGGCCTATATCGCCAAGGCGGACGAGGCGCAGATTGCCGCGCTTTCCCGGTTTGGCGCATGCGTTGGTCTGGCTTTCCAGATTGATGATGATCTGCTGGATATTGAGGGCGATGCGGCGCAGCTGGGCAAGCAGACCGGTATGGACGCGCAGCGCGGCAAAATGACATGGCCGTCTCTGGTCGGCGTGGAGGCGGCAAAGGAGAAATCCCGCGCGCTGTGGAGCGAGGCGCTGGAGGCGCTGGAGTGCTTCGGGGATCGTGCATTCTTCATGCGCGAGTTCGCCCGGCAGCTGCACGGAAGAAAACACTGACACATGGAGGTCTGGTATGCGCATTCTGGTTGAAGTATTCACCAACCGCGCGATCCTTGCGGCAGGCGCCGCATGGGCTGCTGCGCAGCTGCTGAAGGTCTTCCTGACGCTTGTCGTCAGCAGAAGACTGGATATCTCGCGCATGGTTGGCTCAGGCGGCATGCCCAGCTCTCATTCTGCGATGGTATGTGCGCTGGTGACGGCGATTGGCTACAGGGAAGGGTTTACGTCTTCCCTGTTTGCGCTGGCGTTTGGCTTTGCGTGCGTTGTCATGTATGACGCTGCCGGTGTACGCCGTTCCACGGGCAAGAATGCTGCGGTGATCAATCATTTGCTGGATGGTCTTGTGGGCAATGGGTTCACCTTCAATGAGGAACGCCTGCAGGAGCTGGTGGGTCACACTCCGATTCAGGTGTGCGCGGGCGCGCTGCTTGGTATACTGGTCGGCACGCTCATCGGCTGATGCAGCCGGCCTGATGCGTGATGGCTGACCCGACAGGAATGGCTTGCACGGTCTTGACAGATGTGGTATAATTCCATTCAGGTGGTGCAGTATTCTAGTCAGCAGAGTTTCTTCTGAAGACGGGGCTAAAAATCCGTTAAAGGGCATATCGATGAAGTTTCTGGCAGCGGCTGCTGACGCCCAGTCGGGGGTCGTTGCTGGGAGTAAGAATTATGGGCGGCCGTCAATGGCATGACGGAGTTCGACCCATTTTTCGTGGAGGCATGACGGCTTGCCGTCATGAAAACCTGCATGGTGGTACACAAGCTGCCTGCAGTGTAGCCTGCCTTGAGTGGTTGTGGCGGATCATGGAACAACGCGCGGTGACCAAAGGCTCACGGAAACCGCGGCGATCGCTGTGTGAAACCAGGACTGCAAAAGAGGCTAGGGAGTTACCGACGCTGCCGAGGAAAGCTCCTAGACTGTCGAACAGGATATGGCAGAGATTACAGTGTGGACTCAGTGGTAATTCGGTCACGCGCTCGGAGACGACGCGAAGCATGCTTCAAAGGGAAACCGCTCTTATGGCGACAGGGAGTAGTGTGCGGGGAAATCCTACCGAACCTATGCCGCAAGGTTTATTTGCTGTATCACCACCTTTTTCAAGCAGTCCGCCCACGTTTTGATCGTGGGCTTTTTTCAAATCGGAGTGTATTTTCGTGAATAAGAAGGAAAAAGTGAAGCAGAGTCAGCAGAGATGGGTTCTGATCGTGGTGATCCTCTCGTTTGTGCTGTCTGTTTTCATGTCTTTTGTGACGAGTATGTTTGTTGAGTCGGCAGGGCTCTTTGTCGCGCTGATGACGCTGATTGTCCTTGTCTTGATTGGTATTATCACAGACGTCATTGGTACGGCGGTAACCTCTGCTGACGAGCAGCCCTTTATTGCCATGGCATCCAAGAAGATCGCCGGCGCAAAGCAGGCGCTGCGTCTGATCCGCATGGCGGAGAAGGTATCCAGTCTGCTCAATGACGTCGTGGGCGATATCGTCGGCATTATCTCCGGCTCTGCCGGCGCGGTGATTGCGGTTTCTTTGACGTCGCTTGGGCTGCGCAGCGCTGTTGCATCCATGCTGACGACGGCCTTCACGTCCGCCTTCATGATCGGCGGTAAGGCATACGGCAAGGGTATCGCCATTGAGAACAGCGCACGCATTGTGCTGTGGGTCGGCAGGATGATGGCGGTCTTTGAAGGGAAGAAGAAGAGTCGGAGAAAGAGCGGCAGCAGCCGGAAAACGGCGAAAAAGTGAGAGTGGATTTTGACAAGGAGGTGATCAGGTGTCCTATCTGTCCAGAATCAACGGCCCGGATGACGTCAAACAGCTGACGACGGAAGAATGCGGCGCATTGGCAAAGGAGCTGCGCCAGACCATTATTGATACGGTATCCCGGCAGGGCGGGCATCTGGCGTCTAATCTTGGCAATGTTGAATTGACCATTGCTCTGCATCGGGCATTCAGCAGCCCGAAAGATAAGATCATCTTTGATGTGGGTCACCAGACCTATACGCATAAGCTCCTCACGGGGCGTCAGGCACAGTTCGATACGCTCAGATCCTATCATGGCATGAGCGGCTTCCCCTGCAGGCAGGAGAGCGAGCATGATCTGTTTGACACGGGTCATTCGTCGACTGCGATCTCGATGGCGCTTGGCATGGCGCGTGCGAGGGATCTTCAGGGCGAGGATTATTATGTTGTTGCAGTCGTCGGTGACGGGGCCCTGACCGGCGGTATGTGTTACGAAGCGATGAACGACGCGGGCAGCGGTCAGGGAAAGCTGATCGTGATCCTGAATGATAATGAGATGTCCATCTCCAAGAACGTCGGCGCGCTTTCCACATATTTCAAGCATCTGCGCGCAAGCGCATCGTGGTATGGGAATAAGAAGCGCATCCGGCGCGATCTGGAGCGCATTCCGCTGATTGGCTCTGCGCTCGCGCATCTGATCGAGCAGGCCAAGAACATGGTCAAATCCGTTGTGACGGAGGGCGCGATGTTTGAGGCGCTCGGCTTCCGCTATCTGGGTCCGTTCGACGGGCACAGTGTGGAAGAGATGACGCATGTCTTTGAAGAGGCGAAGCAGGTAACGGACATGCCGGTTCTCATTCATGTGATCACCAGAAAGGGCAACGGCTATGATCTGGCGGAACGGCAGCCGGAGAAATTCCATGGCGTCGCGCCCTTCCGGGTTGAGAATGGATTGAAGCGCAACCAGAGCAGCAAGGAAAGCGCAGCGCAGGCTGCAGGCAAGGCGCTCGTCGCACTCGGGGCGGAGGATCGGCGCGTCGTCGCCATCACGGCGGCAATGACCGGCGGTACCGGGCTTGGCGAGTTTGCCGAGTTCTATCCGGAGCGTTTCTTTGACGTGGGTATCGCTGAGCAGCATGCGGTGAGCATGGCCGCCGGTATGGCGCGTGCAGGCCTGAGGCCGTATTTTGCTGTGTATGCGACCTTCCTGCAGCGCGCATACGATCAGATTGTTCATGACGTCTGCTTGCAGAATCTGCCGGTGTGCATCCTTGCGGATCACGCCGGACTCGTCGGCGACGATGGCAAGACGCATCACGGCGTGCTGTGCGTGCCGATGCTGATGAGCATCCCGAATCTGACGCTCCTCGCGCCGAGGGATGTGCAGCAGATCCGCGGCGCTGTCCGTGCCTCGCTTGGTGTTGACGGGCCCTGCGTGCTTGTCTATCCCAAGGACGGTATCGAGCCCTATGCCGGTTTTGATGACCCGCAGGCGTTTAAGGTCGGCGTATGGCAGAGTCTGCAGCAGGGCGGCGATTGTGCGCTGCTTGCCTATGGCCGCATGACGAAGCATGCGCTTGAGGCAGCGTCTATGCTGAAGGCGCAGGGGATTGATGCTGAGGTTATTGACTGCAGCTCGCTGCGGCCGATGGACGAGGCCTGTCTGGCCCGGCTGTTTGTGAGCCGGAAGAAGCTCTTCGTGATCGAGGAAGGCGAGCTGATCGGCGGCTTTGGCGCGGAGATTTCGCGCATATGCGTTGAGCGGGGTGCACAGCAGCCTGTATGCCTGATGGGCACGCCAAACCGGTTTATTACGCACGGTTCGGTTGGTCAGCTGCTGGAGGAATGCGGTCTTTCGCCGGCGCAGATCGCAGACAGGGTGAAGCGGACGCTTGCCGGCACAGTTGAAACGGAGAATACAAATGGCTGATAAGAAAAGAGCAGACGTCGCGCTCGTGGAGCGCGGGCTGGCGGCCAGCCGGGAGAAGGCTCAGGCGCTGGTCATGGCAGGCGTCGTCTATATTGGAGAGAATAAGGTCACCAAAGCCTCTGCGCCCGTGATGGACACAGATGAGCTGATCGTCCGCCAGAGCGGCACCGGCTATGTCAGCCGCGGTGCGCTGAAGCTGGAAAAGGGACTCAAGGTCTTTGATGTGGATCCAAACGGTGTTGTGGCGATGGATCTGGGCGCATCCACGGGCGGCTTTACCGATGTGCTGCTGCAGAATGGCGCGGCGCATGTATACTCGATCGATGTTGGCTATGGTCAGTTGGATTGGAAGCTGCGAAATGATCCGCGCGTGACGGTTATGGAGCGCACAAATGCCCGCTATCTGGAGGCGAAGGATCTGGCGCTGCATCCTACGCTGGGCGTGATGGATGTGTCGTTTATTTCGATTACAAAGATACTTCCCGCCGCTGCTGCGATCATGGGGGAGGACGGTGCGTTTATCTCCCTGATCAAGCCGCAGTTTGAGGCTGGGCGCGACCGCGTGGGCAAGAAGGGCGTCGTCCGTGATGCGAAGGTGCATGAGGACGTCATCGTTGAGATCCTCGACTTTATTTACAACGAGATGGGGTGGCGCGCACAAGCGCTGTCCTTCTCGCCGATCAAGGGGCCGGAAGGGAATATTGAGTTCCTTGTTCATATTCTGCCGGCGTCCCGGGCGACGCATCATGTGACACGCGAGGAGGCGGAGGAGGTCGTCCGCCAGGCGCATGAACATCTGCACGAAGCCTGAGACAAACATATTGAAAACCGGGAGGGATTGGATTGATCCGCAGGGCGATGTTTTATCTGAACAAGAATAAGCCGTCTGTCTTCGAGATTGCTGCCAGCTGTGTGCAGCTGTGTCTTGATAAGGGGATCGAGCCGATCTTCTTTGAGGAGGACAGAGGGGATATTGAGCAGCACATTCCTGCCTGTGCAGGCTGCAGGTATCTGTCTGCGCTTGATCCTGCGCGGGTAGACGTCATCTTCATCTTCGGCGGCGATGGAACAGTGCTGCGTGCACTGGATCTTTATCTGAATGCCGGCCTGCCCGTGCTGGGGATCAATCTGGGGAGGCTTGGCTTCCTGCTGGAGACGGAAGTCGGCGAGCTTTCGCAAGCGCTGGATATGCTCAGAGCGGGCGAGTACGATATCGAGCGCAGGATGATGCTGCAGCTGGAGGCGCAGTGCGGCGATGAGACGCTGCGCGCACATGCGACCAATGAGGTCTGTATATCGCGCGGCATGTCCCAGCGGATGATCGCTGTGGATGCTTATGCCGGCAAGACGCTTGTGGATCACTACATTGCGGATGGCCTTGTGCTGGCTAGCCCGACGGGCTCAACCGCATACTCTCTCTCTGCCGGCGGGCCGATTGTGACGCCGGGCGTTTCCTGCTTTGTGCTCACGCCGGTATGTCCGCATTCGCTGCAGTCCCGCCCGATTATCCTGTCCCCGGACGAGAGGATCACCCTTCGCGTGGATATGAAGGAAGCGCGGGAGGGCATCCAGCTTTCTGTCGATGGGCAGGCGCTCTGCGGGATGAGCAACGGGGACTATGTCGTGGTCTGCAGGGCGCCGCATGATGCGCTGCTGATCCGTTTCCCGAAGGAAAGGAATTTCTTTGCGCTGCTGAAGGACAAGCTTTCGCAGTGGAGTTTGTGATAAGGAGAGGCTGTTATGAAAGCGAGAAGGCAGGCACTGATCCGCGAGATCATCGAGGCCCAGTGCATACAGACGCAGGAGGAGCTTGCGCAGGCGCTCAGCGCCCGCGGCATGCTTGTGACGCAGGCGACCGTATCCCGCGATATCAAGGAGATGCATCTGCTCAAGGTGCTTTCTGATGATGGCAGCTATCGCTATGCAACGATGGATAAGGATGATCAGGGAACGAATGACCGACTGATCAGGATGCTGTCAGACTCTGTGCTGGATATCGCCAGCGCGAATAACCTGATTGTCATCAGGACGCTGCCGGGCAGCGCGCATGTCGCCGGAGAGGCAGTGGACAGCCTGCGCTGGCCGGAGGTGCTGGGCACAATTGCCGGCGATAATACGATCCTTGTGATTGTGCGGTCGAATGAAGAGGTGGACAGCGTCATCAGACGCTTCCAGAGCCTCACGCGATGATGCGTAGGGCGCAAAGGTACACGGGAGGGGTAGCATGCTGCTTCAGCTGAGCATACGTCATCTGGCGCTGATTGACGAGATGACGCTCGATTTTTCGCCGGGAATGAACGTTATGACCGGCGAGACGGGCGCAGGTAAATCCATCGTGGTCGACGCAGTGAATCTTGTTCTGGGCGAACGTGCGGACAGGGATCTGATTGCCAGCGGCAGCCAGAAGGCACGCGTGGAGGCTGTCTTTGATGTGGCGGATAATGATAAGGTCCGCGCAATGCTCGAGGAGATGGAGCTGCCGTCGGACGACGACGTGGTCAGCATCTCCCGCGAGCTGACCAGCGCAGGCAAGAATATCTGCCGCCTCAATGGTGTTGTCATTCCTCTGCAGACGCTCCGTCAGGTCTCCGCTCAGCTGCTGGATATCCATGTCCAGCATGAGCATCAGCTCCTGCTGGACAGCAAGAATCATATTGCGTATCTGGATGAGTTTGCGGCTGACGAGATTCGCCCGCTGCTGGCGGAGAATGAGCGGCTGTATCAGATCTGGCGCGGCGCGGGTCAGCGGCTGGCTAAGCTGCGCAGGAGCGTATCCGAGCGTGCGCAGCGGATTGACATGCTGACCTTTCAGCTTGAGGAGCTTAAGGGGGCGCGTCTTCAGGAGGATGAAGAGGAGGAGCTGGAGCGGCAGAAGGTCTTCTACCGGAACGCGGGGAAGATCATGGGCGCCTTTGACGAGGCTTGTGCGCTGCTGAGCGATGGTCAGAACGGCGCTGCCTCTGCGGTCGAGCTCCTGCGAGAGGGCGTGGATGCGCTCGCGGCAATTTCCTCTCTGGATGAGAAATACGGCGCTGTGTATGCCCGGCTTGATGGCCTCTGCTATGAGGTGGAGGATGCTGCGCGGGATCTGCAGATGCTTCGCAGGGATATGGACTACGACGAGGACGAGGCAGAGCGGGTCGAGGGGCGTATTGATCTCCTCCGGCGGCTGAGCCGGAAGTATGGCGCGACATCGCGCGATATGATCCGCTACAGAAACAAGATCGAGGCAGAACTGACAGAGCTGGAGGATTCCGACGAGGCGATGGAGCGCCTGGAGAAGGAATACCGCCAGAGCCTGAAGGCACTGGACGCTGCCGCGCGAAGGCTGACACTGGCGCGGCAGGAAGCGGCAAAGCGGTTTGAGGCGAGCGTAGAGACCCAACTGCATGATCTGGGCATGAAGAATGCCCGTCTGTCCATGGCGTTTGCGCCGCTTGCCGAGGGAGAGAAGCTTATCGAGCGCTTCAGCCCGCTTGGCGCGGACAGGATTGAGATGATGTTCTGCGCCAATCTGGGGCAGCCGCTTAAGCCGCTTGCGCGCGTGGCGTCCGGCGGCGAGCTTTCCCGCATCATGCTTGCGCTCAAGAATCTGTCTGCGCAGAAGCCCGGTATCCCGCGGAGCATGGTCTTTGATGAGATCGACACCGGCATCAGCGGGCGTATGGCACAGGTTGTCGCGGAGAAGATGTCGCAGATCGGTGATCATCATCAGGTGATCTGCGTGACGCACCTGCCGCAGATCGCCGCCATGGCGGATGAGCAGTTCCTCGTCCGTAAGCAGGATATGGATGGTGTCACCAAAACTGAGGTGATCCATCTGACCAGCGATCAGCGTGCGCAGGAAATAGCGCGCATGGTTGGCGGCGCAGAGGAGAGCGAAAGCAGCGTAAGGCATGCCATGATAATGCTGCAGGAAGCGCAGGCGAGGAAAAACGAACTGCGCGCAGCCTATCATCCATAACAGACACGGCAGCAGGGAATACCTGCTGCCGTTTTTCTATATGGATTCCATCAGCTGCATGAGGCGGCTGCGGTGCGGCTCTTCCATCGGGGTCAGCGGCAGACGCAGACTGTCGTGGATCAGCCCGCGGGAGGCGAGCGCGGCCTTGATGGGGATGGGGTTCACCTGGAAGAAGAGTGCTCGTGCGATTGGGAGCAGGCGTTCATGCATGACGCGCGCTGACGCATAGTCGCCGGAGAGACAGGCATCCGTGAGCGCTTTTGTTTCCTTTGGAAGTAGATTGGAGATCACGCTGATCACGCCGGAGGCGCCCATTGCCATCAGAGGCAGCGTCTGATCGTCATTGCCGCAGTATACTGCCGGCGCAGCAATGAGCAGATCTGCGGAGAACGAAATGTCGCCGCATGCATCCTTGACGCCTGCGAAGAGCGGATGGGCGCTCAGCTCGCCTGCTGCGGCCGCACTGAGCCGCATGCCTGTGCGGGAGGGAACGCTGTATGCGATCAGCGGCAGCGCTGAGCTGTCCATGATTGTTGTATAGTGGCGGATCAGCCCGCTTTCGGTACATTTGTTGTAGTATGGAGTGACGCAGAGCTGACCGGCTGCGCCGAGCGAAGCGGCCTGTCTGGCGAATTCAACAGACAGCCTCGTGTCGCTGGAGCCTGTGCCGACAATGACCGGCGTGCCCTGCGCTGCGTCAATGCCTGTGCGGATGATCTGCTCGCGCTCCTGCATGCTCAGGGTACAGGGTTCGCCTGTTGTCCCCAGCAGCACGAGTGCATCAATTCCCGCATCGGTCTGCAGAGCGATCAGCCTGCGAAGGGCGGACAGATCCAATTGACCGTCAGGGAGGAACGGCGTAACCAGCGCAGTGGCGCAGCCGGTGAACAGCGGATAGATGGGATGATCCATGCGGATTCCTCCAATCAAAGATGAATGGAAACAGCGCCCGGGCAGCGCTTCGATACACAGAGACGGCGCGAATGCGCAGTGAACGGAACTGTGCTCCGCTCAATAAAAACCGCCCGGTGAAACAGCTCTCTCAAGTGTTTCATCGGGCGGTGGTGAATATGCGGTTTATTTCTTCGGAATATAGCCCTGCGCACAGAGGAGCTCTGCGATCAGGACAGCGCCGCCGGCAGCGCCGCGCAGCGTGTTGTGAGAGAGGCCGACAAAGCGCCAGTCAAACAGGGAATCCCCGCGCAGGCGGCCCATGGAGACGCCCATGCCGCGCTCAAAGTCGCGGTCGAGGCGGGTCTGCGGGCGGTTGTCTTCCTCGCAGTACTGGATGAACGGGTGAGGCGCGCTGGGAAGATTCAGCTTCTGCGGCAGGCCCTCGAAGGAGCGCCAGCGGCTGATGATCTCATCCTTGGTTGCGGGCTTCTCAAAACTGGCCCAGCAGGCGGCCATATGACCGTCCGCGACGGCGACGCGGATGCAGTGCGCACTGATGATCGGCGCGGCGGCGGGGACAATCACGCCGCCCTCAACCTTGCCCCAAATCTTGAGGGGCTCTTTTTCGCTCTTCTCTTCTTCGCCGCCGATGTAGGGAATGACATTGTCAATCATCTCGGGCCAGCGGTCAAAGGTCTTTCCTGCGCCGGAGATCGCCTGATAGGTGGAGACGACCACACGGGTGGGGTTGAGGTCGCGCAGCGCGGTCAGCGCCGGCACGTAGGACTGGATGGAGCAGTTGGGCTTGACGGTTACGAAGCCGACCTTGGTGCCAAGGCGCTTGCGCTGGTACTCGATGACATCGGCATGCTCGGGGTTAAGCTCCGGGACGATCATCGGGACGTCCGGCGTGCCGCGGTGCGCGGAGTTATTGGAGACGACAGGCGTCTCAGTCTTGGCATAGGCGTCCTCGAGCGCGCGGATCTCATCCTTCTTCATATCCACGGCGCAGAAGACGAAATCAACAGGGGATGTGACGGCCTCGACGTCAGAGGCATCAACAACAGTCATGGATTTCACATGCTCAGGAATCGGCCAGGAAAATGCCCAGCGGCCGGTGACAGCCTCTTCGTATGTCTTACCGGCGCTGCGCGCAGAGGCGGCAAGCACGGCGATATCAAACCAGGGATGATCGGCAAGCAGGGAGATGAAGCGCTGGCCAACCATGCCGGTGGCGCCAACGATTGCGACACGCCATTTGCGATCCATAGATATCATCCTTTCATAGCAAGTTTCAGCCCGCTAAAGTGTAAAAGTAGAATGCGTTCATCATATCACCAGAAAGGCAATCTGTCAACATGGCGCGGCAGAGTTTGTCAATCCTGTGCAGACAGACTACATTGACCTGCCTGATAAAAAATACGCTGCGGGAAGAAGAAATGTGCCCCCTGACTTTTCATTTCCGCGCGCTTGTGGTAAAATAGATGCTGATTGGTTGTGCCTGTACGGAGAAGAAGACTTCAGGCACGACAAGCATTTGTATCAGATGAAAGGAAGCCGGATCATGGACTTCAGAGAGATAGAAAGGCGGACAGCGCCGTACCTTGGCGAGCTTGTGCGGCACAGGCGTGCGCTGCACAGGATCCCTGAACTGGGCGATTGCGAGTTTAAGACGCATGATTATATCCTGGAGCAGCTTGCTTCGCTGCATCCGGATGATCTTCGCACATTCGTCGGGACTGGCATACGCGCCGTTTTCTGCGGGAACGGAACAGGGCGCGTGGTTGCTTTCCGCGCGGATATCGACGCGCTGCCAGTGGCGGAAGAGACGGGGCGGTATTTTGCTTCGGAGCATCCGGGCAGGATGCATGCCTGCGGGCATGACGGGCACATGGCCAACCTGCTCACGTTTGCCAAATGGCTTGCGGATAACAGGCAGACGCTGCGCGACGACGTTGTGCTGCTGTTCCAGCCGTCGGAGGAAACCTTCGGCGGCGCAAAGCGCATGATTGACGAGGGCGCGCTGGAGGATCCGCATGTTGAGGTGATCTTCGGCATGCATGTGATGCCCGATATCCCGAAGGGGAAGATCGCTGTCTGCGAAGGACCGATCATGGCGCAGACCTGCGAGATGGATTTTGTCATCCATGGCGTGAGCGCGCATGGCGCGACGCCGCATCTGGGTACGGATGCTGTCACTGCGATGGCGCATCTGCTGACGCTGATGCAGACAACGGTTGCCCGCTGTGTGGATCCCTGCAAGCAGGCGCTGATCACCATCGGCAGAATCAGCGCCGGTACGCAGCGCAATATCCTCGCGTCCGAGGCACGGATGGAGGGCATCGTGCGCACATTCTCCAATGAAGTGTACGACGGGCTGGAGGCGCGCATCCGGGATGACATTGCCGCGGTTGACAGAGCGTTTGGCACGAAGACAGAATTCATCAAGCGCGTGTTCTATCCCTGCGTGGAGAATGACCCGGAGGAGACTGCGCGTGTGAGGGATCTGCTTGGCGATCGCTGCATGCAGGCGATTCCGAAGATGACAGCGGAGGACTTCTCATACTATCAGCTCAGCGTGCCGGGTGTGTTCGTCTTCTGCGGCTGCGGGGATGAACGGCACAGCAGCCCGCTGCATGCGTGTACATTTGACTTTGACGAAGAGGCGCTGCTCCCGGGGCTGGCGATGTTCGCCGGGCTTGTGAGCTATGTGTGAATAACAGGAGGATACGACAATGGGAATTTTTGACAGGATTTATTATGGCAAGGCCGGCAAGCGCGATTACAGCGAGATGGATATGCCCAAGAACCGCGTGTCGCTGTTCTTTCTGGTGCTGAAGGATCACCTGTTCGATCTCATCAAGGTGAACCTCCTGCAGCTCATCTTCTGGATTCCGTTCCTTGTCTGGACCTATATCAATTTCATGGCGCTCCAGTCCATCGACACAGCTGTGCTCAGCGAGGAGAACGGAGCTGCGCAGATGCTCAGCGAGATGTCCGGCTACCTGATGATGTGGCTGATCGGTCTGATTCCGTGCATTGCGATCACCGGTCCGTCCTCTGCCGGCGCGGCGTATGTCATGCGCAACTGGGCGCGGGATCAGCACGCGTTCCTCTTTTCGGATTTTAAGGATGCCTTCAAGGGCAACTGGAAGCAGGCGCTGGGCGTCTCTGTGATGACGTCCTTTGCGCCGATTCTGACCTACACGGCGGTCATGTACTATGGCCAGCTGGCTGACAGCAATCTTGCGATGATGCTCCCGCTGATGCTCGTGCTCTGCGTGATGATGATCTGGTCGCTGATGCTGCCGCTGC
Organism: Clostridia bacterium; assembly: GCA_017938795.1. Taxonomy (GTDB): domain Bacteria; phylum Bacillota; class Clostridia; order Christensenellales; family Aristaeellaceae; genus Ventricola. The sequence goes on from JAGBAV010000012.1 coordinate 48,133, forward strand.
TCTATCCGATGATGATCGGTTATGAGCTCACCTTCAAGAACCTGCTGAAGAATTCCATGCTGATGGCGCTGGCCTCCCTGCCGAAGATGGTGCTTTCCCGCCTGATCACGCTGATTCCGTTGGCTGTGCTGTTCGTCTTCAGCATATACTACGGCAATATGATTGTGATGCTCGTGGTTGTGCTGTATTATCTTCTGTTCGGCTTTGCTGCCTCCAGGCTGATCTATGCGTCGTTCGCCAACGGTATTTTTGATAAATACCTCAACCCGCATATCGAAGGCGCAGCCGTGGGCATGGGCCTGAGGCCGCAGTCCGAGGATGATCTGCTGCTGGATGATGACGACGATGATGAGGACGAGGATGCACCCCTGACCGTCGCCGATGACGACGATGAGGATGAGGATAATTGACATTTCTCCCTGCACGCTCCGCTGATGACGTATGATCATAGACATGAAACCCTCCTGTGCAGGGCATGATGCTGCACAGGAGGTGATCCCATGAAATACGCCAGACCGACGGAACAGGAACGGAGGAAATACCGTGCCGCCAGAGAAGCAGGTCTGCTTGAGCGCGTGTTGGAGGTCGGCTGGGCTGGCCTGACTGCGAAGGAAAGCGGGCGCATCGGCGGCATTATTGCGCATCTTGAGAAGGTAGAGCAGAAGGATGTATGATGATTTTGCCGGCGTATACGATACGCTGATGGATGATTACGACTATGACGCGTGGAGCGAATACTATCTCTCGCTGATCCGGGGAGAGGATGGCTGTCTGCCTGTGCGCGCAGCGGAGTGCGCCTGCGGTACGGGCAGCCTGACTGTTCGCTTTGCTGCCGCCGGGCTGCAGATGACAGGCGCGGACCTGTCCGCGTCCATGCTGCGCAGGGCGGAGGAGAAAGCGCGGCTGTGGGGGGTTCAGGCTGCATTTATCCGGCAGGATATGCGTAAGCTGTCGCTGCCCCGCCGTGTCGGCGCGGTCATGGCGACATGCGACGGCGTCAACTACCTGACGAGCGAGGGGGATGTGCGCGCCTTCTTTGAGGCCGCATATGCTGCGCTTCTGCCGGGAGGCAGGCTGTGCTTTGACTGCTCCAGCCGGCATAAGCTGGAGGACGTCATGGGCGATTCCTTCTTCGGCGAGGAGCGGGACGGCATGGCAACCCTGTGGAAAAACCAGCTCAATCCCGAAACGCATGTGATCACGATGGACGTGACATTCTTTGTTCGCGAAGAGGATGGGCGCTACAGGCGTTTCCGCGAGGAGCACCGGCAGCGCGCGCACAGCGAGCAGGAGATCACGACGTGGCTGGCAGATGCCGGTTTTGAGCAGATTCATGCATATGGCGGCATGACCATGGAGCCGCCGAAGGATGATGATATCCGGATTCATTATACAGCTGTAAAGCCTGCCCTGCGATGAATGCAGGACACAAGGAGGTTAATCATATGGAACAGAAGAAATCGAGGCTGCTTCGCCTGACGCTGATGGGCGGTCAGGCGCGCGTGTTCCTCTGCGATACGACGGAGATGGCTCAGAAGGCGCGTGATATCCACAACGCGAGCAATACCTGCAGCGCTGCGATGGGCAGAATGATCGCGGCGACGGCGATCATGGGCGCTGGCCTCAAGAGCGAAGGCGACCGCATTACCGTGACCATTAACGGCGGCGGCCCCGCCGGCCCGCTGTGCGCCATTGCCGGCCCGGATGGCAAGGTGAAGGTGACGATCGAGCACCCGGAGATTGAGCTTGTGCGCAAGCCGAACGGCAAGCTCGACGTTGGCGGCGCCATCGGTAAGGATGGCCAGATGACGGTCATGCGCTCCTTTAATTTCGGCGAGCCGTACGTCGGCCGTGTTGCGCTGGTCTCCGGCGAGATTGCCGAGGACTTCGCAATGTATTATCTCGAATCGGAGCAGACGCCGTCGCTCTGCGCGCTGGGTACGCTGGTTGCGGAGGATATCGTCTCCGCCGGCGGTATCCTGATTCAGGCAATGCCCGGCTGCTCGGAGGAGCTGCTGGATGCGCTGGAGCTGCGCTCTGAGCTGTTCTCTGCGATGTCCCAGCTGCTGCGTGATATGACCCTTGAGGAGATCGTCACCGGCTGCTTCCGCGGCCTGGAGCCTGAGATTCTTGAGGAGATTCCGCTGCAGCTTACATGCGACTGCTCCCGCGAGTATATCGAGCGCGTGCTTCTTTCCATGGGCGTCGAAGAGATCGAGGATATGATCAGGACGCAGAATGGCTGCAATGTGCACTGCCATTTCTGCCGCAGAGACTATTCCTTCACGGGCGAAGAGCTTCGTGCGCTGATTGCCGAGGCGTCTGCCGGGGAGCAGCCGGAATAAGGGTGATGAACCGGAGGTGACGGAGAATGGGAGAGGTATTCCCGCTGGCCAGTACATGCGAGTATCTGGTCAGGCGCGCGTCTGCGCATCGCCGTGCCGGACGGTATGACGAGGCGATGGCGCTGCTCGCCCGGGCCAGAGAGACTTATGGTCTGAGGGAGGATGTGGAGTTTGAGCTGGCGCAGACCTATGATGAGCTGGGGCTGGAGGATGAGGCCGCCCGATCGTATCTGCGCGTTGTACGCACAGCCGGAGAGCTGCTTTCTCAGGCGCTCTTCCAGCTGGCGCTGTCTGCAGCACAGCGCGGAGAGCTTCCGCGGGCGATGGCCTATTATGAGCGTTTCCTCTCCACGGACAGGAAGGGCGTCAGCGAAGAGTTTTCCGGGTTGTTCAGTCAGCAGCTGCGCGGGCAGATCGAGCGGCCTGCGCCGAGGACCAAAAAGCAGCGCGCGCTTGCGCTGGAGAGGCGCTCTGTCGAGCGTCTGCAGGCGGGGAAGACTGCCGCAGCGGTGCACTGCATGCGCCATTCACTGCGCCTGAAGGAAACGCCGCAGGGATATGCGCTGCTTGCGTGCTGCGCGATGATCGACGCTGATGCGCAGGCAGCTCTGGAGAACGCAGAAAAGGCCCACAGGCTTGGACGGCGGCGTGTACAGACGCTCTGCGTTCTGGCGGATGCGTATTCTATGGCCGGCGATGAACAGAGGGCTCGGCGCGCGGTGCAGCTGGCAGCCATGCGGGCGAAGGAGACAGACGATCTCTTTGCCGTCGCGGCGGAGTGCGCGAAGCGCGGCATGGATGCATGGACGATCCGGCTGACAGGGCGTATCCTCGGAAGGGAACCGCATCACACGCGCGCCATGATGATGCGCGGCTGCGCGATGATGAACCTTGGCCGCAGGAAAGAGGCGAGCCGACTATTTGGCAGAGTCTGTGGTCTGATGCCGGAGGATTCCATCTGTGAAGCCTATTACAGGCTTGCATGCGGCAGCGAAGAGCTGACCGAGCGGCTGACGCTGGGCATGGATGTAACGCGGGCGGAAGCGCAGGAGCGCGTTACACGGATGATCGCGGCAATGGCTGACGAGCAGCCGGACAGGGATGACAGCGAGAACAGACTGCTGTGCAGACATGCGGTGTGGGCGCTGCGTTCGCCTCTTGCGGGCCGGCATGGGGCGCTGATGGCGATCATGCTGCTGAGCGATATGCCTGTGATGGATGCTTATGAGTCGCTGCTGGATGCGCTGATGGAGCCGCGGATTCCGGACGGTATGAAGCTGGCTATCCTGCAGGTGCTGACGGCGCGGCACGGCGTTAAGCCGTATTATGCGGATATCGGCGGCAGGCTTGTCCGCCTGGCCGCCGGAGGGACGGCACAGGGGAACAGGACGCAGAGCGAACAGGAGACAGTGCAGCGCGCGGCAGACAGGCTGATGCAGCGATTCCCTGATGCGCCCGGCGTCATGCTGCCGATGTGGATTGCTTACCTGAATGCATACGGCGCGCCGCCGAAGCAGAGACAGGATGCCTGTGTGGCGGCTCTGGAGCTGATGTATCATGAGGCGTCGGGGCGTAAGGTCAATGAACGTGCCGTTGCCCGGGAGCATGGCGTATCCCTGCGGGCATGCCGGCACTGTATCAGGATGATCCGCCGGGCCATGAAAATGAATCTCTCATCCGCTTCGGATGAAAAAACAGAAGAAATTTTACCTGAACGGGAGGAAAATGACCATGAATTGCGTCGATTTTGATAAGCGCTTTGAGCAGTACATGACCCAGTGGGTGAAGAAGAACGGGGAGAAGTACAAGAACAACATGGATGTGATCGAGGCCATGATGCCCGATGTGTACATGGAGTTCCTCAGCAAGCCCGCGACGTGGCTCGGCGGAAAGGCGCCGCAGGATTACTTCGCCCAGTATGATGATGCGGATATGCTGGTGAAGTGGATGTGCGACTACATCAATCAGAAGGTGCCGGTGCCGGATCTGCTCCTTGATCGTATTGCCGAGCTGGGCGACGCCGCAGCGGATGGTCTGATGGCGATTGTGAAGAATCCCAAAGCGACGGAGGAGGCGCAGTTCACGGCGATCTCCCTTCTGCGAGAGATGGAGAGCAGCAAGCCGATGCAGCTCTATGTCGACTTCATTGCGGGGCTTGAAGAGTCCGATGAGAAGGGCGACATGTGCGCCGAGTCTCTTATCTCGATGGGGCTGGAAGCCGTTAATCCGATACTTGCTGCGCTGGATGGCGCCAGCGAGGCGGCGCGGGATATCTTTGCGGATATTCTGAGCAACTATCCCGGCTATGAGAAGACGTATGAGCTGCTGATGGAGCGCTTTGCGCATGCTGAGGGTAAGCGTGCGCTGTTCGCATCCTATCTGGCGAAGTACGGCGACGATCGTGCGCTGCCGGCTCTGTATGACGCCGCGCAGGACCCGGAGATCAATTATCTTGATTACGTAGAGGTTGTCAGCGCGATTGATGCGCTGGGCGGCGACAGGCCGCCGGAGCGTGAGTTCGCCGGCGATCCGTATTACGAGTCTCTCAAGCGCGTGTGATCATTTGACTGTGCATGTATTTCTGATTTCATTTTGAGGGGAGGACTGCTTTGATGATATGCCCGAACTGCGGACGTGAACTGTCCGATGGTGTGCGTGTATGTCCCGGATGCAACGCTGCCCAGCGCATAACAAGGCGCAGGCGCAATGAGGTGGATCTTCCCGATACAGCTGCGGACGCGAGGGTCGAGCGCCGTGTTGAGCCCGATAAGGATAACGCCGGCATGCAGCAGGATACTGCGAATGGGCGAAGTGCAGATACCTCTCCCGCGCAGGAGAAGCCGAAGAAGGTCTATAAGGCGCTCAGCTCCGCCAGCCGTGTGCCCGTCGGTCTGCACAAGCAGGCAATGAGAGAGCAGGCAGATGTGCGCCACGTGCGTCATGCGCCGGATCATATCCGCCGCAAGGTGGATGGGAAACCTGCGATGCAGCATCCCCCGATCTATGAGAAGAACTATAAAAGGCTGCGCCGCGCTGCGCTTTGCGTCCTGTTCCTGACGGTATTCATCGCCTCTGTGGCCGGATACATGCTCTTTGGTACGGAGGATGGTCAGAAGCTGATGGCGCAGTGGGGCTGGGAAGCCGCGCGCACCGATGCATATGTGACCTACGGGCGCGAGCTGGTCGAGCTTGCATACTTCACCCGTGCACTTGAGCCGCTGGAGGTGGCTGTCCAGCGCGAGCCGGATAATGTCGATGCGCTGCTGCTGAAGGCGCAGGCGCTGACAGAGCTGGGGCGCGTGGAGGAGGCCAAGCCGATCTATGAGTCGCTGATGACGGACATCGCGCCGGAGCATCCCAGCGCATACCGCAACCTGATCCGCATCTACCAGCAGCAGGGATACAACGCAGAGGCGCTGGCACTGATGAAGACAGCCAGCGAGAATGCCATCGGCACGCAGGAATTCGACGTCATGCTGCGCGAATACACGCCTTCTGCACCGACGTTCTCCCAGCCGGAGGGACGATACAACGAGGAGATCGATGTAACGATCGCCGTTCCGGACGGACAGACCGTCTACTATACCACGGACGGCACGGATCCGTCTGAGGCGGGCCTCGTCTATAATCAGGGGATGATTATCCATATTCCCGAGGGTAAGATGACGGTCAAAGCGATCGGCTTTACGGATAACGGCATGCCGAGCGAACAGATCACCGCGAACTATACGGTCATCATCCCGACGCCCGCTGCGCCAAAGGCCAATTATGCTGCAGGCAAGTACAAGAAGGCGCCGAAGGTTTCCCTGCGCGCAGGCGACGAGGAGAAGAATGAGTTCACCTCTCCGATCGTCGCATTCTACTACACGCTTGATGGGCGTCAGGCAACGACGGAATCCACGCTGTATACAGGCCCGATCCAGATTCCCGTCGGCGACAGCGAGCTTCGTGCCATCGCTGTGGCGGAGAACGGGAAGATCAGCTATGAAATGCGCGTGACATACTCCGTTCAGGGCAACCTCAAGTACATGTTCCGTTCGCAGGATACCTTCAAGAACATGGAACTGTATAAGACCGGCTACAACACCTTCACAAAGAATTGGGGCGCCCCCCAAACGTATGAAGTCCTGCCGGAAGAGGAATGGTACAGCCCGGATATGGAGAGCTATGAGGCTGTTTATGACTGGGGTACGGCTCGTTTCCTGATCAAGAAGGCCGGCGCATCACCGGTGCTGTATGCGCTGGACACGAAGAACCCGAAGATGACCGCGCCGCGCTCGACGAAGATCGGCATGAGCGGCCAGGATGTGATGGCGAAATACCGCGACCTTGGCCATCCGGAGCTGGATGCGTACGGCAACCGGCTTCTGTATAACTGGGACAGCGCAGGTTTTCAGTTCGGCACGTACCGCTATGAGGCGGACGGCGGCTATGCGATTCACTATTATTATCCCATCGGCGATAAGAAGGATATCTTCGTGGAGCTTTCGTATTATCTGGACGACAATCTGGACGTCGACCGCATCGTCTGGCAGCGGTATATATCCGAGCTGACGGAGTGAGCTGCCCGGCAGCGGATTTCATGCGGAGGCTTGACAAACCTGCTGTGAAACCCTATAATGTAACGGTATATGATCTGCGATGAAGAAGAGAGCAGCTCGGGAGCACGCCTAAAGAGAGCCGGGGAAGGTGAAAGCCGGCGGCGCTGCGGCAGCTGGTATGGCTTTGGAGCATCCGCGATGAATCAAGCGCGGCGGCAGCCCCCGATACAGGGCGCAGAGGCAGACGCAATGCGTCTGCAAAAACAGGGTGGTACCACGATACGTCGTCCCTCGCGCATGCGAGGGGCGTTTTTTTGAAGGGAGATTACTATGAGCAAACCGACTTTCTACATCACGACGCCGATTTATTATCCCAGCGATAATCTTCATATCGGCCACAGCTACTGCTCTACCGCCGCGGACACAATGGCGCGATTCAAGAAGCAGACCGGCTATGACGTCTTCTTCCTGACCGGCACGGACGAGCATGGCCAGAAGATCGAGCGCAAGGCGCAGGACGCCGGCGTGACCCCGCAGGCCTATGTCGACCACATCGTGGACGGCATCAAGAAGCTCTGGAAGCTGATGGACGTGGAGTATGATGACTTCATCCGCACGACGGACGAGCGCCATGTCAAGTCCGTGCAGAGGATCTTCAAGAAGCTGCATGATCAGGGCGATATTTATAAGAGCGAATATGAGGGCTGGTACTGCACGCCCTGTGAGTCCTTCTGGACGGAGCTCCAGCTCAAGGACGGCTGCTGCCCGGACTGCGGCAGGCCCGTTGAAAAGACCCGTGAGGAGAGCTATTTCTTCCGCCTCTCCAAGTATCAGGATTGGCTGATCGACTATATCAAGACGCATCCGGATTTCATCCAGCCGGCGACCCGCGCGACGGAGATGCTCAATAACTTCCTCATCCCGGGTCTGCAGGATCTGTGCGTCTCCCGTACCTCCCTCAAGTGGGGCATCCCGGTTGACTTTGATCCCAAGCACACCGTCTATGTCTGGGTGGACGCGCTGACCAACTACATCAACGCGCTGGGATACGGCTCCGAGGATGATACGCTTTACCAGAAGTACTGGCCGGCGGATATCCATCTCGTGGGCAAGGAGATCGTGCGCTTCCATACCATCATCTGGCCGATCATGCTGCATGCGCTGGGCATCCCGCTGCCCAAGCAGGTCTTTGGCCATGGCTGGCTGGTCATCAACGGCGGCAAGATGAGCAAGTCCAAGGGCAACGTCGTTGACCCGGTGAAGCTCTGCGAGCGCTATTCCTCCGACGCTGTCCGTTACTTCCTGATGAGGGAGATGCCGTTTGGCTCCGATGGTGAATTCACCAACGAAGCGATGATCAAGCGCATCAACTCCGACCTCGCCAATGACCTTGGCAACCTCGTCAGCCGCAGCGTTGCGATGATCGAGAAGTACTTCGGCGGCGTTGTGCCGGACCCGGCGGAGTACACCGAGCTGGATAAGAAGCTGATTGCTCAGGCTGAGAATCTCTGGGCATCTGTTGAGAAGAGTATGAACAGCCTGCAGTTCTCCAGCGCGCTGGTGGAAATCTGGAAGCTGATCGGCGACTGCAATAAGTATATCGACCTGACCACGCCGTGGATCCTCGCCAAGAATGAGGAGGATCGTCCGCGCCTTGGCACGGTCATGTATGTCCTGCTGGAGTGCGCCCGTATTGTCGGCGTGCTGATTTCCCCGACGATGCCGCGTACGCCGGAGCGTATCTTTGCGCAGATCGGCGTGACCGAGGACGAGCTCAAGACGTGGGATTCTGTGAAGACCTTCGGCGGCGCGAAGCCGGGCAGCGTGGTGCATAAGGGCGAAGCACTCTTCCCGCGTATTGATGTGGCGAAGGAGCTGGAGAAGCTGGAGGCTGAGCGCCTTGCTGCGATCGCCGAGGCGCAGAAGAACGCTAAGCCGGAAGAGACAAAGAAGGAAGAGCCCAAGAAGGCTGAAGAGAAGAAGGAAGAGCTTCCCGCGCCTGCTGACGAGGAGAAGACCGTCTTTACCCAGAAGGATCTGTGTCAGTTTGACGATTTTGAGAAGATTCAGCTCGTCGTGGCGAAGGTTCTCAAGTGTGAGAAGGTGCCCAAGGCGGACAAGCTGCTTATGTCCACGCTGAAGGTGGGCGATACGGAGCGCATTGTCGTATCCGGCATTGCGAAGTTCTACACACCTGAGGAGATGGTCGGCAAGAAGGTCGTCCTGCTGGCGAACCTCGCTCCGCGCAAGATCCGCGGTGTTGAGTCCCATGGCATGCTGCTCTGCGCTGCCAATGCGGACGACAGCAAGCTGAGCCTGCTGACCGTTGATTCCGACATGGAAGACGGCTGCGAGATCGGCTGATCAGGAACCGATCATGAGTAAGCATAAGGAAATACCTCCCGTACCGCCGCTCATCGGTCTGTTTGACACGCATTCTCATCCGACGGACAAGCGTTTTGATGCGGACCGTGAGGAAATGCTTGCCAGGATGCGCGAGCGGGATATGCTGACCGTCTGCGTCGGCGCAGATATGGAATCCAGCGCTGCCAGCATCGAACTGGCTAAGCAGTCCCCGTTCATCTATGCCTCTGTCGGCGTCCATCCGCATGATGCGAAGGCATTCACCGACGAGGATATACCGCAGCTGACCAATTGGCTGACAACGGAGAAAAAGGTCGTCGCGCTGGGTGAGATCGGTCTGGATTACTACTATGACCTGTCTCCGCGTGACGTTCAGAAGGACGTCTTTGCCAGACAGCTGGAGCTGGCATACTCCCTTGATAAGCCGGTGATTCTGCATATACGCGATGCGCATGGGGATGTCATTGACATCCTGCGGGCGCATAAAAGCCGCCTGCCGGAATGCGTCGTGCATTGCTGCTCTGCAAGCTGGGAGAGCGCGAAGGTTTATCTGGGCCTTGGCTGTATGATTTCATTCGCCGGTCCTGTGACGCTGGCGCGTTCTGTGAATCTGCATGAGGTGGCGGTCAATACGCCGATTGACCGGCTGATGATCGAGACGGACAGCCCGTATCTTGCGCCTGAGCCTGTTCGGGGAAGGCGGAATGAACCGGTCAATGTCGGCTACATCTGCGCCTATATTGCGCAGCTGCGCGGCATGGATGCGCAGACGCTCTGCGATATCACGAGGGAAAACGGAAAGCGATTCTACAGAATACCATAAGCATGACGCCGCCGCAGATCATTGCGGCGGCGTCAGTTCAACAGAGGGAGGGCATGTGATGCAGAACGAAAACGTGAAAAAGCAATATGCCACGGACAGGAACCTGTCCATTCGCATCCGGTTTCAGCAGACATACAGCGTTAATCAGCAGGGCTTTGGCAGCTGGATTCTGCAGCATTACGCGCTTGCGCCGGAGATGTGCATCCTCGAACTGGGCTGCGGAAATGGGAGCATGTGGGCCGGAAAAACGGGATTGCTGCCTCAGGGCTGCAGGCTGATTCTCTCCGACTTCTCAAAGGGTATGCTGGAGGCTGCAAGGAATAACATTGGCGAACAGCCATCGGTATCCTACGAACTGATTGATATTGCACAGATTCCATATGGGGACGCGAGCATGGACGCTGTGATTGCGAATATGATGCTCTATCATGTGCCGGATCTTGACGGCGCGCTGGCGGAAGTCAGGCGTGTGCTGCGTCCGGGCAGCGCATTCTATTGCGCGACGTACGGCGTCCATGGCATCATGAGCTGGCTGAATGAAGCGCTGAAGGGTATGATTCCGCCGATTGCAATGAATACGGAATTCACGCTGCAGAACGGCGAGGAGAAACTGTGGAAGCACTTTCATTCCGTGACGAAGCTGGAGTATCCAGATGCATTCCTTGTGACCCGCGCAGAGGATCTGGCGGAGTATGTCATGTCGTTGACAGCGATGGCTGATGTGGAGTCGGTCAGCAGAGAAATGCTGATGGATTTGTTTGAAAGCCGGATGGAGAATGGCGTAATCCGCATTCCGAAGGAATACGGTATGTTTATCTGCAGATGACAAAGGGGCGGGAAGATGAATACAGTGACACTGAGTCAGGCATATATCCTGAGGCAGATGACAGCGGAAGACGCGCCGCAAATCCTTGCGCTCTATCAGACCAATCCGCAGTATTTTGATGCGATGCTGAGCGAACCGTCGACAGAAAGCGTCATGCATGACCTGAACGCGCTGCCGGTCGGCATGACGGCAGAGGCTAAGCATTATCTGGGCGTTTATGACGGAAGCAGTCTGATTGCCGTGCTGGATCTGATCGACGGGTATCCGGTCAAGGGGACGGCGTTCATCGGTCTTTTCATGGTGAACGCTTCCGTACAGGGGCGCGGCATCGGCACAAGGATTGTGCAGGAATGCTTGAAAGCGCTCAGTCAGGAAGGATACAGCGAGGCAAGGCTCGGATTCGTTGAGGGCAACAGACAGAGCGAAGCCTTCTGGCTGAAGAATGGATTTGCTCCGACCGGCGTGCGCAGCAGGCGGGACGGATATACAATCGTTATTGCCAGCAGAAGCTTGCTGAAAGAAACAGATACTATGCCAGAAGATGCGAGAGGAGTATCCTGAAACCCATCAGGATCAGGATACAGCCGCCAGCTGTCTGTGCGGCAGACTGCAGTCTGCTGCCTATGAGGCTGCCAAACGCAGCGCCGGACGAGCACAGCGCGAATGTTGTGACTGCGATGATCAAAAGCGCTGACGGCATATGTACGTGCAGCAGGGCAAAAGAGACGCCTGCTGCCAGGGCGTCGATGCTGGTCGCGACGGCAAGGGGAAGCATTGACGAAAAGGAGAGCGCACCGGACCTGTGATCTGATGAAGGCGAGCTGCTTTGCTCATTCCGGATCATACCAACGCCGACCAGCGTGAGGAGAACGAAAGCGATATACGGCGAGACTGCGGACAATGCCGCTCCGATGCGAATGCTGAGCATGTATCCCAGCAGAGGCATGATGCACTGGAATACGCTGAAATACAAGGCGCAGGCGAATGCTGCGCGGAAACGCTGCTTATTACAGGCTATTCCTTTGCATACGGACGCCGCAAATGCATCTGCGGATAAAGCTGCTGCGATCATGAGCAAATCGATGATGTGCATATATCTCCCTCCGGAGAATCGTATGCAGAGAATACAGAAAAAGACCGGTCTGATCAGACCGGTCTTTTTCGTTGGTTGGGTTATTCCGTGGGTGCGTCCTGAAGGCGGTCAACGACCCAGATTTTGCCGTCGGTACGCATGCGGGTGATGCCCTGATAGGCGATGAGGTAGGGCATACCGATTTCCTCGAAATGCTTCTTCATATCCTTCATGACGTTTGCGGCGCCCGTGGTGATGCAAAGCTGCGGATCGACAGCGGCGCGGAACTCCACCATCATCGGCGCATGACCATGATGAGGATACTTCAGAATGTCCGCCTTGAGCGATCCCTCCGGAAGCGTCTCCGCGAAGTACTTCTGGGAGCGGCTTTCGTTATCGCCGCTCATCAGGAAGGTGCGATCACCGTAGGTGATGAAGAGCATGGCAGAGCGATCGTTGACGGGCCAGGAGGGGTTGACGTTGCGCTGAATCATGCGGATAGAGACTTCGCCGTTTGCGCCAAGGGACAGATGATCTCCATCGCCGATCTGCTCAACAGGTACGCCGTCGTCTTCCATGATGCGGACAATCTTGCGCATACGCCAATCAAAATCGGCGGGGAAGGTGATCAGGAACTTCTTAAACGGCGCGTACTCGTGAATGATGGGGAAGCCCATGATGTGATCGCGGTGCGGGTGAGAGTTGTACGCGATATCGAAGTGATCAATCCCGACCAGTTCAATGGCCTCACGGATACGTGCATGCATCTCCTCGCTCTCCGTAGAGGAGTCGATGAGCATCGTTTCTTCACCGAAGCGGATGAAAGAGCAGTCCGAAGAGAAGATGCGGGGGAATATGATCTCAAGCAGCTGTGCATCGGGATCGAATGCGTACTGAGCATCAGGGTTTTCAATCAGATTGATGACGCAGCCCGCATCAGGCGCCTCGCACAGGGACAAAGCGGGAACCAGCAGCAAAAGCATGGCTATCGCTGCGATGAAGAGTCGTTTCAGCATATCGTGTTTCTCTTTCTCTGGTGTTGCGATGGGAGCAAAGATGAGGCAGAGCCGTATCAGCGCTCCTCACGGAAGTAGGCGAGGCCAAGGCTTGCAGGCGGCTGATCCTCACGCTTCTTGCGCAGGGAGGTGATGATCAGCACGGCAATGGTAACGACGTAGGGAACCATCTGGATCAGGTCGGTCACATAGCCCGGCACGCTGAAGCCAAGAAGCGCCGGCAGGAACTGATAAAGCCAGTACAGGACGCCGAACAGGTAGGAGCCCCAGATCGCAGAGAGCGGCTTCCACGTCGTGAAGATGACCAGCGCGACGGCCAGCCAGCCAAGCGCCTCGATCTGGCCGGTGGTCGCCCAGATACCCTGATTGTAGTCAAGCACATAGTACAGACCGCCGAGGCCGGAGATACCCGCGCCGATGCAGGTAGCAAGATACTTATAGCGGGTAACATTGATGCCGGCAGCATCCGCAGTCGCAGGATTCTCGCCGACGGCGCGCAGATTCAGACCGGAACGGGTGCGATTGAGGAAGATGTGCAGGACAATGGCCAATGCAATCGCAGCATAGACCATGAAGCCATAGCCAAAGAGGAGCTGACCCGGGATGCCAAGGCCGGAAAGAACGGGAACCCTCGTCTGGAAGGCCTTGTAGATCATCGTCTGGGTAGCCGTGCGGCCATCAAGGATATACACGCCGAAGAAGTTGGCGACGCCCATACCGAAGGTGGTCAGGGCAAGGCCGGTGACGTTCTGATTGGCGCGCAGGGTGATGGTCAGGAAGCTGTAGATCATGCCGCCGATCACGGATGCAGCAAATGCACAGCAGAGAGCCAGCACGATGCAGAAAACAGTATTGGGATTTGCCGCGGTGTTTTCATACAGATAGGCGCTGGCAAAGCCTGCGAAGCCGCCCAGATACATGATGCCCGGGACGCCGAGGTTCAGGTTGCCGGATTTCTGGGTGAGGATCTCGCCCAGCGCGCCGTACATAATGATGGTGCCGAAGGGAATCGCGCGGGAAACCCATGCAATCAACGTATCCATCAGCGCACCTCCTTGTGAATGCCGCGGACAATTAGCTTATAGTTGATGAAGAATTCGCTGCCAAGGATAAAGAAGAGAATAATGCCGGCGATGATATCGGAGGCAAAATCGTTGAGCGCATACGCGGAGGCGATCTCCATTGCGCCCTTGTCAAGGAAGATCAGCAGGAAGGAGATAAGCGCCATGGTGAACGTATTGAACTTGGACAGCCATGCGACGATGATTGCCGTAAAGCCGTTGCCGCCCGCCGTACCGGTGGAGATCGTCTGGTCGCGGCCGCCGACGATGAGGAAGCCCGTCAGACCGCAAAGGGCGCCGGAGATGATCATCGTACGGATGATAACCTTGCCGACGTTGATGCCGGCATAGCGAGCTGTATTCTCGCTCTCGCCGACAACAGCGATCTCGTAGCCCTGCTTGGAGTAGCGCAGATAGCAGTACATCAGCACAACCAGCAGCACGACGACGAGGAGATTGATGTTGTAGCGCTGACCGAAGAACTGCGGGAACCAACCTGCCTTGCTCTTCATATTGAGCTTGCCAAGGCCGGACGCCTGACCGCGCCAGATATTGACGAAGCACGCGACAATCTGGATGGCGACGTAGTTCATCATCAGGGTGAACAGCGTCTCGTTCGTATTGAAATGCGCCTTGAACCAGGCGGGGATAAAGCCCCAGAGAGCGCCGGCAAGGATGCTGGCGATAAGCATTGCGCTGTAAAGGAGCCAGTTGGGCACCTTGCCGCCGTAATAGACCATGACGGCAGCGGTGGCCAGCGCGCCGACGAGCACCTGACCTTCTGCGCCGGTATTCCAGAAGCGCATCTTGAAGGCGGGGGCAAGGGCAACGCCGATGAGCAGCAGGGAAGCCAGATCGCGCAGCGCCCAGGAGAAGCGCATAGCTGTAGAGAACGTTCCCTGGAACATGGTTGTATAGACGGCGATCGGGTTGAGACCGGTGATGAAGAAGATGAACAGTGCATCGACGATCAGCGCCAGCAGAATCGCTGCAGCGCGGACGAGCACCTTCTGCTTCATGGTGGATTCGCTGCGCTTGACCACGCGCAGCAGCGGCTCATGAACCGCTGTATTGATCTGGCTCATCGATCAGTACCTCCGTGATTCTCCTGCAGGCTCGTCATGAGCAGGCCAAGCTCTTCCTTGCTGGTCTTGCGGCCTTCGACGATGCCGTTGTTCTTGCCGTCACAGAGGACGAGAATGCGGTCGCACAGATCGACCAGCACATCAAGATCCTCGCCGACATAGATGATGGCGACGCCCTTCTGCTTCTGCTCGTTGAGCAGATGATAGATCGTATAGCTGGTGTGGATGTCAAGGCCGCGAACGGCATAGGCGGTCATCAGCACGGAAGGCGCATCGGCGATCTCGCGGCCGACAAGAACCTTCTGGACATTTCCGCCGGAGAGGCGGGAGACCGGGGTGTTGATGGACGGGGTGACGACGCCCAGGGAATCCTTGATCTCCTCGGCAAGATGACGGGGCGCCTTGCGGTCGGCGAAGGGAGAATGGCCGCTGGTATAGCTCTTGAGCATCATGTTGTCCACCATGCTCATGGAGCCGACCAGACCCATGCCAAGGCGATCCTCCGGCACGAAGGAAAGATGGACGCCCATATCGCGGATATCCTTCGGGGTCTTGCCGATCAGCTGCTCGGCGGTGGAGTCGCGGTCGTCGTCGGGATAATAGACGACGCTTGAGCCGGCGTCAACGTGCTGCAGGCCGGCGATGGCTTCCAACAGCTCCTTCTGGCCGTTGCCGGAGATGCCGGCGATGCCAAGGATCTCGCCGCTGAATGCTTCAAAAGAGATACTATCAAGCACGCGGACGCCCTCGGCGTTCGTGACGCTGAGATTATGGACGTTCAGCCGCAGATGACGGTTGACAGGCTCGGGACACTCGATATTGAGCTCGACCTTCTTGCCGACCATCAGCTCGGTGAGGGAGGATTCGGTGGCCATATCGGTGTCAACCGTGCCGGCATATTCGCCCTTGCGCAGGATGGACACGCGGTCAGAAATGGAGAGAACTTCATGAAGCTTGTGGGTGATGATGATGATGGACTTGCCGTCAGCGCGCATATTCTTCAGCACGGCAAAGAGCCTGTCGGTCTCCTGCGGCGTGAGCATGCGGTCGGCTCGTCCAGAATGAGGATGCTTGCGCCGCGATAGAGCATCTTGACGATCTCAAGCGTTTGCTTCTGGCTGACGCTCATCTCATAGACCTTCTGATCCAGATCAATATCGAAGGCATACTTCTCGCAGATCGCCTTTGCTTTAGCACGGATCGCCTTCAGATCATACTTTTCGTGCTTATCAAGCACGAGAGCGATGTTCTCCACGGCGGTGAAAACATCGATCAGCTTGAAATGCTGATGAACCATGCCGATACCCAGCGCATATGCATCCTTCGGGCTGCGGATCTCAACAGGCTGACCGCCCACAAAGATCTCGCCGCTGTCCGGATAATAGATGCCGGAGATCATGTTCATCAGCGTGGTCTTGCCGCTGCCATTTTCGCCGAGGAGGGAGAGGATCTCGCCCTTTCTGACGGCAAGGGAGACGTTGTGATTGGCGACGACACTGCCGAAGGTCTTCGTAATGTGCCGCAATTCGATGGCGTATTCCATAGAGGGGGCTCACTCCTTGTCGTGAATAAAACAGGGAAAAGGGAAGCGCAGAATGCTTCCCTTTTCTCGTTCATTTCGTACAGATTACTTGATCTCGGTGATGCCGTCGATGCGCAGGGCGAAGTACGGAGCGCTGCGGAAGGTGGACTCTTCGAACGCGCCGTCAATGATGGCCTCGTAGGTCTCGCCGGCGTAGGCAACGGTCATGGTCGCCCAGTCCATGATGGTCATGTCAACCGGAGCGGAGGAGAGAGTCTCGCCGCCGACGGTAAAGGTGCTGGCGTCGAAAACCTTCAGGGAGCCGTCCTTGATCGCAGCGACAACCTCGGCGACCTTCTCGGCGGTACCGGCAGCGCAGGAGGCGCCCAGATCAGTGATCTTGACGGCGTCGGCGGCGTAGCCCTCGGCCCAGTCGGCGCCGATCTCTTCGCCGTTGATCATGGCAGAGAACAGCTTGGTGTAGAACACAGACCAGACATTGGTCGGGGAGGTGAGGGCTGCGGTCGGAGCGGTCGGAATCATGTCGATGTTGTAGCCGACGGAGTAGCACAGGGAGCCGGCGTCAAGCAGCTTCTGGGTCGCGGCCGGGGCGCCGGTGGAGTCAGCGTGCTGACCGATGATGACGCAGCCCTTGGCGATGAGCGCCTCAGCAGCGGCGGCTTCCTTGTCGATATCGAACCAGGAGTTGGTGTAGTTGACTTCCATCACAACGTTCGGGACGATGGAGCGGATGCCAAGGAAGAAAGCGGTGTAGCCGGAGACAACCTCGGAATAGTCGAAAGCGCCGACATAACCGATCTTGATGTTGCCGTCAGCATCGAAGGAGTTCGGATACTTCTCGGCGGTCAGCTCGCCAGAGGCGACCAGCTCGGCAACCTTCATGCCGGCAACGACACCGGAGACGTAGCGGGCTTCGTAGATCTTGGTGAAAGCGTTCTTGAAGTTATCAAGGCCGGTCAGCGCAGCGAAGTCGCCGGTCATGGACGTGAAGGTCACATCCGGATACTCTTCAGCGGCGAGAACCATGTAGGTCTGATGGCCGTAGGAGTTGGAGATGATCAGGTTGCAGCCCTGGCCGATGCAGTCAAGCGCGGCGTCGTAGCAGGTCTGATCTTCCGGGCACTTATACTTCCAGATGATCTGGGTCTCCGGAACGCCGAGGTTCGCGGCGGCTTCCTTGATGCCGTTGATGTGGGAGAGGGTGTAGCCCTCGGTCTCGTCACCAACCAGAATGACGCCGATCTTCAGATCAGCGGCGAGGGCGGTGCAGGCGGCCAGGCAGAGCACAGCGGCCAGGACAAAAGCAAGCAGCTTCTTCATGAGATTCTTCCTCCTGTATAATTTTTACAATAGATAAGGAAAGATGACAAGGGAATCATACATCAACTTTCTGATATTGTAAAGATAGTAAAGTAAGATTTAGCACAAATATACGAACAATATATGCTATATATGACCAGATGTTCGTCAATTCTACTTGTTGGGGAGAATCTCAAGCCAGTATCCGTCGGGATCTGCGATAAAATAGATGCCCATTGCCGGATTTTCGAAGCAGATACAGCCCATCTCCTCGTGCAGCCTGTGCGCGGCTTCATAGTCATCCGTGCCGAAGGCCAGATGGAACTCGCACTCACCAAGGTTATAGGGCTGGGGATGATCGCGCAGCCATGTGAGCTCCAGCTCGAACCCGCCTTCCGGCGCTGCAAGATAGACGAGGATGAAGGAGCCGTCGGATGCGGTTTTGCGGCGTACTTCCTTGAGGCCGAGCGCTTTGTCGTAGAATGCGATGGAGGCGTCGAGATTGGTGACATTGTAGTTCTCGTGGATCATGGAAAAAGTCATGGCAATTCTCCTTTCGTCGGCGCGCTTGTGAAACGGGGATACTCAAAAACAGTATATCATATTGAAGCAGTGGTTTACAAACATAAATAAATATGCTATATTAATCTGCAATATCCAATGAGAAAGATGGAGGAATACAAGATGCAGTCGGCACGTATGCGCAGCGGGATCGGCAGGAAGCTGATCGGCGACCGCGCGTTTTATTCTGTTGTTCTGTCAATCGTAATCCCTGTGATTATCCAGAATACGGTGACCAATATCGTCAGCCTGCTGGATAATGTGATGGTTGGCCGCGTCGGCACGATGGAGATGTCCGCTGTGGCGATCGTCAATCAGCTCCTGTTTATCTTCAATCTGTGCATTTTCGGCGGCCTTGCCGGACCGGGCATCTTTTCCACCCAGTATGCCGGAGCGAAGGACGAGGAAGGCATCCGCCATTGCTTCCGTGTGAAGTGGATGATTGCGGCGGCGATGCTGGTGATCGCGTTTTTCGTGTTTCTGCTGGTTCCCGAGCAGCTGATTTCGATCTATCTGGCCGAGGGTACGGCGGCGGAGGATGCGGCAGCGACGCTTGGCTTCGGTATGGATTATCTGATGATCATGCTGTGGGGGCTGCTGCCCTTTGCCGTGTCGCAGATTTATGCGAGCACACTGCGTGAGGTGGGAGAGACGCGTCTGCCGATGGCGGCGGGCATTGCGGCAATTCTGGTCAATCTTGCGTTCAACTATCTCCTGATCTTCGGCAAGTTCGGCTTTCCGAAGCTGGGCGTGGCCGGCGCGGCGATTGCGACGGTGCTCTCGCGTTATGTGGAGCTTGTGATCATCGTTGTCTATACGCATGTGCGCAAGGATCATTTCAGCTTTATCCGCGGCGCATACAGGAGCCTCTACGTCCCGGGCTTCCTGATGGGCGACATCATGAAGAAGGGACTTCCGCTGCTGGTCAATGAGTTCTTCTGGTCCGCGGGCATGGCGACGCTCCTGCAGTGCTATTCCGTGCGCGGTCTTGATGTCGTGGCAGCGTGCAATATCGCCTCGACGGTCAGCAATATGTTTAAGGTTGTGTTCCTCTCCATCGGCAACGCGGTGGCCATCATGGTCGGGCAGGCACTCGGTGCGAATGAAATTGAGAGAGCGAAGGATACAGCATGGAAGCTCATGGCGCTGTCCGTCGCGTGCAATGTCATCATGGGTGCGCTGCTTGCGGTGTTCGCGCCGGTCATTCCGCAGATCTATAATACAGAGCAGCATGTGCGCGATATTGCGCAGCAGCTGCTGTATGTCATCGCTGTGATGATGCCCGTCTATTCGTTTGCGCATTGCTGCTATTTTGTGCTTCGCTCCGGCGGACGTTCCATCATCACTTTCATTTTTGACAGCGGCTATACATGGGGCATCTGCGTGCCTGTCGCGTTCGTGCTGGCGTACATGACCGGTATGGCGATTGTCCCGCTCTATTTCGTGGTGCAGGCGCTTGAGATCGTGAAGGTGACCTTTGGCCTGATTCTGGTGAAGAAGGGCATCTGGGTGCGCAATATCGTCGCCAAGAGCGGCGGGGAGGCTGCATGCTGACGCTGCGGCTGATGGATGAGGCGCAGACGGCGCTGTTGTACGAGCAGCATATGCGAAGGGATTTCCCGCCGAGCGAGCTCAAGGGACTGTCCGCCATCCTGACGATGCAGCAAAAGGGCGTCTATGACGTCATTGGCGCATATATGGATGAAGAGATGGTCGCGTATGCGCTTGTCTACAGGCAGCAGAGCGGCGGGCTTCTGCTGCTTGACTATCTGGCTGTCGTGCCGCATCTTCGCTGTCAGGGCATCGGAAAGGCGCTGATGGCGCAGCTGCGTGGGTATTATGCATCCGCTTACGAGGCAATGATGATCGAGTGCGAGCGGCCTAAGGCCGCGCCGGATGAGCAGGAGGCGCGCAGCAGAATCCGCTTTTATGAGGCGGCAGGCGCGCTGCTGACCAGCGTGCGGATCTGGCTGTTTGACGTGGAGTACAGCATACTCGTGTTCCCGTGCGGGGAGGCGATCCCGCAGCGGAGCGATTGGGCGGAGCAGATGCTCTCGCTCTACAGGCAGATGCTGCCCGGCGAGCTGTACGCGCGTAATGTGCGGCTGATCCGGAAATAATCACAGAACTGAAGGCAAAAGAAGAAGGAGGCTGCGAGGCAGTCTCCTTCTTTTTCTGTAAATTCGGGCCAGGGTGTTTATCAGAAGACAGTACAGTCATCCTCCGTTGTGATGAACAGGCGGCTGCCGTCGTAGTCCACGGTCAGCGTGCTGCGCGGCTTCACGTCCTCAGCAATCAGCTTGCGGGCGATCAGCGTTTCCACGGCGCGCTGCATGAAGCGCTTGAGCGGGCGTGCGCCGTAGATGGGGTCGTAGCCCTGCTCGACGATATGAGCGCGCGCTGCGGCGGTCAGCTGCATGGTGATCTGCTTGTCGTTCAGGCGGCGGTTGAGGTCGGCGGTCTGCAGATCGACGATCCTGTCGATCTCGCCGCGGGTGAGCGGCTTGTAGAAGACGATCTCATCGAGCCTGTTGAGGAACTCGGGGCGGAAGTGCGAGCGCAGCATGGCCTCAACCTGGTTCCGCGCCGCATCGGTGATCTGCCCGTCAGCATCGATGCCGTCAAGGATCGCCGGGGAACCGAGGTTGCTAGTCAGGATGATGATGGTATTCTTGAAGTCCACCGTACGTCCCTGCGAGTCGGTGATGCGGCCATCATCCAGAACCTGAAGCAGGACATTGAAGACGTCCGGATGGGCCTTCTCGACCTCGTCAAAGAGAATGACGGCGTACGGCCTGCGGCGCACAGCCTCGGTCAGCTGGCCGCCCTCGTCGTAGCCCACATAGCCCGGAGGCGCGCCGATCAGGCGGGATGCGTCGGATTCCGCCTCCCAACCGTTCATTTCCGCAAAAATGCCCTCCAGCTCCGAAGCGCGAACCCCGTCCTCGTCGTTGAAATCCTCTTTCATATAGAGGGCGTCCTTTTCCTTCATAACCTCGTAAAGCTTTTCGTTGCCCATGATGACCGTGTCCAGAACGGTGTAAGCGTCGTAGGCAAAGTGGTCCTGCTTCAGAACCGACATACGGGTGTCGGGGGCGATGGATACCGACCCGGAAGAAGGCTCCAGTTCCC